>NZ_VCKY01000354.1 GCF_005889735.1 Nonomuraea turkmeniaca
CCCCACCCACCCGAAAATGCCGGCATACTCCTCGCCGCTGACCGCCAGGGCGACCATCTGCACGATCTGTCCGAGTACGAGCGTCAGGATCGCCAACCCGACGCAGGCCATCAGCCAGGCCCAGCGCAGCCGCCCGGCCACCGACGACAGCGTCCCCGGACGACGCCGCTGCATGACCGCCACAGCCCCGAACACGAAGGGGAGCACGAGGGCGAGCGACAACAACGTCACCGCCAGCCCGAACACCGGATCGCCGAACAATTGCTCGGCGTCGAGCGGTGCGGGGATGCCGAGCAACGTCGCCATCACCGCCCCGGCAGACAACACCACCGCCGCGACCACGATGAAGAGGGCGGCGATCGCGATCGTGCCGACGATCGACCGCCACGGCCTGGCGGCCGCGTTCCTGGCGAGGTGGTCGTAGCGCGCCCCGCGAGGCGTCGGCAGAAACCAGGACCGCGACGGGGCGGAATATCGCATGTCGTAGGGAAGAGGGGGCCCCGGATTCTCCTGCATCTCTCTATTCTGTCCGTCTGGTGCGCATTAGTTCACAGACGGGGCGCCCTTTTAGGCGGATGCTCGGTGCCAGAGGCATTTCGACCCTGGGAGCAATCCATGTCAAGGCTGGGACCTGTCATCACCCTCGCGGCGGGAGCTGTGCTCGCCGCGGGGCTCGGTGTCGCCAGCATCACCGCGACACCGGCGGCGAACACCACGGCCGCCGCAGACAACAACCCCGCCGCGGAAGCGCCCGCGGCGGAGGAGAACACCGCACAGCCGTCACCCTCGCCTGCGAAGTCGGAGGCGAAGCGGATCGAGAAGGCCGACTACGGCGGCCGCGTCAAGGGCAACGGCGCCCTCATCGCGATCTCGATCAGAGACGGCAAGGCCATCGGCTACTTCTGCGACGGCCGCACGGAGGCCTGGTTCAAGGGCAGCCAGACCGCTGACGGAGTGAGCCTGAAGGGCGTCGCCGGCGGCAACGTGAACGCCGAGCTGGGCGGCGGCCGGGCCAAGGGCTGGGTCTCCCTCGGCGGCAAGAAGTGGAGCTTCGTCGCGCCGACGGTCGTCAAGCCGTCGGGCCTGTACCGGGCCACCGCGCTCGTCCGCGGCGCCCAGTTCAAGGCCGGCTGGATCCGCGTGAAGAACCCGAACGGCGGCTACACCACGGTCGGCGCCGCCACCGAGGGCGGGAGCCGGGTGCCGGTCCCCGAGCTGAACGACCAGCAGCCGACCGCGCCGCTGACCGTCGGTGACACCACGGTCTACCCACAGGACGTCGACGGCTTCATCGAGGAGATGCAATGACCGCCATTCACCAGCGCCCCTCGCGCAGCCTGACCGCGTTACTGGTGCCGCTGCTGGCCGGCGGCCTGGTCGTGCTCGCGCTCGGCGTGTACGGCCGGGTGCACACGCCCACCGGGTTCGCGGTCGGCGTGGCCGGCTTCTCCGCCGCGCTGCCGATGAAGGTGTGGCTGACGACGGGCGCGTTCGTGCTGGCGTTCGTGCAGGTCGTGTCGGCCCTGTCGATGTGGGGCAAGCTCGGGGTCACCATCCCGCCCGTCGTGCACCGCTGGTCGGGGCGGCTGGCGTTCCTGCTGACGATCCCGGTCGCCTTCCACTGCCTGTACGCCCTGGGCCTGCAGTACGACGTGCCCCGCGTGCTCGCGCACTCCCTGCTCGGCTGCTTCTTCTACGGCGTGTTCACCGCGAAGATGCTGGCCCTGCCCAAGCGGGACACGCCAGGGTGGACGCTGCCGGTGCTCGGCGGGCTGGCGTTCACGGCGTTGGTGGGGCTCTGGCTGACGTCGTCGTTCTGGTTCTTCACCGCCATCGGCATCAAGGTGTGAAGCTCTTCGTCCGGACGAGCCCGGCCGCCCGCCCCTTGGCGGCCACGACGAGCGCCATCTTCCGTGAGGCCTCGTCGATCATCTCGTCGCCCAGCATGACCGCGCCGCGCTTCTCCACGGTGGTGTAGTACTCGTACGCCTCCAGGATCAGCTCGGCGTGGTCGTAGTCCTCCTGCGCCGGCGAGAACACCTCGTTGGCCGTGTCCACCTGGGAGGGGTGCAGCACCCACTTGCCGTCGTACCCGAGCGCCGCCGACCTCCTGGCCACCCGCCTGAAGCCGTCGACGTCCTTGATCTGCAGGTAGGGCCCGTCGATCACCTGAAGGTCGTGTGTCCTGGCCGCCATGAGCAGCCGCATGAGGATGTAGTGGTAGGCGTCGCCCTCGTCGTAGCCGGGCGGCTGCTCGCCGACGACGAGCGTGCGCATGTTGATCGAGGCCATGAAGTCCGCGGGGCCGAACACCAGCGTCTCCAGACGTCTGGACGACCCGGCGATGGCGTCGGCGTTGACCAGGCCGCGGGCGTTCTCGATCTGCGCCTCGATGCCGATGCGGCCGACCTCGTAGCCCATGGCCTTCTCGATCTGCGTGAGCAGCGTGTCGAGCCAGACGACCTCCGTGGGGTCCTGCACCTTGGGCAACATCACACAGTCGAGGAACTCGCCGGCGCCCTCGACGGTCTCGATCACGTCCCGGTACGTCCACTGCGTCGTGAGGTCGTTGACCCTGACCACCCGCGTCTTGCCGGTCCAGTCGCCCTCGCGCAGCGCTGCGACGACGTTCCGTCGCGCCTCGTTCTTGGCCGAGGGCGCGACGGAGTCCTCCAGGTCGAGAAAGACCTCGTCCACCGGCAGGATCTGGGCTTTCTCCAGAAAACGCGGGTTGCTGCCGGGCACGGCCAGCACCGAACGACGTGAGCGCATGCGCCACACGCTACTGGCTCACCGCCGAGGCGCCAGACCCAGCTGGAGTCCCTTCAGGCTGGAGGAACGCTTGCTCAACCCGGACGCGATCTTGAGCAGCTCGGTCGCCGCCGGCGAGTCGGGATCCGTCAGGACCAGCGGCTTGCCCTCGTCGCCGCCCTCGCGCAGCCGCAGATCGATCGGCACCTGGCCGAGCAGCGGCACCCGGGCCCCCAGCGTGCGGGTCAGCGCGTCGGCCACGATCTGGCCGCCGCCCTCGCCGAACACCGCGATGCGCTCGTCACAGTGCGGGCAGGGCAGCCACGCCATGTTCTCGATGACGCCGGCGATCTGCTGGTGGGTCTGGGCCGCGATGGATCCGGCCCGCTCGGCCACCTCGGCGGCGGCCATCTGCGGTGTCGTCACCACCAGGATCTCCGCGGACGGCAGCCGCTGTGCGACCGAGATGGCGATGTCGCCGGTGCCCGGGGGCAGGTCGAGCAGGAGGACGTCGAGGTCGCCCCAGTAGACGTCGGCCAGGAACTGGTGGAGTGCCCGGTCCAGCATCGGCCCGCGCCAGACCACCGGCGTGTTGCCCTCGGGCTTGAACATGCCGACCGAGATGACCTTGATGTCATGCGCCACCGGCGGCATGATCATGTCCTCGACCTTGGTGGGCTTCTCGGCGGCGCCCAGCATGCGAGGAATGCTGTGGCCGTAGATGTCGGCGTCGACGATGCCGACCTTGAGGCCGCTCGCGGCCATGGCGGCGGCCAGGTTGACCGTCACCGACGACTTGCCGACCCCGCCCTTGCCGCTGGCCACCGCGAACACGCGGGTCAGCGAGCCCGGCTGGTTGAACGGGATCTCCTTCTCAGGCCCGCGGTTGCCCCTCAGCATGGTCTGCAGCTTCTTGCGCTGCTCGGTGCTCATGACGTCGAGCTCGATCTGGACGCCGGTCACGCCTTCGACCTTGGAGACGGCGTTCGTCACGTCGCGCCGGATGGTGTCTTTCATCGGACATCCGGACACGGTGAGGTAGACGCCCACCCGCACCGCCCCATCGGGAGCGATCTCGATGCTCTTGACCATCTCGAGGTCCGTGATCGGGCGACGGATCTCGGGGTCGATGACGGTGGACAGGGCCGCCGTCACCAGTTCCTGGGTTGGTGCCATCGAAGTCTCGGCACGAGTGAGTGCCGTACCTCCTTAGTCGGCTGGGTCGGTATATGTGTGACAGGCGCTGGACGCCAGCGAGGGTGCCCCTCCATGGTATGAACCGGAGGCCGCGCTGGGTTAATCCATGCTGTTAGATGTCCATGCAACAACGTCTTAAGGTTACTCCGTGACTCTCCTGCGCGACGACGGCCTGACCGCCGAGGAGCTGACGGTCTGGCGGCTGCTGCAGCGTGCCCAGGTGCGCATCACGCGCCACCTGGAGGCCGAGCTGCTCGTCGCCCACGATCTGCCGCTGGCCTCGTACGAGGTGCTCATGCAGTTGGCCGAGGCGCCCGGGCGGCGGCTGCGCATGAACGATCTCGCCGACCGCGTGTTGCTCTCTCGCAGCGGCCTGACCAGGCTGATCGACCGGCTCCAGCGTGAAGGGCTGGTGTCGAGGGAGGCGTGCGCCGACGACGCGCGCGGGCTGTTCGCGGTGCTGACGGACGCCGGCGCCGCGCGCCTGGCCGAGGCGACCCCGACCTACCTGCGCGGCATCCGGAGCCAGTTCCTCGACATGCTCGGCGGCGGCGAGATCGCCCAGATCCGGGCCATGCTCGGCAAGCTGGACATCAGTGGCGGGGCTCCTTGAGCTCCTCCAGCAGCCGGCCGAGCTCCGCGCGCAGGTAGTCGCGGGTGGCGACCTCGTTGATGGCCATGCGCAGCCCCGCGATCTCGCGGGTCAGGTACTCGATCTCGGCCTGGTTGCGGTCGGCGACCTCGCGGTCGTGCTCGTACTGGATGCGGTCCCGATCGTCCTGCCGGTTCTGCGCCAGCAGGATCAGCGGCGCGGCATAGCTCGCCTGCAGCGACAGCATGAGCGTGAGGAAGATGAACGGGTAGGGGTCGAACTTGAGGTTCGGGGGCGCGAGGACGTTCCAGGACACCCACACCGCCACGAACACGGTCATGTAGACGAGGAACCTGGCCGTGCCGAGGAAACGGGCGATCTGCTCCGACAGGCGGCCGAACGCCTCAGGGTCGTAATGCGGCCGCAGCGAGCGGCGCAGCGCACGGGGCTGGTCCAGTCGTTCAGCTGTCATAGTGCGCCCCTTCGCGCCAGTCCTCGGGAAGCAGGTGGTCCAGGACGTCGTCCACGGTCACCGCGCCGACGAGCCTGCCGAGCTCGTCCACGACCGGGGCCGCGACGAGGTTGTAGTTGGCCAGGTAGGCGGTGACCTCGATCAGCGTGAACGCCGGCCTGATCGGGTCGATCGACGGGTCGAGCACCGCGCCGAGCAGCGTGGACGGCGGCTCGCGCAGCAGCCGCTGGAAGTGCGAGACGCCCAGGTACGTCCCCGTTGGCGTCTCGGTGGGCGGCCGGGCCACGTAGACCTGTGCGGCGATCGCGGGCGTCAGGTCCTGCTGCCTGATGTGCGCGAGCGCCTCGGCCACCGTGGCGGTGGGCGGCAGGATCACCGGCTCGCTGGTCATCACGCCGCCCGCGCTGTCCTCCGGGTACGTCAGCAGCCGCCGGACCGGGGCCGCCTCCCCCGGCTCCATCAGCGCCAGCAGCTTGGCCGCCTGCTCGTCGGGCAGGTCGTGCAGCAGGTCGGCGGCGTCGTCGGGGCCCATCTCCTCCAGGACGTCGGCCGCCCGCTCCGGCTCCAGCGTGCCGAGGATGCCGATCTGGTCGTCGGGCGGCAGCTCCTCCAGCACGTCGGCCAGGCGGTCGTCGTTGAGCGCGCGGGCGATCTCGACGCGCCGCTTGCTCGGCAGCTCGTGCAGGGCGCTGGCCATGTCGGCGGCGCGCATCGACTCGAACGCCGCGATCAGCCCGGCCGCCCCCTGATCCTTCTGGAGCTTGTCGAACCCGGCCACCTCGCTCCAGTCCACGGTGCGCGGCTCGCGCCGCCTGCCCTTGTAGACGGCCACCCGGGTGATCTCCCAGGTGGACGGCTTGATCTGCTCCATGGCCACGTCGTAGACGGTCATGGGCTCGCCGTCGACGGTTACGGAAAGGTCCAGTATCTCGCCGACGACCAGCGTCTCGGTGGCGCGCTGCTCGAACCTGCGCATGTTGATGCGGCCGGTGAAGACGACGGCGCCCGGCTCGATGCGGCGTACGCGGGTGATGGGCAGGAACACCCGGCGGCGCGGCTGCACCTCCACCACCAGGCCGTGGACGGTGGGCCGGCGGCCGATGCGCAGGCCGACCACGACGTCCCTGACCCGGCCGATCTGATCCCCTGCCGGGTCGAAGACCGGGGTCCCGGGCAGCCGGGCCACGAAGATCTTCACGTGGCCAGGCTAACAGCGCTGCCCCGTTGCGCCCGGGACGCCCGGCGTGTCAGTATCAAACCCGTATAACGGTCATTACGTATCTGGTGGTGTGCGATGAGGTATGCGGGGCTCGCGCTCGCATTCGTGTCTTCATGCTGTTTCGCGTTCTCGGGGCCCATGGCCAAATACCTCATCACCGCTGGACTGGCACCGATCGAGGCCGTCTGGACGCGGATGGCGGGCGCGGGGCTGCTGCTGCTCGCCGTACTGGCCGTGGTCCGGCCGCAAGCGCTGCGGATCCCGCGCTCCAGGCTGCCGTTCTTCGGGCTCTACGCGGTCATGGCGGTGGCCGGCGTGCAGTCGCTGTACTTCGTCGCGATCACGCGGCTGCCCGTGGGGGTGGCGCTGCTGCTGGAGTTCATGGCTCCGGTGATGGTGGTGGCCTGGGTACGGGTGGTGCGCAAGGTCCGGCTCGCGCGGGCCGCCTACGTGGGCGCGGTCGTCGCGGTCGTGGGCCTCGGGATCGTCGTCGAGGCGTGGCAGGGGTTGCAGCTCGACGCGCTGGGCCTGCTGCTGGGGCTGCTGGCCGGGGCGTGCTGCGCCGGATATTTCCTCATGAGCGATAGCTTCGGCGACGACGTGGACCCGCTCGGGCTGATCGCCTGGGGCATGACGGGGGCGTCCGTGGTGCTGATCCCGTTCGCCCGTCCCTGGAACATCCCGTGGGACGCCTTCACCGCCGCGGCCACGCCGTCGGAGGGCGGGCTGACGCTGCCGGTGCTCGCCGCGTACCTGTGGATGGTGCTCATCGCCACCGTCATCGCGTACATCCTCGGAGTGAACGCCGTGCGGCGGCTGTCGGCCGCGGTGGGCGCCACGGTCGCGTCCCTTGAGGTCATCGGCGGCGCGCTCGTGGCCTGGGCGCTGCTCGGCGAGACACTCGGCGTCTTCCAGATCGTCGGCGGCCTGATCGTCCTGTCGGGCGCCCTCCTCGCCCAAACCGCCTCCGCCGCTCCCCAGCATTCCCCGGTGGACACCGTCGAGAAGTCCGCGGCAGCCGTCCGGGTCTAGCCCTCGGGGGTGAGTCGCAGGACGACGGACTCGCGAGCCCAGCGCTCGGTGAGGTGCTCGCTGTCACGCGCGTTGAGCCGCTCCTTGGCCAGCACCGCCACGGCGTCGGCCGCCGCGGCCTGATCGACCACCGACACGGCCGCGTCGAACTCGACCAGCCGCGCGCCGTTGTCCTTGCTCCGCAGCGTCACATGAACCCGCTCCAGAGCCTCCAGACCCGGCAGTCGCTGCTCCTCACCACCGGTCACCAGGTAGATCGCCCCGTCGTGCCACGTGTGCCAGGCCAGGCGAGGCCGGTCGAGGGTGAGCCAGAGGATGCTGGACTTCTTGGCGCCTTCCCCGATGGCCGCGGTGATGTCGCTCACATCTCAGAACTGTACTCGGGGCCGGCCGTCAGGTCGCTTCCGAGTCGTAGGGCGGGACCTCGCCGTGACCCAGCTCGTCCACGACCGAGTCCGACGTGTACGGCGCCGTCGTGGCCGGCTCCAGCTCCTTCGACTTGTCGTTCCAGTCCTCCTCGATGTCGTCGAGGAGGTGCTTGCGCACGAAGTTGCGCGGGTTGAGGTCGGCCGGGTCGAAGTTCTGGAACTCCGGACCCAGGCCCGCGCGAAGATCGTCGCGGGCATTGTTCGCCATCCGGCGCAGATTGCGCAGCGTCTTACCGGCCTGCGCGGCGGCCTGAGGCAGTTTTTCGGGACCGAAGACGAGCAGCGCCAGAACGATCAGCGCTCCGATCTCCGCCCACCCGAGTCCGAACACCGTGAGCTCCTACAGCCGTCCAACCCTTCCGAGGACAACCCCGGCCTACCCACAGACTAAAGGCTCCGAGCCATGACT
>NZ_VCKY01000355.1 GCF_005889735.1 Nonomuraea turkmeniaca
CTCGAACGGCGCTCCGCCCTGCGCCACCGTCCCCGCGCCCGCCTGCGTCCACAGCAGCAGCCAGCTGGGCGACCCCGCCGGCCGCCGCGTCGCGTACCCGGGGAGCTTGTCGTAGTGGCCGACGATCATCAGCTCGGCAGCAGGAACGGACATGTCCTCAGCAATCACAGGCATACCGTTACCCGATCCGGTTCCTTAGCGTGAAATACATGAGGATCGACGATTTCCACGAACAGGGATACATGCTGGTGCCCGGCCTCCTCGCCCAGGAAGAGGTGGCCAGGCTGCGCGAGGAGTTCATGGCGATGCACGCCGGGGGCCCGATCCCGGGTCACTTCGCGCCGCAGCCGCAGGAGCCCGGGCGGCCGTACGACATCCTGCGCGAATACCCGCGCATCATGCACCCCCACGAGGTGAACGACCTGGCCCTGCGCTACCTCCTGGACACGCGCATCGCCGCGATACTCCACGACATACTCGGCGAGGAGCCGATAGCAGCCCAGAGCATGTTCTACTTCAAGCCGCCGGGCGCCAGGGGCCAGGCGCTGCACCAGGACAACTTCTACCTCCGCGTCGAGCCGGGCACCTGCGTGGCCGCGTGGGTGGCGCTCGACCGGGTGGACCGGGCGAACGGTGGCCTGGAGGTGGTGCCGGGCACGCACCTGATGGACCTGTTCTGCCCGGAGGAGGCCGACCAGGACGTCTCGTTCACCAGGGAGTACGTGCCGCCGCCGCCCGGGCTAAAGAAGGTGCCGGTCGACATGGACCCGGGCGACGTGTTGTTCTTCAACGGCAGCCTGGTGCACGGCTCGGAGCCGAACAGCACGGCCGACCGCTTCAGGCGCAGCTTCATCTGCCACTACACCGGCCGCTCGGCGGAGCGGATCGCCGAGTACTACCCGACGCTCACCATGTCCGGCGAGCGCATCCAGCTGGAGCGGGCCGTGGGCGGCGGACCTTGCGGCACCGAGGTGGCCGGTCCGCACTAACCGCCGGAAACATCGGATTCGGCGTCTTCAGGCACGACGCAGTCCCACGGGTCGTCCAGCCACCCGTCGGGAAGATGCACCTTGGACCGCTCGCCTGACTTGCCCCGCGGTGTGTCGGTGTTGGGCGGCCACGGCTGGTCGTGCTCCAGCTTCGCCAGCCCCTCGCGCAGCCCGTCGAGCGACTCGGCCGTGGCCAGCTCCCGCCGCAGCTCGCTCCCGACCATGAACCCCTTCAGATACCAGCCGACGTGCTTGCGGAAGTCCGCCACCGCGTACCGCTCGACGTCGAAGCACTCGGTCAGCCCCTCGGCGTGCCTGGCCATCATCTGGGCCACGTCGCCGAGCGTGGGGCGGGCCCGCTCGGGGTTGCCGTTGAACGCGTTCTCCAGGTCCTTGAACAACCATGGCCGCCCCAGGCAACCGCGCCCGACCACCACGCCGTCGCACCCGGTGCGCGCCACCATCCGCAGGGCGTCGTCGGCACACCAGATGTCGCCGTTCCCGAGCACGGGGATCTCCGGCACGGCCTCCTTGAGCCGGGCGATGGCGTCCCAGTCGGCGACCCCGCCGTAGTGCTGCCTGGCCGTACGGGCGTGCAACGCGACCGCCGCGACACCCTCCTCGGCGGCGATCCGCCCGGCGTCCAGATAGGTCAGGTGGTCGTCGTCGATGCCCTTGCGCATCTTCATGGTCACGGGCAGCGACCCGGCGTTCGTGACCGCCTCACGCAGGATCCGCCGCAGCAAGTGCCGCTTGTACGGGAGCGCGGACCCGCCCCCGCGCCTGGTCACCTTGGGCACCGGGCACCCGAAGTTGAGATCGATGTGATCGGCCAGGTCCTCCTCGGCGATCATCCGGGCCGCCCGCCCCACGACGCCGGGGTCGACCCCGTACAGCTGGATGCTCCTGGGCTGCTCCGACGCGGCGAACCTGATCATCCTGCGCGTCTTGGGGTTGCGCTCGACCAACCCGCGCGTAGTGATCATCTCGCACACGAACAGCCCGGCGCCCTGCTCCCTGCACAACACCCGGAACGGCGCGTTCGTGATGCCCGCCATCGGCGCCAGCACCACCGGCGGCCAAACCCCAATCGGCCCAATCTTCACTTCGTCAGTTGTAGCGCAGGTCCGGTCGTGAGCGGTATTCGCGGATAGGCTGTCAATGGCATCATCGGCGGATGGGGGATGGATGCTTCTTCGTGTGCGCGTCGCACTGCCCGACAGACCGGGTGCCCTGGCGCAGGTCACCAAGGTCCTGGGAGTGGCGGGCGCCGACATCACCCAGCTGACCGTCCTCGACCGGGGCGCGGGTGCGGCCGTGGACGACATCACGATCTTCTGCCCCGACAGCACCCCCAGGCAGGCGCTGGTCAAGAGCCTGGAGGGGGTCGACGGTGTGCGGGTCGAGGGCATCTGGACCACCCGCGAGGCGCCCGGCACGTACCCGGAGCTGGAGATACTCAAATACATCACGACGGCGGGCGACCGGGCCCTGACCACGCTCGTCGACTCCCTCCCCGTGCTCTTCAGCGCCGACTGGGCGGCGACCACGGCGGAGAACCGCGTGTTGTACGCCAGCTGGCGCACCCCGCAGGAGCTGACGGTCCCGGACGAGGTGCCCGCCCGGCCGACCGCCATGACGCTCGAGGGCGGCCTGCACGTCATCCACGCCCCGCTGCCGCCCCTGGCCATCGCCCTCCTGCTGGCCCGCTCGGAGGGCCCCGCCTTCCACCGCATCGAGGTCCACCGCCTCACCAGGATCCTGGAGATCTTCCTCAGTCTGCCCGCCACGGAACGAAGCGTGGCCCGCCAGCTGCGCAAGTAACCATCCGGCCGGAAAACCCGCTAGAGTTACTTGAGCAACGCGGAAGTGGCTCAGTGGTAGAGCATCACCTTGCCAAGGTGAGGGTCGCGGGTTCGAATCCCGTCTTCCGCTCGGAGACATGGCCCGGTGGCGTGGCCGAGAGGCGAGGCAGCGGCCTGCAAAGCCGTCCACACGGGTTCAAATCCCGTCGCCACCTCACAAGGACGATTAGCTCAGCGGGAGAGCGCTTCCCTGACACGGAAGAGGTCACTGGTTCAATCCCAGTATCGTCCACCACAGTTGGCAGCGCGCGAACCGCACGCTCACTGTCCGAGAGGGCTGGTCCGTCATGGGCCGGCCCTTCGTCGTTCCCGGTGATTCGTCGTTCCCGGTGATGGGGGACGCCGTCGGTCAGGATCTCCCCGATCCAGTCGCGGATCATGGTGTGGCCGGCGGGCGTGCGGACCTGTGGTGGCTGGACGTCGGCTCGGGGGCGCCGCCGAGGTGATCGGCGACGCCCCCTTTCCCCGCCCGCGAGGCGAACCGGTCGTTACCCGAACGCGAACGCCCGGACCGTGGTCTGCTCAACGGAGTTCCCGGAGACGTCCGCCCCGGTGATCTTCAAGGACGCGTAGCCTTCACCGCGGGGCTGCAGGACGTGCGCCCTCCACCGGTCCGCGATGTGCACCACCGGCACCCTCGCCCAGGTGACGCCGTCGTCGAACGACACCTGCGCGGTCACCGTCGTGATCTCCTCACCGGTGGCGTAGCCGGGATCGAGGGTGATGTCGACGGCGGCATTGCGGTCGCGGACCCGGCCGGTGAGATCGGTGTGCGCGTCGGCCCGGACGGCGTACAGCGGCGCATACGCGGCGGTCGCCGCCTGGCGCCGAGCGGAACGTCCACACGGTGTTGACGCTGGTCGCCAGATCGGTCCACGCCGCTTCCCGCGTGGCGGTGCCGGTGCGGGTGTACGTGCCCGCACTCGCCGGGACGGTGAAGGTCGCCGAGGCGCCGCTGGAGGTTCCCAGCATCATGCCGTCCCGTGCCAGCGTCAGCGACGTACGCGCCGCACTGGTGCCCATGTGGGCGGCGGTGAAAGACGAGAACGGCGCGTACGCCACGGTGAGCCTGTCGGCGCCGGCCGCGCGACGGGTATTGTGCCGCGTCTTAACCTCGCGAACCTTGCCGTCTACTCGGCGGATGGCCACCGCCGGGATCGGCTTGATCGGCCGGTCCCAGAGAAATATGATCGCGCGCTCGCCCCCTCGGCCTGTTAGCGTTACCGCCGAGGGGGTGAGCCGCGGTGAGATCCAGGGACGGCAGGCCTGCGGTGCTCATGGACGTGGCCGTGCTCGCCGGCGTCTCCACGATGACCGTCTCGCGGGTGCTCAACGCGCCCGAGCGGGTCCGAGCCGAGACGCGGGCCCGCGTGCTGGCCGCCGTCAAGGAGCTCGACTACCGGCCCAACCAGGCCGCCCGCCAGCTCGTCACCGGCCGCTCGGGCGTGCTCGGCGTGGTCAGCATCGACACCACGCTCTACGGCCCCGCCTCCACGCTCTACTGCATCGAGCAGGCCGCCAGGCACGCCGGCTACAACGTCAGCATCGCCAGCCTGAGCTCGCTCAACCGCAGGTCGATGGAGGAGGGCATGCAGCGGCTGCGCGCCCAGGCCGTCGACGGCGTGATCATCGTGGCGCCGCACGAGTCGGCGGCCGACGGCCTGCGCCACCTGCCGCCCGAGATGCCGGTGGTCGCGGTGGACGCAGGAGATGACATCCCCGTGCCCGTCGCCAAGGTGGACCAGAGGGCCGGCGCCGCCCGCGTGACCAGGCACCTGCTCAGCCTCGGCCACGAGACGGTCTGGCACGTGGCCGGCCCGGCGGACTGGCTCGACGCCAACGACCGCATCGCGGGCTGGCGCGGCGTGCTGGAGGCCGCCGACCGGCCGGTGCCCGAGATCCTGCGCGGCGACTGGAGCTCGCGCTCCGGCTACCAGCTCGGCCGCGAGCTGGCCCAGGACCCCGGCGTCACCGCCGTGTTCGTGGCCAACGACCAGATGGCGCTCGGGGTGCTGCGCGCGCTGGGCGAGGCGGGGCGGCGCGTCCCCGAGGACGTGAGCGTGGCCGGGTTCGACGACATCCCGGAGGCCGCGTACTTCTGGCCGCCGCTGACGACCGTGCGGCAGGACTTCCAGGAGGTCGGCCGGCACGCGTTCCACCTGCTGCTGGGCCAGATGGCGGGCGCCGAGCCCGACACCCGCCGGCTGGTGGAGCCGGAGCTCATCGTCCGCGAGAGCACCGCTAGCCGAGCCTGATCACGTTCCAGGAGACGGGCGGGAGCAGGACCCGCATCGGGTCGTGCTCGACGTCCGCGTTCGGCCGGGGCGCGACGCGGTCGGGGTCGTCGGCCGTGTTGCGGGCGTAGACGTCGGAGTCCGTCAGCGTGGTGGCCTCGACGATCCGGGCCCCGCCGAGCGCCCGCGCGTCGATCTCCAGGGAGAGCGGCCCGTCGGTGGAGCGGTTGACGGCGAACACCGTCGTGCCCGCGTCGGAGTGCGTGGCCACCGCGTGCAGCAGCGGCACCTCGCCGAACTCGGCCGTCTCGTACAGCGGCGACACCGGCTCGACCCGTAGCACGTCCCCGGCCGCGAGCCTGGAAGCCTGCGCGAACGGGTGGAACGTGGTCTGCTTCCAGGCCCGCCCGCCGGACTCGGTCATGATCGGCGCGATCACGTTCACCAGCTGCGCCAGCGAGGCGGCGGTCACCCGGTCGCTGTTGCGCAGCAACGTGATCAGCAGGCCGCCGAACGCGACCGCGTCGGCCAGGTGGTAGTGGTCCTCCAGGAGCGGCGGCGCGACCGGCCAGTCGGCGGGGGTCCCGGCGTTCTGGAAGCGGGACAGGTACCAGACGTTCCATTCGTCGAAGGAGATGTCGATCTTCTTGCGCGACTTCAGCCGGGCGCCGACGTGGTCGGCGGTGGCCACGACCGAGCGGATGAAGTACTCCATGTTGGTCGAGCAGGCCAGGAAGCTGCCGAGGTCGCCGTCCTTCTCCTCGTAGTAGGCGTGGCAGGAGATGTAGTCCACCAGGTCGTACGTCTCCTCCAGCACCTCGGCCTCCCAGGCGCCGAAGGTCGGCATGCTGGAGCTCGAGCTGCCGCAGGCCACCAGCTCCAGGTCCCGCTGCACCATGCGCATGGCGCGGGCGGTCTCGGCGGCGAGCCTGCCGTACTCGCGGGCCGTCTTGTGCCCGGTCTGCCAGGGGCCGTCCATCTCGTTGCCCAGGCACCACATCGTGATCCCGTGCGGCTCCTTGGCGCCGTTGGCGGCCCGCAGGTCGGACAGGGCGGTGCCGGACGGATGGTTGCAGTACTCCAGCAGGTCCAGTGCCGCCTCGATGCCGCGGGTGCCGAGGTTGAGCGCCATCATCGGCTCGACACCGGCCTTGCGGCACCAGCGCACGAACTCGTCGACGCCGACCTCGTTCGTCTCGGTGCTGTGCCAGGCCAGGTCGAGGCGGCGGGGACGCTGGTCCTTGGGCCCGACGCCGTCCTCCCAGCGGTAGCCGGAGACGAAGTTGCCGCCGGGGTAGCGGACCGTGGAGACGCCCAGTTCCCTGGTCAGGTCGAGCACGTCGCGGCGGAAGCCGTCCTCGTCGGCCGTGGGATGTCCCGGCTCGTAGATGCCGGTGTAGACGCAGCGCCCGAGGTGTTCGACGAAGGTGCCGAAGGTACGCCGGCGTACCGGAGCGACCTTGAACGCGGGATCGATCGTGAGTGTGGCCTGATGCACGGAGAGGGCTCCTGTTTCGCGGGCGTTACGTCGCTCAGATTGTTAGCGTTATCAGCCGGGCCGGTCAAGGCCGGGCGATCACGGAGAACGGGCCTTGACATCCCCGGTGTTACCGCTAACACTCGGGTAACCCCGACGAAACATCGAGGCCACCGTGCAAGATCCCCCCAAACTTTCGCGTCGGAGCCTCCTCGGCGGCAGTCTGGCGCTCGCCGGCGCCACGGCCGCCGGGTGCGCCATCCCCGTGGGGCTCGGCTCCTCCCAAACCCGCGTCCAGTACTGGCACTTTCTCGGTGCGAGCGACGGCATCATCATGAACCAGATGGTCACGGCGTTCGCCAAGGACAACCCCAACATCTTCGTCGAAGAGAACGTGCTCGCCTGGGGCGAGCCGTACTACACCAAGATCGCCATGGCCGGCTCCGGCGGGCGGTCTCCCGACCTGGCCAGCTTCCACCTGGCCCGCCTGGCCGGGATCGGCGCCGGCGCCATCCTCGATCCCATCAACGTGAGACTGCTGGAGGAGGCCGGCCTGCGTGGCGCCGACTTCAGCCCGCCCATCTGGGAACGCGCCCACCTCGACGGCGTGTTGTACGCCATCCCGTTCGACGCCCACCCGATGGTGCAGTACTACAACACCGACATCTGCGGCCGGGCCGGACTGCTCGGCGCGGACGGCAAGCTGGTGCCCACCCGGAACCAGGACGAGCTGCTGGCCATGCTGCGCAAGGCCAAGGAGGTGCTGGGCGGCAAGCCGCCGCTGGTGTTCGACGCGCTCGGCCTGGGCACCGTCGGCCCCTGGCGGGTGTGGTTCTCGCTCTACCCGCAGAGCGGCGGCACCCTGCTGGCGGACGACGGCGTCACGATCACCATCGACGACCAGAAGGCGCTGCAGGCGCTGCGGCTCATGGCGCAGCTCGGGCAGGAGGGGCTGTGCGATCCGCGCACCGACTACGGCGCGTCCGTCGCCAGCTTCACCAACGGCCAGTCCGCGTTCCTGTGGAACGGCGACTGGGAGACCACCGGGCTCAAGGAACGCAAGACGCCGTTCAGCATGACCCGCTTCCCGAGCGTGTTCGGAAACGGGGCGGCGCAGGCCGACTGCCATGCGTTCGTCCTGCCGCACCAGCGGTTCCGCGATCCCGAGGTCGAGCGGGCCACGTACCAGTTCATCGCCCACATCATCAAGAACAGCGCCGACTGGGCGGTCGCCGGGCACGTGCCCGCGTACCTGCCCGCCCTCGAAGAGCCCGACTACCTCGCGCTGCAACCCCAGTCGGAGTACCGCTCGGTCATCACCGAGGTCGCGCTCGATCCCCAGGTGTGGTTCGCCGGATCGGCGTCGCGGTTGTGGCTCGAGTTCGGGGAGGCGTTCTCCCCGGTGATCGGCGGTGAACGGTCGCCGGAAGACGGCCTGGCCGCGGCCAAGGCCTCGCTGAACCGGCTCCTGTCGGCCCCGAACCCCTTCCCCGACCAGGAGCGATGATGACCACCACCGTCACCGCC
>NZ_VCKY01000356.1 GCF_005889735.1 Nonomuraea turkmeniaca
GATCCTCGGTGGTCCTGGTCGCGGTCGGCGTCGGCCTTCTGGAGGGCGGGACTGTCTTGGTGACCGTGGCCTTGGGCTTGGCCGTCTTGGTGGGCTTCGTCGACGGCGGCGACGGCTGGGTGCCGGTGGGCTGGGCGGTGGGGACCGGCTGCGTCGAGATCGGTGCGGGGGTCGGCACCGTCGTGAGCGCCGGGACCGTCGGCGATCCGGCCGGATCCTCGGTGGGAAGCAGCATCGGGCCGACGCCGCTGTCGCCCGGACCGGCCGTGGTCCCCCACGGCGCGGTCACCTCGGGCTGCGGCAGCGTGGGCGCGTCCGTCACGCCCCCCTGGCTCAGAGCGGAGAAGGCGTCTCCCCCGGTAGCCGGGCTGGTGGCCGCGGCGATCGGGGCGAACCTGACCTTGCCGGAGTACTGGCTCGCCCCCCACACGCCGAGGCCCGACAGGAGCACGACGGCGGTCACGCCCGCCACGAGCCCCACGGGAAACGGCCTGCGCTCCCGTCCGTCGCCCTGCCCGGGCACGACGGAGGGCGCCGGATGCGGACCCTGCTGACCAGGGCCGGGCGGAGGTCCCCAGATCTGAGGCCCAGACTCCGGCTCGGCCGGACCTTGACCCGCCGAACCTATCGGGCCCTGCGCCGCCGGCCCCGTCGGAACCGCTCCGATCGGCCCCTGGTCCAGGGGACCGGGCTGGGCCGGTGCGGGTCGCACAGGGGGTTGGTCCACGGGTGCTGGGGACGGCGGCATCAGCGGCGTCCGGGCGCCCTCGACGGGCAGCTGGATGGGCAGGATCGCAGGCGGCGGCACTGAAACGTCCTCGGCCGGCGGTCCGGGCATGGGCGCGTTGCCATCGCCCAGCAGCCGCAGCAGCGCCGAGTACGCCGTGGGCCGCCCGTCCGCCTTCTTGGCGAGCGCGGCCAGCACCACCTGCCTCAGCGGCTCGGGCAGCTCGCCGATCTCAGGCTCCCCGTTCAGCACGCTCTCCGGGTCATGCCCGAACGGCGCAGACCCGGTGGCCGCGAACACCACGGTCGCGGCCCAGGAGAAGACGTCGGCGTATGGGCCGTACCGCAGCCCGCTGAGCTGCTCCGGTGAACGGTAGCCGATCTCGCCGGCCGGATCCCCCAGCTCGATGTCGGTGACGCGCGGCCCCTCGCCGGCGAGGATCACGTTCGACGGTGTGAGACCACGGTGGGCGAGCCCGGCCAGGTGAACGGCGGTCAGCGCGGTCAGCGTGCCCACCGCGAGCCGCTCCAGCGCGTCCCCGGTCAGCGGCCCGTCCGCCGCGACGGTCTCGGCCAGCGACCGGCCCTCGACGTACTCCCTGATCACGTACACCAGCCCGTGGTCGGCGCCCGCGTCGAGCGTGCGGGCCACGTACGAGCTGGACACCCGCGTGACGCCCTTGAGCCTGGCCACGAAGCCGGGGTCGGCGGAAGGGGCGACACTCAGCGTCTTGACGGCCACCTGGGGCGCCTTCTCGGACTTCCGGCCCAGGTAGACGACGCCACGTGGTCCCTCGCCGAGGCGGCCTGCGATCTCGTGGCCACCGATCCGCTCGGGCTGGGAGGCGTCCTTCTCCGCCATGACCGTCCTTTCGGGAAAACGTCATGATCGGAGGACATTTAACCAAATAAGCCCCATACGTATCAGAGGTTTCGGTCCCACAGCTTGACCGTCGACGGTCAAGTGGCATCCGAGCTGCGGCAAGGCTCTGTGCGCCCGTTCAACGGAAAGAAGCCCCAGCATGTCGCCAGGGCCCCGTTCCGTTGATCATTGCGTGGCAGACTCGATGTTCTGCCGGTAGGTGCCGATGACGCGAGAAGCTTCCTGAAGCTCCTCGGTCATGCGTTGGAAGGCCGTGCGGTAGTTCTGCCAGGCCTGCTGGAAACGCTGGGCTCCGGGGCCCGTCCACGCCGTGCCGACCTTGGCGGCCTCACGGTCGAGCGCGGTCATCGTGGTGCGGACCGCCTCCGACTGCTGGGTGAACTGGCTGGCCATCTGCTGCATTTCCGCGGGGTCGCCGCCGAGCATACTCTGGCTCATACATACCTCCTGACCGTGTGAAAGCGCACTCACACTAAAGGGGGCACACCGGCCGTCGTCGTGGTTATACCGAGCGGCTATGGTCTTCCAGAAGAAGATTCGGATTCGACGGGAGCTGTCCGGACATGCGCGAGGTTGTGGTGACCGGCGGCGGCACCGGGATCGGATACGCGATCGCGGCGGCGTTCACCTCGCTGGGCGACCACGTCACGATCACCGGCCGCCGCGAGCACGTGCTGAAGGAGGCCGCCGAGCGCCTCGGGGCCGCGTACGCGGCCTTCAACGCCGCCAGCCCGGTCGCCGTCAAGGAAGCGCTCGACACCCTGCCGTCGCGGGTGGACGTGCTGGTCAACAACGCCGGCGGCAACACCAACCTGGACCGCAGGCAGTCGGACGACCTGATGGACGTGGCCGAGGCGTGGTGGGCCAATCTCAACGCCAACCTGATGTCCGCCGTGATCGTCACGACCGCGCTGGCGCCGCGCATGAACGAGGGTGGCAGGGTCGTGTCGATCGGCTCGATCGCCGCCCGCGGCACGGGCTCCGGCTCGTACGGCGCCGCCAAGGCCGCCCTCGAGTCCTGGACCGCCGACCTGGCCGCCGAGTTGGGCCCCAGAGGCATCACCGCCAACGTCGTCTCCCCCGGCCTGGTGCTGGACACGGAGTTCTTCCGCGGCCGCCTCACGGACGAGGGCATCAGGGCCCGCGTGGAGAACACGCGCAACGGCCGCCCTGGCACCCCGTCTGACGTGGCAGATACCGTTCTGTACCTGGCCTCCGCGGGATCCGGGCACGTCACCGGGCAGGTGCTCCACGTCAACGGCGGCGCGTACCTGGGCCGCTGACACTCACAGGAAGGACGGACGTTCGGTGCGGAAGGTTCTGATCGCCAACCGCGGCGAGATCGCCGTACGGGTGGCCCGCGCGTGCAAGGACGCCGGCATCGCGAGCGTGGCGGTCTACGCCGGCCAGGACCTGGACGCGCTGCACACCAGAGTGTCCGACGAGGCGTACGCGCTGGGCGGGCAGTCCCCCGCCGAGACCTACCTCGACATCGCCAAACTGCTGGACGTGGCGGCCCGCTCCGGTGCCGACGCCGTCCATCCCGGCTACGGCTTCCTGGCCGAGAACGCCGCCTTCGCCCAGGCCGTCATCGACGCGGGCCTGATCTGGATCGGGCCGCCGCCGGCCGCGATCGCCGCGCTCGGGGACAAGGTGCAGGCCAGGCACATCGCACAGAAGGTCGGCGCGCCGCTGGTCGCCGGCACCAAGGACCCGGTGTCCGGAGTGGCCGAGGTGGTGGCGTTCGCTGAGCAGCACGGGCTGCCGATCGCGATCAAGGCCGCGTACGGCGGCGGCGGGCGCGGGCTGAAGGTGGCCCGGACGCTGGAGGAGATCCCCGACCTGTACGAGAGCGCCGTTCGTGAGGCGGTGTCGGCCTTCGGGCGCGGCGAGTGCTTCGTGGAGCGTTACCTGGACCGGCCCCGGCACGTCGAGACCCAGTGCCTGGCCGACGCGCACGGCGCCGTGGTCGTGGTCTCCACCCGCGACTGCTCGCTGCAGCGCCGCCACCAGAAGCTGGTCGAGGAGGCTCCCGCGCCGTTCCTGTCCGCGGAGCAGGAGCGGCTGCTGCGCGACAGTTCCAAGGCCATCCTGCGGGAGGCCGGATATGTCGGGGCGGGGACGTGCGAGTTCCTGGTCGGCCAGGACGGCACGGTGTCCTTCCTGGAGGTCAACACCCGCCTGCAGGTCGAGCACCCGGTGACCGAGGAGGTCGCCGGAGTCGACCTCGTACGGGAGATGTTCCGCATCGCCGACGGAGAGCCGCTGGGCTACGACGACCCGGCCCTGCGCGGCCACTCCATCGAGTTCAGGATCAACGCCGAGGACGCGGGGCGTAACTTCCTGCCCGCCCCGGGCACCATCACCGGCTGGCGCGCCCCGTCCGGTCCCGGCGTGCGCCTGGACGCCGGTTACGAGCAGGGCGAGACGGTGCCGGGGGCCTTCGACTCGCTGGTGGCCAAGCTGATCGTGACGGGCCGCACCCGGCAGGAGGCGCTGGAGCGGTCGCGGCGGGCGCTGGCGGAGTTCGAGATCGCCGGGATGCCGACGGTGCTGCCGTTCCACCGGGCGGTCGTCTCCGATCCGGCTTTCACCTCCGCGCCGTTCTCCGTGCACACGCGGTGGATCGAGACGGAGTGGGACAACACGATCGCTCCGTACGCGGAGGACGTGGCCGCGGCCGAGGCCCCGGCGCGGGAGACGGTGACGGTCGAGGTCGGCGGCAAGCGCCTTGAGGTGGTCCTGCCCGCGGGCCTCGGCTCCTCCACCGCTACGCCTGCGGCGAACAAGGCACCGCACCGGCGCGGCGGCGGCGCCGCGAAGAAGCCGGCCGCGGGTGGCGACTCGCTGGTGAGCCCGATGCAGGGCACGATCGTCAAGATCGTGGCCGCCGACGGGGATACGGTCAACGAGGGCGACACGGTCGTGGTGCTGGAGGCCATGAAAATGGAGCAGCCGCTGGCCGCGCACAAGTCCGGCACGATCACGGGCCTCACGGCGGCCGTGGGCCAGACGGTGACGTCGGGCGCGGTGATCTGCGAGATCAAGGACTCGTGACCGACTCTCCGTGACCTTTACTTGACGTCAATGGCAAGAGTAAGAGAATTCGCAGCCCCAGGATCTTCGTCCAGGGTGTGCGCCTGCGCGCTTTCCGGCGGGTAACGTGCGCAGTGAGGAACTTTGCCGACCGCCCGTTCGTCCTCAAGGGCGAAGGAGGCTTGCTGCCAATGACCCATTCGCTGCGCCGAGCAGGGGCCGCGATCGCGGCTCTGATCGCCGGACTCATCGTCGTTCTTGCGCTGTCCCCTGCCGCTAACGCGGCGGCGCCCCCTGACGCTCAGTCGGTGGTGTCCAACTGGAAGAACAACCCGCTTTACGTGGTGTCCGGCTCACCCTTGACGTCGGACCAGCAGAGTGAGATCAGTGACGCGCTGAAGGGAGCCGACAGCAAGATCTACGCTGTGGCACTCCCCGACGGCACGGTGGACAACTCCAGTATTGGGCCGTTCATGACCTCGCTCAACACCGCGCTGACCCAAGCGGGCCGGCCCCGCGCCACCATCGCGGTGCTCGACGGCCAGACGCTGTTCGCCGCTTCGACCGCCATCCGCCAGAGCGGCCTCGCAGGCGAGCTGGCCAATCGTGCCGTCTCCGCCAACTCTGACGTCGTCGACGGCATGAAGGACTTCACCAACCGCGTCGACTCCGCCGTCGCAGGCAAGACGCGCACGGCGCTCGACACCGGCAGCCAGGCCAACCCGGGCGCCGGCGGCACCGCCGCGCTGGTCGGTCTGGGCGTGCTGGCACTGGTCGGCGGTGGCGGCTACTTCCTCTACTCCAGCAACAAGAAGAAGAAGCGCGCCATCCAGGAGGCCAAGGACCTGGCCGCGGTCAAGCAGACCGTGGACGAGGACGTCACCAAGCTCGGCGAGGAGATCACCGCCGTCGACGCCGACGTGACCCTCTCCGGCGAGGGCGGCAAGCACATCGAGGAATGGCAGACGGCGCTCGACTCGTACGAGAAGGCCAAGACCCAGCTGGCCACCATCCAGCGTGTCGACCAGGTCCGCGAGGTCACCCAGACCCTCGAGGACGGCCGCTACGCGCTGGCCGTGGTGAAGGCCAAGGTCAGCAACGAGCCGGTCCCCGAGCGGCGCGCCCCCTGCTTCTTCAACCCGCAGCACGGCCCGTCGGCCCGCGACGTGCGCTGGGCCCCGCCCGGCGGCGCGGTCCGCGACGTGCCCGCCTGCCGCGCGGACGCCGAGGCCGTGGAGCGCGGCTTCGACCCGCAGATGCGTGAGGTCATGGTCGACGGCCAGCGCCGGCCGTACTACGACGCGGGTCCGGCGTACCAGCCGTACGCGTACGGCTACTACGGCGGCTTCGGCGACATCATGACCGGCATGTTCATCGGCACCATGATGGGCAGCATGCTGAGCGGCGGCTTTGGCTACGGCGGCTACGGCGCCGGCTATGCCGAAGGTTCCGCTGACGCCGGAGCCGGAGACTTCGGCGGTGGCGACGGCGGCGGCTGGGGCGACTTCGGCGGCGGCGGTGGAGACTTCGGAGGCGGAGACTTCGGCGGCGACTGGTAAGCCGATCAACGAAAAGCGCTCCCCCCGGGATCCGATCCCGCGGGGAGCGCTTTTTGTTGCTCAGCCGTCCCGCACAGGCAGCCCGCCGATGGCGGCAGTGACCTTTTTGGTCTGCGGGCACACCCACACGGCCCACTCCTGGACCTGATCAGCGAAGTCGGCTATCTGATGGGCAGCGTCGCCCTTGCGGCGGAGTGCGAGGCCCTGTCCGCTTCCGTCCGGGGCGTGCAGCCAGAGGAACGGCTCTTCCCAACTCTGAACGTCGGCGAACCGGACGGTGGGACGCACCGCGCAGTCAGCGTAGAGGTCCTTGAGCACGGGCCGCAGCGTTGGAGGAAGCGCCTCGTCCATGAGGCGAGTATGCATCAGGGGCTGCTGCTTCCGTATCGTTCCGCGCGGCGGCGACACGCCGCCGGGGCGGTGAGCAGCCAGCAGGCGTCAGCGCCGTCGCACAGCAGATCCAGGATGCGTCCCGCAAGGCCCTGGCCGCGTGCGTGCGGGCTTACCGCCCCGCGCTCGCCCTCGTACCACGGTGGGCCGCCGAATGCGGCACGGTAGATCTCGGCCAGCTGGGCGGCGCCGGCGAGTGCTTCCTGACCGGTGAGTCGCTCGAGCTTCACGCGGGCACCCGTACCTTGCCGATCCCCAGCGTGCTCGTCGCGGGCAACATGCCTGACTCGAATACCGCGCCGAGCAGGGGGCGGTTGAGCTGGGCCAGGCGTTCGGCCGCCACCTCGCCAAGGGCTCGCCACGGCTCGGCCGCCAGGTCGTCGGTCATCCGTTCGACCTGCTCGCGCAGGGCCTGGCCGGCCGGGGTGGCCGCGCCTTCGGCGTCGATGAGGCCGCGGGCGGCCAGCCGCTCCTGTGCGGCCCCCCACTCCTCCTCGCTCCAGCCGCGTCCGGCGAAGTTGGCGACCGGGGCGGCCCCGATGGCGGCGAAGGAGACCAGGGCCTCGCAGGCGTCCAGGTCGGCAACCTGCAGGGCGGTCAGGTGGCCGTCGCCGCGATGCTCGCGCAGCACGGTGTACGCCTGCCACAGCGCCAGGTGCGGCTCGTCGGCCCAGGGCAGGTCGAGGTTGGCGGCGGCCAGCGGGCGGTGGGCGAGCTGGATGCTCTCCGCGGCTCTGACGGCCAGCTCGGCCGGCTCCTTCAGCTCACGCGCCGACCCGCCGAGCAATGCGCGGAGCGTGCGGTCCATGGCTCGCAGGCGGGCATCGAGCACCTGCGAGGGCTCTGCGGTGGCCCAGATGCCGGGCACGTAGCCGGCGATCATCGTCGGGCTGAAGCTGTAGTAGGTGGCGGCGACGAGCCGCGGGCCGGCGGCGCCGAGCGGCGCGGTGCGCCAGGCGAAGTAGCTCGGCCAGCGGGAGGCCACGTCGTAGCCGAGTGCCGCCGCCTCCTCGAAGGCCTCAGGGCTGAAATAGATCGTTGCGTGCACCGGCTCGATCTGGTGCCACATCTGCCGCGCGAGCGATCCGAACATGCCCACACCCCTCACTGTCTAGATAGGCTATGCCGGTGACGATAGATCCATGGCGCATCACTGGTCAAGTCGAAATAGACAGTTATGTGGGAAGGTGGGTCGAGCAGGCGGCCCTTCTGGTGAACTGTCTGGCCGTCACCACGGCACATGGCCGACCCGCCACACCGCCTCAATCCGGCGAGGAACGGCGCGCCGCGATCGCCGCCTGTCTGGCCGCGGCCGGCCGCCCATCCCGCC
>NZ_VCKY01000357.1 GCF_005889735.1 Nonomuraea turkmeniaca
GAGCGCGTGTCCAGCCTGGAGCTGATCGAGCTGTACGCGGAGCTCGCCGCCGACTACCCGATCTGGAGCATCGAGGACGGCCTGGCCGAGGATGACACGGGAGGCTGGCGGCAGCTGACCGACCGGCACGGGCGTGGCCAGGAACCCCGGCTCGCCCACGGCCGCGTCCCGCGCCAGCCGCAGCGTCCCGGCCGACAGGGCCAGTTCCTTCAGCACCCCCGACTCCGCGAGCCAGCGCTCCACCCTCAGCGGATCCCCGGGAGGGGTGTGCACGTGGACCGGCAGCGCCACCTGGCGCAGCGCGTCCACTCGGACGAACCCGGCGTACGCCGTGCCCGTGACGGCGGCGGCGGCGCGCGCCAGCCGCTCCACGAGGTCCTCGGCCTGCAGGCAGGAGAAGTCGGCGACGAGTTCACGCATGGCGACATCGACACGGTTGTACGGCATCGCGGTGATCCCTCATGCGGCGGCGGCGAGATCGCGCGGCCCGGTCGCGCGACACTCGAGTGCGGGTGTCCCGACTATCACCCCCGGCGGAGCCCTTGACTAGCCCTCAACAGGAAATCAGGTTTTTTGCCCATTTCGGACGCCATGTGGGACCCGCCGTATGGCTGCTCACGACGCCGGGCGGGACCCGCCGCGGGCCCGCCCGCGACACTCGGCGGGACCCGCCGGAGGCCCGGCTACGACGGGCGCAGCCGCGCCCATGCCACGTCATCGATCCGCCCGCCGTCCGCCTTCGGGAACAACTCCCGGTGCACGCCCTCCCGCTGGAACCCGGCACGTTCCAGCACTCGGTGCGAGGCCGCGTTCCCCGCCTCGGTCCCGGCCACGATCCGGTGCAGCGGCGTGTGCGCGAACGCCCACTCCACCAGCAGATTGACCGCCCGCGTCATGAACCCCCTGCCCCGGAACCCCGGCAGCAGCGAATACCCGATCATCGCCTGCCCCAGCGCCGGCGCGACCTGCGTCAGCTGCACGTGCCCCGCGAACGCCCCGGAGGCCGCGTCCCTGACGGCCAGCTCGATCCGCTGCCCCGACACCCACCAGTAGCCGGTGTAACGACAGCGCCGCTCGTCGTCCTCCACCGTGCTCGGCGGCCCCACGAAGTACGCCGCCACGCTCGGATCCGTCACCATCCGGTGGAAGTCCGCGGCGTCCTCGACGGCGAGGGGCTCGAGCCGCACCACGCCGTCGGACAGCCGCCCGCCCTCGAAGAACGGCAGGTACGGCTCCGCCGTCGCCCCCACCGCGTCGCCCTTCAGCCTGGCGAAGGTCACCATGTCGACGTAGCGGCCGTCACGCAGCCGATGGGCGTCCCGCCTGCGCCCCTCCTCGCGGAAGCCGCTCTTGTACGCCACCCGCAGGCTCGCCACGTTCTCCACCGCAGCCTGCAACTCCACCCGGCGCATCCCGTGGTCGAACAGCCAGTCGGTGATCGCCCTGGCCGCCGTCGAGGCCACGTTCTTGCCCCGCGCCCACGGCGCCACCATGTAGCCGATCGCGGCCGCGTCCCAGCGGTCCGGCGGCCGCACGCCGATGGAGCCGACGTACTGGCCGTTCTCGGCGATCGTGAACTCCGCGCCGCCGGCCTCCCACTTCGCCGCCGCCATCGCGAAGTACTCGCGCGCATCCTCCACCTGGTACGGCGACGGCAGCATCGGCAGGAACCAGGCCGTCACCGGATCGTCGCACGTCCTGACGATCGCCTCGGCGTCGCCGTCCACGGGAGGCCGCAGAATCAGGGGACCGGAGGAGATCACGTCGCGCGGGAGCATTCCCCATAGATACCGTGCGTCCGGACGCGCTCGAAAGCCCTATAACCTTGCGGCCATGGGTTTCCGCAGGCATGGGCCTTTCCAGGCGGGGGATCAGGTGCAGCTCACCGACCCCAAGAACAAACGCCACACGATCACGCTCAAGGAGGACGGCGTCTTCCACACCCACAAGGGCGCCATCCCGCACAGCGACCTGATCGGGCAGCCTGAAGGCTCCGTCGTGCGCTCTTCCGGCGGCACCCAATACCTCGCCTTCCGCCACCTGCTGCAGGACTACACGCTCGCCATGCCGCGCGGCGCGGCCGTCATCTACCCCAAGGACGCCTCGATGATCGTCGGCATGGCCGACATCTTCCCCGGCGCCCGGGTGATCGAGGCCGGGGTCGGCTCGGGCGCGCTGACTTGCTTCCTGTTGCGGGCCGTCGGTCCCGACGGGCAGGTGACCTCGTACGAGCGGCGCGAGGAGTTCGCCGACGTGGCCCGCAAGAACGTCGAGAAGTTCTACGGCGGGCCCATGGACGACAACTGGCGCCTGGTCGTCGGCGACCTGGTCCACTCCATCGACGAGGTCGACGTCGACCGGGTGATTCTCGACATGCTCGCCCCGTGGGAGTGCGTCGACGCCGCCGCCAAGGCGCTCACCCCCGGCGGCGTGATCTGCTGTTACGTCGCCACCACCACCCAAATGTCCAAGACGGTCGAGACGATCCGCGATCACGGGTGTTTCACCGAGCCGCATGCGTGGGAGACCCTGGTTCGCGACTGGCATGTCGAAGGACTCGCGGTGAGACCCGATCATCGGATGATCGGCCACACGGGCTTCCTCGTCACCGCCCGCCGCATGGCGGACGGGGTGACGCCCCCGCCGCGACGCCGCCGACCGAAGGGGACCACTGAAGAACTATGACAATTTGGCCACGAGGGTGCGTTCGTGCGTGACACGGGAACAGATTGCCGTGTTCCTATGCTGGGAGTATTAAACGCACTATTGAGGATTATTCACCGAACACTGAATGTCACTCTACGAACACTGCCCGGCCAGGTTACGGAGGGGCCCGAGATAGGTAAGGTCCTAAGTAGTCGCCCTCGACTGGGAAGGAGGTGACGGGGCGTGGCAGCTCGCGATGATGCTGAGGCTCGAGCCGCGCAGCGCGAACGGGAGGTCGCTGATCTTTCAACACAGGTCTCCTTCCTCCAGGAGGAGATCACCGCGCTGAGGCGGAAGCTGGCCGAGTCACCCCGTCAGGCCAGGGTCCTCGAAGAGCGTCTCCATGAGGCACAGGCGAACCTCGCGGCCGTGACCGGCCAGAACGAACGCCTGGTGGCCACACTCAAGGAGGCCAGGGACCAGATCGTCGCCCTCAAGGAGGAGGTTGACCGGCTGGCGCAGCCGCCATCCGGCTTCGGCACCTTCCTCGAGGCCAGAGAAGACGGCACGATCGAGGTGTTCACCGGCGGCCGCAAGCTGCGGGTGAACGTCAGCCCTGCCGTCGACGTCGACTCGCTGCGGCGTGGCCAGGAGGTCATGCTCAACGAGGCGCTCAACGTGGTCGAAGCTCTCGGCTACGAAGAGGTCGGCGAGATCGTGATGCTCAAAGAACTGCTCGACGAGGGCAAGCGGGCCCTGGTCATCTCGCACGCCGACGAAGAACGCGTCGTGCGGCTGGCCGAGTCGCTCGTCGGCCAGCCCATCAGGGCCGGCGACTCGCTCCTGCTCGAACCTCGCTCCGGCTACGTCTACGAGCGCATACCCAAGTCCGAAGTCGAAGAGCTCGTGCTCGAGGAGGTCCCCGACATCTCCTACGAGGAGATCGGCGGCCTCAGCAGGCAGATCGAGCAGATCAGGGACGCCATCGAGCTGCCCTACCTGCACGCCGACCTGTTCCGCGAGCACAAGCTGCGGCCCCCCAAGGGCGTGCTGCTGTACGGGCCGCCCGGATGCGGCAAGACGCTCATCGCCAAGGCCGTCGCCAACTCCCTGGCCAAGCAGGTCGCGGAGAAGACCGGCCAGTCCGGCAAGAGCTTCTTCCTCAACATCAAGGGCCCGGAGCTCCTCAACAAGTACGTCGGCGAGACCGAGCGGCACATCCGCCTGGTCTTCCAGCGCGCCCGTGAGAAGGCCTCCGAGGGCACCCCGGTGATCGTGTTCTTCGACGAGATGGACTCGATCTTCCGCACCCGCGGCTCCGGCGTGTCGTCCGACGTCGAGAACACCATCGTCCCCCAGCTGCTGTCGGAGATCGACGGCGTCGAGGGCCTGGAGAACGTCATCGTCATCGGCGCCTCCAACCGCGAAGACATGATCGACCCCGCGATCCTGCGGCCCGGCCGCCTGGACGTCAAGATCAAGATCGAGCGGCCGGACGCCGAGGCGGCCAAGGACATCTTCTCCAAGTACCTCGTCTCCGAGCTGCCGCTGCACCCCGACGACCTGACGGAGCACAGCGGCTCCCGCGAGGCGACGATCGGCGGCATGATCCAGAGCGTCGTCGAGCGCATGTACACCGAGAGCGAGGAAAACCGCTTCCTCGAAGTGACCTACGCCAACGGCGACAAGGAAGTCCTCTACTTCAAGGACTTCAACTCCGGAGCGATGATCCAGAACATCGTCGACCGGGGCAAGAAGATGGCCATCAAGCAGTTCCTCGAAAGCGGCCAGAAGGGCCTGCGGGTGCAGCACCTGCTCACGGCCTGCGTGGACGAGTTCTCCGAGAACGAGGACCTGCCCAACACCACCAACCCCGACGACTGGGCCCGCATCTCCGGCAAGAAGGGCGAGCGGATCGTCTACATCCGCACGCTCGTCTCCGGCAAGCAGGGCACCGAGGCCGGCCGGTCCATCGACACCGTCGCCAACACCGGTCAATACCTGTAACACCACGCCAGAGCGGGAGGGCCGGACGGTCCTCCCGCTCTCGCATGTGACACGGCCGCCGATACACATGCGCGGCCCGCCGATCGGGCGCACACTTGGCCTGTGACCGTTGTGAAACACGTAGACGTGCACGTCGAAGGCATCGTCCAAGGCGTCGGCTTCCGCCCTTTCGTGCGCTCCCTCGCCATCCGCCTCGGCCTCGCCGGGCGCGTCCGCGGTGACGTCAACGGCGTGCACATCGAGATCGAAGGCGCCCTCGCCGGCGTCGAGGAGTTCCTGACCGCGCTCGAACGCGACGCGCCCGCCCTGTCCGACATCGAACGCGTCACCGTCGTCAGCGGCGAACCCGCCGGCCACCGCGGCTTCACCATCGCCGCCAGCGACCCCTCCGGGCTGCGCCGCGCCCTCGTCCCCGCCGACACCGCCACCTGCGACGACTGCCTGCGCGAACTCGCCGACCCCGCCGACCGCAGACACCGCTACCCGTTCATCGGCTGCGTCACCTGCGGGCCCCGCTTCACCATCGTCCGCGGCGCCCCCTACGACCGGCCGCGGACCACCATGGCCGGCTACACCCTGTGCCCCGCCTGCGCCGCCGAATACCACGCGCCCGGCAACCGGCGCTTCCACGACCACACCGCCGGCTGCCCCGCCTGCGGGCCCCGCCTCCGGCTGCTCGACGCCCGCGGTGCCGACCTGTGCGGCGACCCCATCGCCTGCGCCGTCACCCTCCTGCACGCCGGCCGCGTCGTCGCCGTCAAAGGACTCGGCGGCTTCCACCTCGCCGTGCCCGCCGCCCACGAACACGCCGCCGCCACCCTGCGCGGCCGCAAGCACCGCGAAGACCAGCCGTTCGCCGTCATGGCCGCCGACCTCGCCCAAGCTCGCCGGCTGTGCACCATCGACGACACCGCCGCCGGCCTGCTCACCAGCCGTGCCCGGCCCATCGTGCTGCTGCCCCGCCGCCCCGGAGCGCCCGTCGCCGCCGGCGTCGCGCCCGGCCACCGCACCCTCGGCCTGCTGCTCCCGTACACGGCGCTGCACCACCTCCTGCTCGCCGAACTCGGCGAGCCCATCGCCCTCGCCGGCGGCGACGTCTCCGGCGAGCCCATCGCCCACACCGACGCCGACGCCCTGACCCGGCTCGGCGGCATCGCCGACGCCTTCCTCACCCACGACCGGCCGATCCACGTCCGCGCCGACGACTCCGTCCTCCGCCCCATGTCCGGCGAGGTCACCGTGCTGCGCCGGGCCCGCGGCTACGCCCCCGAGCCGCTCCCGCTGCGCCACCGCGTCCCCCGGCCGGTGCTCGCCTGCGGCGCCGAGCTCAACAGCACCATCTGCCTGGCCGCGGAACGGCGGGCGTACCTCTCCCAGCACCTCGGCGACCTGCACGACCAGGACGCCCTCCGCGCCTTCGCCGAAGCCATCGACCACTACTGCGGCCTGTCCGGCATCCGGCCAGACGTCGTCGCCCACGACCTGCACACCGGCTACCCGTCCACCCGGCACGCCCTGGCCATCCCCGGCGCCGACCTCGTCGGCGTCCAGCACCACCACGCCCACATCGCCTCCTGCCTCGCCGACAACGGCGACTCCGGCCCCGTGATCGGCGTCGCCTTCGACGGGCTCGGCCACGGCCCCGACGGCGCCCTGTGGGGCGGCGAGTTCCTCCGCGCGGACCTCGCCACCTACGAACGGCTCGGCCACCTCACGCCCGTCCCCATGCCCGCCGGCGCCATCAGGCAGCCGTGGCGCATGGCCGCCGCCTACCTCCGCCACGACCACCCCGGGCTCGCCGTCGTACGCCGCAACGCCGCCTCCTGGGCCGGCGTGCTCGGCCGCGCCGACGCCCCCCTCACCTCCAGCGCCGCCCGCCTCTTCGACGCCGTCTCCGCCCTCCTCGGCATCCGCGACACCGTCACCTACGACGGGCAGGCCGCCATCGAACTCGAACAACACGCCGACCCCGCAGAAACCGGCACCTATCCCGCCGCAGTCACCCTGCGCGACCTGCGCTGCGCCGGTGACCTGCTCGCGGTCGACGGCGGCGACCTCGTCCGCGCCGCCGCCGAGGACCTCACGGCCGGGGTGCCCACGCCCGTCATCGCCGGCCGCTTCCACAACGGCGTCGCCGACGCCATCGCCCGCGCCTGCCAGACGCTCCGGCAGGCCACCGGCCTGTCCGCCGTCGCCCTGTCCGGGAGCGTCTTCCAGAACGCGCTGCTGCTCGAAGGCACCGTGGAACGCCTGCGCGCCGCCGGGTTCCGGGTCCTCAGGCACATCCGCGTGCCGCCCCACGACGGCGGACTCAGCCTCGGCCAGGCCGCTGTGGCCGCCGCCCGCGACCGCGCCTGACCGCCTGCTCCTAGCATGGCGATCATGGAGTACCTCAACCCCGGCCGCGCTCCCTACACCGCGCGAGAGCGCGACCTCATCGGGACCGCGCACGCCCGCCAAGCCCGCGCCCACTTCGACCGGCACCCCGCCTACCGGCCCACCCCCGTCCACACCATCCCCGGCCTCGCCGGTACGCGGGCCGTCCACGTCAAAGACGAGAGCGGCCGCAGGGGGCTCGGCAGCTTCAAAGCGCTCGGCGGCGCCTACGCCGTTCACCTGCTCGCCCAGCGGCACGGCGGCGACACCCCGGTCGTGTGCGCCAGCGCCGGCAACCACGGCATCTCCGTCGCCGCCGGCGCCCGCGAAGCCGGCGTGGCCTGCGCCGTCTACCTCAGCCACGACGTGCCCGAGCCGTTCGCGCAGCGGCTGCGCGCGCTCGGCGCCGACGTACGGCGCGACGGCGACGACTACGAGGCCGCCATGGCCGCCGCGCAGGAGGCCGCACGCGAGCATGGGTGGCGGCTCGTCGCCGACAGCTCATGGGACGGCTACACCGACGTGCCGCTCGACGTCATGCGCGGCTACACGGTCCTGTTCGACGAACTCGCCGCCCCTGGCGCACCCGCCGCCGCCGGCCCGTCCGCCGCCGCCGGCCCGTCCGCCGCCGCCGGCCCGTCCGCCGCCGCCGGCCCGTCCGCCGCCGCCGGCCCGCCCGGCGACGCCGGTCCAGGCCCTCTTGCGGGCGAGCGGACGGTCGACGCTGCCCCGGCGGGCAGCGATGCGCTCCCGGAGGCGCCCACGCACGTGTTCGTGCAGGCAGGCGTCGGCGGGCTGGCCGCCGCGGCCGCCGGATACGTCCGCGACCGCTGGGGCGAGAAACCGAGGATCGTCGTCGTCGAGCCGGACGGTGCGCCCTGCCTCATCGAAAGCGCCCGCGCCGGCCGCCCGCTGCGCGTCCCCGGCTCCCACAC
>NZ_VCKY01000358.1 GCF_005889735.1 Nonomuraea turkmeniaca
AGCACGCGGCGCGGCGGGGCGGGCGGGTCGTCGCCTATCCCGGCCGTGACCTGCTCACGGGCACCCTCACCGTGGGCGAGCTGCTCGGCAGGTCCGCCATCGAGCGGGTGGTGGTGCTCGCCGTCCCCGATCCGCCCGGCGACGACGTGCCGGTCGTGACCGCCGATCATGTCAGGCCCGTCTGGCGGGACGGCCTGATGACCCTGCTCGCCATGCCCGCCGCCGGCGGCCGGATCGCGCCCGCCGAGGTCCCGAACCCGACACCCTGCTGCGTGGACCACGCGTAGGTTCCCTTTACGGCGCGGAAATCCGGCCACGCGCACGATCCTTCCTGACGCTCGCCGCTACCAAGACGTGAAGCGGCACGGGCTCTTTCACAGGAGGACTCAGGGTGAACGCCACCAAACCTCGCACGTTTGATCACCATCCCGGGGAGCTGCCGGATCAGGACGATCCGCGGCTCCTGGACTCGATCGCGCGGGGCGACCGGGCGGGACGGTGTCGGCGCTGCCGCAACCGCCCAAGGGGCTGTCGGACGACCTGTTCGACGGGCTCGGCTGCGACTCCGACGCGATCGCCGGCACGGCGGTGTACGGGGTCCGGGCGTAAGGGGTCAGCGCGGGCCGGTCACGTCCGGTGTCAGCGCGGGCCGGTCAGGCGGCGCTCGCCGGCCGTGGTGAGGACGAACACCTGCCAGTTGTAGTACACGTAGTAGTTCCTCGGGTCCCGCTTGATCTGGCGGGCGTGCAGGAGGATGGCGTTCACGTACGCGTCCGAATGGTTGTAGGCGTACAGTGCCCGCCGGTAGTTGCCCGGGGCGCCGCTGGCGCGCAGGTAGTTGGCCGCCGCCATGACGGCGTCGCGCGGATCGTGGACGTCGCCGCCCATCCCGTACGCCCGCCATGTCCCGGGCATGAACTGCATGGGCCCCTGAGCGCCGGTGTGGCTGGCGGATCTCACCCGGCCGAACTTGGTCTCGGCCAACATCACGGCCGCCAGCACCTCCCACTCCACCCCGAACCGGCGCTCGGCCTTCTTGAAGTACCCGAGCAGCTCGGCCGCGGGGCGAGCTGGGGCGACCTTGAACGTGGCGGACGGCTTGACGGGGTGGGCCAGGGCGAGCAGCCCGCGGATCGCGGCCGTGTTGTCCTTGGCCTGGGCGGCGAGCGCGGCGGGCAGGCGGGCGAAGGCCTGGGAGGCGACCTCGGAGTTGCGGGCGGCGTGGCGGTAGATGCGCTGCTGGTAGAGGGCCAGGAGCTGGACGTCCTGGGGCGGCTCTCCCTTCTTGGACCAGCGGTCGATGGCGGCGTGCAGCGCGGTGGTGGTCTTGCGCAGGGCGGCGGCCATCCGGGTGGCGTCCTTGGGGACGGCCGCGCCGGGGGCGGGCAGCTTCTCGCCCGAGGACGTCTGCGGGGTCGCCGCCGGGGTGGCCGTTCGGGCCGGCGCCGAGCCTGCGGCGCCTCCGGACGCAGCCGGAACCCCGCAGGCGGCGATGCCGGAAAGGGCCGCGATCGTCACCGCGGCGGCGGCGCGGGCCGGACGTCGTGGGCAGTGCTGGCGTTCCTCCATGGTCGGCCAACCTACCTGACGAGGCGGGCCGGCTACCCGAGCGTCCGCACGAACTCGCCGATGGCGCGGGCGGTCTCGTCCGGATGGTCCCAGTACGGGGTGTGGGTGCCGGGGAGGCGCTCCACCCACGTGCCGAGCCGCCCGGCCAGGCGGGGGGGCGGCCTGCTGCTGGGGCGCCCGGCCGTGCTCGCTGACCAGCACGGGCGAGCACCGGCTCGTGCAGGACGCAGCCGCGCACCAGCTCCGGATGGGTGACCGGCAGGCACAACACGAACGTGGCGCCGCTGCTGGTCCCGAACACGGCGAGCGGACCGGTCCCCAGCGCCCGGACCCGGGCGGCGGCGTCGCCGGCCTGTTCCCGCGGCGAGGTGGCCGTCCAGCCGGGCGGGCGCCGTCGGTGAGGTCGAAGCGCACCACGATCCTGGCGCGCGGCCCTCGATCAGCCCGGCACGCCCTGAGCTCCCCTGCCGTCGGCCGGCACGCCCTGAGCGCGCAGGGATCGGGGCGAGGCGCCGAGCTCGCGGCGGCAGGCCTTGTTGAACGCCTGCAGGTCCGGGATGCCCACGGCGGCGGCGATCGCGGGGATCGCCAGCGTCGACTCGCGCAGCAGGTGCAGCGCCCGGGCCAGGCGCCGGCGGCGGATGTAGCCGACGACGGTGTGCCCGGTGTGCGCGCGGAACAGCCGGGTGAGGTGGTTGTGGGAGACCCCGGCGGCGCGGGCGATGCCGGGCACGGTCAGCGGCGCGGCCAGGTCGGCCTCGATGTGCTCGATCGCGGCCGCCACGACGGCGTCCGCGCTGCCGGCCACGGGCAGGCCGGCCACCCTCCAGAGCACCGTCCACACCTCGGCCGAAGCGCGCGCCCGGGTGCCGGGTACGGCCGCGATGGCCTGCCGCAGCGAGGCGGCGATGAGCGGCGTCTGGTCGCCGGCGTCGCGCATGACGGGCACGTCGCGCCGCTCGCCCGAACCGGGGAGGCGGAAGTGCGCGTACAGGTGCTCGGACCTGCCCCGATAGTGGTAGTGCACTTCGGCGCCCGGTGGGATGAGGCTCACGTGGCCGGGCCTGATCGGGTGGGTGGTGCCTTCGAGCACCAGCTCGGCGGCGTAGCCGTACAAGTGGAGTTGCCACAGGTCGGGCAGCTTGAACACGTCGTGCGAGCTGACGACTCCGTGCACGCCGACGCCCGCCCCGGCCACGAGCGGAGGGTCGGACAGTGCGAGGCTCACCCGGTACATAAGGGCATATATAGGGGAAAACAGACCACTAGTCGATGATTACAACCCATTACATGACATATGCGTGATCATACGTTTGTGGCATGCGAACCACTTTGCTGACTTCTGTGCAGGTGGCCGGGTTCGTGGCGGCCGGCTATCTGCGGCTCGACGGCGTCGTACCGCAAGAGCTCAACGATCAGGCCGTCGACGTGCTGGAGGCGGGGATCCCGAAGGTGCCGTACGGGACTCCGCTCGACGTGGCCTTCCCCGCGGGATCCTTCGCGCGCAGGCTCGTCGAGGTGCCCGAGGTCGCCGGAGCCATGCACTCCCTCGTCGGCCCCGGCCCGACCGTCGACCACCACGCCGTGCACGTACGCGAGCCGCGCGGCGGCGAGGCCCAGCCGCTGCACGCCGACGCCATCATCGACACCCGCATGGACGCCTTCGACGTGCAGCTCATGTACTACCCGCGCGAGGTGACCACGGACATGGGCGGCACCCTGGTCGTGCCAGGCAGCCACCTGCGCCGCACCAACGAGAGCGACACCGGGCGCTACCAGAACCTGCGCGGCCAGACCCGGCTGACCTGCCCGGCCGGGACCGTGATGCTGCTGCACCACGGCATCTGGCACGGCGGCCGGCGCAACGACAGCGACCAGCGCAGGTACATGTTCAAGATCCGGCTCAATCCGACCGTGCCGCAGGTGCGCCTGTGGGACACCACCGACCTGGCCGACCCGGCTGTGGTCGCCGAGCTGAGCCGGCGCTTCCCCTGGTACGAGCAGGCGACCGGACGGCTGGAGATCCACAACCGGGTGCGCCTGTGGCGGGCGATGACCGCCGACCCGGACTTCGACATCGACTACTGGACGACCCGCGTGAACAACCGCCCCGGGAGGGCCGTCGCATGAAGCAGCAGGTCCTCGTTCTCTACCTGGCCACCTCCGCGCTCGACGCCCCCGTAGTGGGATGGTCCTCCTACGACGGCACCGGGCGCACCCACCCGACCGCGGGGGACGGGGACGAGCCGCCGTACGAGACCGGGGTGGACGCGCTGCGGGACGGCTGGCGGCTGTTCCAGGCGTCGCAGCTCATCCCGCCATACCCCGGCAGCGAATACGACACGTCGTTCCTGAAGCACGAGTTCTTCTTCGAGAAGCTTTCCTGACGCGGCGACCCCATGCCTTATCGTGTGGATCGCCCAAGGAGGTCCGGGAAAGGAGCGGGATGCCGGATATCCGCCCGCTCCGATCGGGCGATCCCGAACGGGTCGGCGGGTACCGGCTCGTCGGGGTGCTCGGCTCCGGCGGTCAGGGCACCGTCTACAAGGCGGTCGGCGGCGATGGCCGCGAAGTCGCCGTCAAGCTGCTGCACAGCCACCTGAGCGGGGACGACGACGTCACGAAGGGCTTCCTGCGTGAGGTGGAGGCGGCGCGGCGGGTGGCGGCGTTCTGCACGGCGGCCGTGCTGGACGCCGGGATGGTGGACGAGCGGCCGTACATCGTCAGCGAGTACGTGGCGGGCGACACGTTGCAGCAGCTCGTCCGGTCGGCCGGGCCGCGTGCGGGCGGGGCGCTGGATCGGCTGGCGATCTCGACGTTGACGGCGCTGGCCGCGATTCATCAGGCCGGGATCGTGCATCGGGACTTCAAGCCGGGGAACGTGCTGATGGGGCCCGTGGGGCCGATCGTCATCGACTTCGGGATCGCCAAGGCGCTGGATGCGACCACGCTCGTGTCCGAGCCGGTGGGGACGCCGACGTACATGTCGCCTGAGCAGTTCAAGGGGCTGCGGATCGGGCCCACGTCGGACATGTTCAGCTGGGCTGGGTCGATGGTGTTCGCCGCCACCGGCCGGCCGGCCTTCGCCGGGGAGACCGTCCCGGCCATCATGAACGCCATCCTGAGCGGCGACCCCGATCTGTCGGGAGTCCCGCCCCACCTGGTGGACCCGATCCGGGAATGTCTGGCCAAGGACCCCGCGGCCCGGCCGACGCCTGCCGACCTGATGCAGCGCCTGATCAGACGGACCGGGCCCGCCCTGCAACCCTTGCCGCCGTCTGCGCGCCAACCGTTGGCGGGCGCCCCGTCCGCACCGGCGGGCTCGGTGTCCGCGGGGCCCGCGCCTGGAGCAGGCGGGGCAGCCGCGGGTACGCCCTCCGGACCAGCGCGCTATCCGTCGTTCGGAGCCGCTGGCGAACCTGCCGGACAACCGCCTCCCGGCGCGCCGCCTGGGTCCCGGGGAAAGCCGTCCCCGGGACCGCAAGCCGGACCGGCAGGCCCACCACCCTCAAGACCGCAAGCCGGACCGGCAGGCCCACCACCCTCAGGACCGCAAGCCGGACCGGCGGGTTCGCCGCCTGTGGGTCTTCAGGCTCATCAGGCGGTTCCGGCGCGGGCGCGTCCGGTGGCGGACGTGGAGACGGCGCCGAGCGGTGGGAGGCGGGTCAGCCGGCGGGCCGTGATCAGCGCGGCCGGGGCGGCCGTCGCCACGGCGGCCGTGTCCGCGTTCGCGGTGCTGCGCCCCAGAGGGGGGTTGTTGCGGCCGGACGGCGATCCGTCGTCGTCGCCCAGCGGCAACGCGGCCTCCGCGAACGCCGGCTCGGCCTCGCCGAACGCGGGCTCGCCGTCCGCGCGGCCGACGCCCACCGCCTCCGCCGAGCCGTTCGGGACGCAGGTCAGGGAGCCGGTGTCGTTGCCGGGCGGGTCCGGCGCGCCCGTGGCGCTCGCTGCGAGCGCGAGCGGGACCGGCGTCGCGTGCGGCACGGCCAACGGCACGGTCCTCGCCTGGGACCTGAGCACGGCCGCCGCGATCGCCAAGGTCGGCGACGGCGGTGGCGGGGCGGTTTCGGTGGCGTACGGGGAGCGCGGCGGCGCCCCGGTGGTGGCCTCCGGGCACTCCGACGGCAGGATGCGGTTGTGGAGCCCGTCCGGGGAGAGCCTCGCCGCGCACCGGGCCGGCGACCCGATCATCGCCGTGACGGTCGCGGGCGGCCGGGCGATCGCGGTGTCGCAGAAGTACGACGGCATGCGGGACCTGCGCGGCACCGTACGGCTGTGGGACATCGCCACCGGCAAGCAGATCGGCGTCACCAGCACCGAGCACTTCCAGGGCATCAGGGGGCTGGCGTTCGGCCGGCTCGGGAAGGACGACGTGCTGGTGACCGGGGACGGAGGGGAGCGCATCCGGGTGCGGCGGCTGTCCACGGGGGTGGTCACGCACTCGTTCGAGACCGGCGAGATCGGCGGCATCGAACTGCTGGCCTGCGGCGAGCTGAAGGGCAGGCCGGTGGTCGTCTCGACCCATCTGGACGCGACCCTGCGCGTGTACGACCTGGCCACCGGCAAGCGCAGGAAGAAGTGGGCCTTCAGCGACCAGAGCCCCGACGACCGGGGCGCGGTGGCCCTCGTCGCGGGACGGCTCGGCGACGTGCCCATCGCGGCCGTCGCCCACGCCCCGGCGGGCGGCGAGGTGACCGTCCGCGTCTGGAACCTCGACAACGGCGAGATCATCGGCGAGCTGGGACCCGGGGAAGGCGGGGCGATCCGCACGCTGGCGCTGGCGGCACCCGCCGGGCGGCCGGTCATCGTGGGCGCGGGCGAGGACCGGTCCATACGGGTCTGGAGCCTGGGTGACGGCTGACGATCAGGCGCCGGTGAACCCACACTCAGCGGTCAGACGCCGGTGGACCCGTACTCCTTGGCGAGGTGGGCGGCGGTGAGCGTGCGGCCCGAGTGCCGGGCCACGCCGGGGTCTTCCAGCAGGGCGCGGACGGCGCGGCGGTGCCGGTCGTGGTCGACGACGTCACCTTCTCCTGCGGGTCGTGTGGCTCTTGTGACTGCTGTGGTGCCGCTGGCCGCGGCGTCTACGCCGCCGCCCCAGCACCCAGCCCACCGCGAGGAACACCGCGCCGATCGGCGTACGCGCCAGCCGGCGCAGCAGCACGGCCTTCAAGAAGCGTTTCATCCGGACCCCCTGCCCGCGGCGGGGCTTGCGACGCGTGGCTGTTGTGTGATGGTGTGCCGCCGCAACGTCCAAGGGAGGTCGTACCGTGCCGTTCATCGTTGATCTGACCAGCGGAACCGCCGAGCGTGAGCACCGCTCGGGCGAGCCGGGCCACTACGGCGGGTCCATACTCGGGTTGCGGTTGATGGCCGAGCGCACCCCTGCCGGGCTCGACCCCTACGACCCGCGGGCGTTGGTGTACGTGGCCGCGGGGATGCTCGGCGGGACGCGGGCCCCGGGGCTGGCCAAGGGCGTCTTCCTGGCCAAGTCGCCGTTGACCGGGGTGGCCGGGGAGGCGCATGCGCTGGGGCCGTTCGCGGCGGGGATGCGGGGCGCCGGCGTCCGGGCGCTGGCCGTCCAGGGGCGCGCCGAGCGGCTCTCCTACCTGCTGGTCCGTGATGGCGAGGTCTCGTGTCACGAGGCCGTGGAGTTGCGCGGGTTGGGCACCGCCGCCACCACCGACGTGCTCCGGGAGCGGCACGGGCCGGGCGCGCACGTCGCGGCCATCGGGCCGGCCGGAGAGAACCTCGTCCGGTATGCGAGCGTCGTCACCGACTACGCCTACGCCGCCGGACGGTACGGGATAGGAGCGGTGTTCGGGGCCAAGAACCTCAAGGCGATCGTGTGCGTGGGCGACGCGCCGGCCGAGGTCGCCGATCCGGCGGCGGTCGCCGCGATCGACCGCTACTACCGTGACTCGATCGCCGCCAACCCGCTGGCCGCCCTGCAGGCCGGCGAGCCCGGCTTCGCCGGCTGGACCGGCGAGCCGCCCGCCCCCGGGTACGCCTCCGTCCGGAACTTCACGCTGCCGGGAGGATTGCGGGTTCCCGGCGTGCGGGACTACGGCGGCCGGGCGGTGGCGGTCAGCGGCGCCTGTCCCGGGTGCCCGAACGACTGCCTGAAGGTGTACGCCCCTCCGTCCGCCGGCAAGCGCCGGGCGGGCGGGCTCGGGCAGGAGGCGTTCCTGTCGCTCGGCTGGAATCTCGGGATCGACGACCTCGACACCGTCCTGGCCGCGAACGCGCTCTGCAACGATCTGGGCCTCGACCAGGTCTCCCTGGGCGGGACGCTGGCCTTCGCGATGGAGTGCGCCGAGCGCGGGCTGCTGCCGGGCGGGCCCGCGTTCGGCGACGCGGCGGCGC
>NZ_VCKY01000359.1 GCF_005889735.1 Nonomuraea turkmeniaca
CCCACCCCGCACGTCCCCACCCACCGGGCGCGGCGGACCGGCGGCCGGGTGCTGGCCGCCTCCGTCGCCATCGTCGCCGCGGTGGCCGCCGCCGGCGCCGGCGGATACCTGGGCGGTCGCGAGGTCGCCCAGGCGAACGCGCCCGCCGGGGCCCCCGCCGTCGTCCCCGCGGTCTCCGGGGCCGCGGTGAACGCGCCCGCCATCCTGGCCAGGATCGAGCCGTCGATCGTCACGGTCCGCACCCGCTCGGTCGGGGTGAACGCGCTCATGCAGCCGGTCGCCGAGCAGGGCACCGGCACGGGGTTCGTGATCGCGGCCGACGGCCTCATCGCGACGAACAACCACGTCGTCGAGGGCGCGCAGGCCATCAGGGTCACGCTGCGGGACGGGCGCACGTTGACGGCGAAGGTGCTGCGCAGCGACCCGGCGGCCGACCTGGCCGTGTTGCGGGTGAACGCCGGCGACCTGCCGGTCGCGCCGCTCGGGGACTCCTCGACGTTGAAGGTCGGCGACCCCGTCATCGCGATCGGCAACGCCCTGGCCCTGCCCGGCGGCCCGACGGTGACCGAGGGCATCGTGTCCGCGCTGGACCGTACCGTGCAGACCGACGCGGGGGCGCAGCTGCAGCACGTGATCCAGACCGACGCGGCCATCAACCCCGGCAACAGCGGCGGCCCGCTCGTGGACGCGTCCGGGCGTATCGTCGGCATCAACACGGCCGCCGCCGGCGACGCGCAGAACATCGGCTTCTCCATCGCGATCAACGGCGCCCGCCGCACGATCGACGACCTGCTCGCCTGACGGACGTCTAGGGTGGAATCATGAGGGTGCTCGTCGTGGAGGACGATCCCGGCATGTCCCGCATGCTGGTCCGCGGACTGCGCCGCGAGGGCTACGCCGTGGATGCCGCGGGCAACGGCGAGGACGCGCTGTGGAGCGTCACGGAGAACGACTACGACGCCGTCGTGCTCGACGCGATGATCCCCGCTCCTGACGGGTTCGAGGTGTGCCGGCGGATGCGCGCGGCGGGCCGCTGGGCCCCGGTGCTCATGCTCACCGCGCGCAACGCCGTGACAGACCGCGTACGCGGCCTGGACTCGGGCGCCGACGACTACCTCACCAAGCCGTTCGCGTTGTCGGAGCTGTTCGCCCGGCTGCGGGCGCTGACCCGCCGCGACCCGCACGAGCGGCCGGCCGTGCTCCAGGTGGGGGATCTCTCCCTGGACCCGGTCAGCCACGTGGTGCGGCGCGGCGAGTCGGCGATCACGTTGTCGCCGAAGGAGTTCGCGCTGCTGCAGGAGTTCATGCGGCGGCCCGGCGAGGTGCTCAGCCGCACCCATCTGATCGAGCACGTGTGGGACTTCGCCTACGACGGCGGGTCGAACGTGGTCGACGTGTACGTCCGCTACCTGCGTGACAAGGTGGACCGCCCGTTCGGCCGCGACAACATCCAAACCGTCCGCGGCGCCGGCTACCGCCTCGACCCGGCGATCTGACCGCGATGGTCGGGCGGTGCCGCCCCCGTCCTACAACCGGATCTCGTAGACCACGTTGAACACGGTCTTCGCGGCCCGCCGGAACCGGGTGAACCCGGCGTCCGCGATCACTTCACGGATCGCCGCCTCACCGGCCTGGGCCGTGAAGCGGCCGACCCCATGCCGGCGATCGCTGTCCTGACCACGTCTTCGCCCATTTCGTCCTCCCCATCTCGGATCGATCCGATGGTCGGAGAACGGCCTCACAGTTCGCTCACGCGACGCTGTCATGGTCACGGACGACGTGGACGGGATCGGTGGACGGGATCGGTGGACGGGATCGGTGGACGGGGTCAGGTGTGGACGCGGGCCAGTTCCCTGTCCGCCGCCTCCTGCACGCTGTCGAGGTCGTCGGCGATCTCGGCGCCCGCCACCGCGTCCGGCAGGTCGTCCTCCATCCGCCGCAGCGGCCGATACCAGAGCCCCAGAGCACCCCACACCACCAGCAGCGCGCCCGTCACGGCGAGCAGCAACCCGACGCCCCGCGCGGGGCCGACGCCGACGAGGTCGCCGACGACGGTCCCGGCCAGCGCCCCGCCGGGCTCCAGCAGCGGGCCGAACAGGTCGGACAGCGGCGGCGCGGTCAGGAAGGCCAGCGGCGTCATGGACACCGCCAGCATCTGGTTGGTGGCCAGCACCCGGCCCTGCAGCTCCAGCCCCACCTTGAGCTGGATGATCGACAACCAGTGCGCGTTGAGGATGCTGAGGAACAACCACGACAGCAGTCCGCCGAAGGCCGCCAGGGCGACCGACGGACGGAGCCCGATCAGCAGGATGCCGAAGCCGAAGCCGCTGACGAACCCGACCATGCCGATCGCCCGCCGCTCCGTGCCGCCCCAGAACACCATCACCAGCGCCCCGAGCACCGCGCCCAGCCCCTGGGCCGCCGTCACCGTGCCGACGGCCGCCACGTCGCCGAACGACAGCACGGTGGGCACGGTGATCGCCAGGGCGAGCATGCCGAGGTAGTTCTCCACGACGAAGAAACCGATCATGATCATCAGCGGCCGCCGCCGGACGAGGAACCGCCAGCCGCCAGCCACGGCCTGCGTGAACGTCTCCTCCAACCGGTGGAACAGCCGATCGGGGAAACGCACCAGCAGCAGCGTCGACAGGCCGACGACGAAGGTGACGATGTTCACCGCCGCCACCCCGTGCACGCCGATCATGGTGATGAGCGCCGCCCCGGCCAGCGGGGCTATCAGCATGCCGAGCCCGGTGCCGACGTTGGCGACCGCGTTGGCCTGCATGAGGTACGGCTTGGGCACGAGCTGGGCCACCGCCGCCAGGTACGCGGGCCGGTGGAAGGCGGTGACCAGCGACAACACGCCCGAGATGGCGCCGACCTGCCAGACCTCGAGCCGCCCGGCGATCAGCAAGGCCACCAGCGCGGCGGTCGCGACGGCGGACACCGCGTCGCAGGCCAGCATCACCAGCCGGCGGTCCACCCGGTCCGCCACGGCCCCGCCGAGCGGCGAGGCCAGCAGCGACGGCAGCGTGGCCAGCATCGAGACCAGCGCGTAGTCCGACACCCGCCCGCTCTCCTGGTACGCCCACACGCCCAGGGCGAACGCGGTCAGCGCGCTGCCCAGCAACGAGGCGGTCTGGCCGACCGCGACGGTGTAGAAGCGGCGCAGGTCCGCGTGGGCACGGTCGCCGACCACCTCCACCTCGGCGACCGGCTCGGGCAGCCGGCCCGCGGCCCAGTCGCCGAGGTGAGCGTCGATCAGCTCGGCCAGCCGCGGCGCCTGATGCTTGAGGAAGTAGTGGCCCGCCCGCGGGATCGTGGCCAGCTCCACCCGGTCGGCGAACGCGCCCCACTCGCGGTAACGCTCCTGGTAGAGCTCGGTAGAGCGGTCGCGCTCGCCGATCACGCAGAGCACCGGCGCGGCCAGCTTGCGCGCGCCCGCGGCGGCCAGCTCGCCGCTGAACCAGGCCTGCGCCTCCTCCACGTCGTGCCGCAGGCCGCGCAGCATGATCGTGGTGTCGCCGGTGTCCTCGTCGAGCGCGCCGAGCGTGCGCAGGAAGTCGCGTTGCGACCGGTCGGAGGACCACCTGTTGGCCGGGAACCTCCGATTCCACCAGGCGGAGATCCGGCCGGGCAGGCGGGCGTCGGGGAAACTGCCGCCGACGAACAGCCCGGCGACGGGCACGCCCGACTCCTCCAGGCGCAGCGCCAGCTCCGTGGCGGCGGCCGAGCCCACGCAGTGGCCGTAGAGCGCGACAGGCCCGGTGCTCAGCGTTGTCACCTCGGCCGCGACCCGGTCCACCAGCTCCGGCAGCGTGAGCATCGGCTCGTCCGGCCGGGCCGGGTCGTGGCCGGGCAGCTCGACGGCCAGCACCGCGGTGCCGGGATGGCGGGCCGCCAGCTCGCTGGCGAGCGGCCCGTAGGCGGCGGCCGAGCCGCCGCCGTAAGGCACGCACAACACGGTACGGCTCGCGACCGCGGGCCCGGCCAGCCGGTGCAGCAGCCCGGGCTCGGACCCGTCGCCGGCGTCCAGATGGGCGGCCAGCTCGCGGATCGTCGGCCGGGTGAACAGGTCGATGACGCGCAGCGCCGGATCGATCTCCCTGACCGCGCGTACCGCCATGAACGAGTCGCCGCCCAGGGCGAAGAAGTCGTCGTCCACGCCTAGGTCGTCGGTGCCGAGCACGTTCGCCCAGATCGCGGCGATCCGCACCTCGGACGGCGTGCTCGGGGGGATGCGGTCGGCCGCCGCGGCCGCCTCCGGCATCGGCAGCGCCGCCCGGTCCACCTTGCCGAGCGGAGTGAGCGGCAGCGTGTCGAGGACGACGATGGCGGGCGGCACCATGTACTCGGGCAGCCGCTCCCGCAGACCGGCGCGGATCGCCGCGAGGTCAACGGTGGCGGGCGCGATCCAGGCCGCCAGGCGGCGGTTGTGCGCCTCGCCGATCGGCAGCACCGCCGCCTCCAGCACGCCCGGCTGGTCGTGCAGCGCGGCCTTCACCTCGCCCAGCTCCACCCGGAACCCGCGGATCTTGACCTGGTCGTCGACCCGCCCCAGGAACTCGACCATGCCGTCGGCGTTGAGCCGTACCCGGTCGCCGGTGCGGTAGCAGCGGGTCGTGCCGGTGACCGGGTCGGGCACGAAACGCTCGGCGGTCAGGTCGGGGCGGCCGAGATAGCCGCGTGCCAGGCTGGGGCCGCTGATCCATAGGTCGCCCGGCACGCCGGCGGGCAGCGGGCGGCCGGCCGGGTCCACCACGTAGCAGTCCACGTTCGCCAGAGGCCGGCCCAGGGGGACATTCGCCGAACCCGTGGGCGTCTCCGGCGCTGTGCAGCTCAGCGCCGACACCGTGGCTTCCGTGGGGCCGCAGTGGATCTGCAGCTCCAGGCCCGGCCGTGCGGCCCTGATCCGCTCGGCCAGCTCCCAAGAGGTCGCCTCGCCGGCCAGGATGAGCAGCTCGGCCGGCAACATCCGGGCCAGATCGCCGTGGGCCGCCAGCAGTTCGAGGTGGCTGGGCACCATCTTGATCACTTCGACCGGGTGGGCGGCGAGGTAGGCGGTGTACGCGTCGGGGTCGGTGGCGGTGTCCTGGTCCACCAGGTGCACGGTGGCGCCGTTGAGTAACGCGCCGAACAGGCAGGTCATCACCAGGTCCGAGGCCATCGTGGAGACCACGCCCCAGGAGGCGTACGCGCCGGAGCCCGCGTCGATGCGCTCGGCCACCGCGCGCAGGTAGTGCAGGACGGCCCGGTGCTCCACCGCCGCGCCCTTCGGCCGCCCGGTCGACCCGGACGTGAACAGGACGTGGGCCAGGTGGTCCGGTGCGACGGGCACGCCCGGCGAGGTGTCCGGCAGGTCCTCGGCCAGCACGTCCTCCAGGACCAGCGCGCCCGGCAGCCGCCCGGCCAGCGCCCGTTCGGCCAGCACCAGGCGCGCACCGCGGGACACCATGTACGCCAGCCGGTCGTCCGGATATGCCGGTTCGAGCGGCATGTACGCGGCGCCGGCCTTGAGCACGCCCAGGATCGCGGGGACCAGAGGCGCGTGCCGTTCGGCGAGCACGCCCACCACGTCGTCGGCGCCGACGCCGGCCGCGAGCAGCCGGCGCGCGATCCGGTTGGCCTGCCGGTCGGCCTCCGCGTACGTCATGGTCCCCGCCGGGTCCGCCACCGCGACGGCGTCGGGCGTGCGGGCCGCCCAGTCCTCGAACCAGGCGTGCAGCGGCCTGGACAGGTCGAAGTCCCGGCGCGGCCCGGCGACCAGCGGGCCGGTGACCGGCTCCAGCGGCACCGCGCCGGCCGGGCGGTCGAGGTCGGCGAGCAGGCCGTCCAGCAAGGTCACGTACCAGCCGGCCATCCTGCGCGCCGTGGCCGGGTCGAACAGGTCGGCGCGGTAGGCCAGCGAGCCCTCGTAGCCGTCGCGGGACTTGGCCAGCGCCAGGTTGAGGTCGTACTTGACCGTCCGCAGCGGCGGCTCGAACACCTCGGCCGTCAATCCGGGGAAGCGCGGCGGTTCCGGCCGGGTGTCCAGGACGTTCAGCACCGCCTGGAAGATCGGCGTGGTGGCCAGGTTCCGCTCGGGGTGCAGCACCTCCACCACACGCTCGAACTGCGTCTCCCGGTGCCCGAACGCCTCCAGCGCGGTGTCACGTGCCCGCGTGAGCAACTCGCGGCCCGTCGGGTCGCCCGACCGGTCGCCCCGCATGACGAGCGTGTTGACGAAGCAGCCCAGCATCTTCTCCGTGTCCGGATGCAGGCGGCCCGCCTCCAGGACGCCCACCGGCACGTCGTCGGTGCCCGAGACCCGGCCCAGCAGCTCCTGCCAGGCGGCCAGCAGCACCATGAACGGCGTGCCCCCGATCTCCGCGGCCGCCGCCCGCACCCTGGCGGCCAGCTCGGGGCCGAGGCTGACCGGCACCTCGCCGCCCGCCCAGTCGGCGACGGCCGGGCGCGGGTGGTCCGCCGGCAGGTCGAGCACGGGTTCGAGGCCGGTCAGCCGGTCGGTCCACCAGGTCACGTCGCCCGCCGGCTGCCCGGCGAGCCACTGCGCGTAGTCGGCGTACTGCACGCGCGGTGCGGGCGGGCGCTCCCCCAGGCCGAGCCCGGCCGCGTAGAGAGCGGCCAGCTCGGCGATCGCCACGTCCCTGGACCAGGCGTCGAAGGCGATGTGGTGCACGGTCAGCAGCAGCACGTGCTCGTCGTCATCCAGCCGGTAGAGCACGGCTCTGGCCGGCGGCTCGGCGTCCAGCGCGAACGGCCGGTACGCCTCCCGCTCCACTCGCTCCGGGTCGTCCAGGTCCTCGACCGTGATCGGCACCAGGTCGGCGCCGACGACGACAGTGCCGTCCTGGTCGACGAGCGTACGCAGCACCTCGTGCCGCTCGGCCAGCTCGCGCACGGCGGCCAGCATCGCGGCCGTGTCCAGCGGGCCGCGCAGCCGGACGGCCGTCGGGACGTTGTACGCGCCGCGGTCGCCCGGCTCGGCGAGCTGGTCCAGGAACCACAACCGCGCCTGCGCGGGCGACGGCGCCGCGGGCGAGCCGTCCGCCCTGGCGGGGATGCCCGGCACGGTACGGGCGGCGGCCTTGCGGGCGGCGGCCAGCCGTACCGCAAGCCGGTCCTGCAGGCTCTGCCGCGTCTCGGTCATCGACCGGCCTCCAGCTCCGCCACCAGCAGCTCCTCGACCGCCGAAGCGAACACCGCCAGCACCGGCCGCTCGAACAGCAGCCGCACCGGCACCTCCATGGCCAGCGCCTCCTTGAGGCGGGCGGCGACCAGCATGGCCGCCAGCGAATGGCCGCCGAGCGCGAAGAAGTCGTCATCCACGCCGACCGCGTCCAGCCCGAGCACCGCCTGCCAGACGTCGGCGATCAGCAACTCGGCCTCGCTGGCCGGCGGGACCAGGGTGCGGGCGGCCGCGTGGTCCGGTTTGGGCAGCGCGGCCCTGTCGACCTTGCCGGACGAGGTGGTGGGCAGCGTGCCGAGCGTCATCCACTGGCGCGGCACCATGTAGTCGGGCAACCGCTCCCGCAACGCGGCCTCCACCGCCCCGACGTCAACCCCCGCACGTTCCGCCGTGCCGCCCGCCGTGCCGTCCGCCGTGCCGTCCGCCGTGCCGTCCGCCGTGCCGTCCGCCGGGCCGATCAGGTAGCCGACGAGATGCTCGTCGTGGACGGCGACCACGGCGTCCGGCACGCTCTCCCGCAGCGCCGCCTCGATCTCGCCGAGCTCGATCCGGTGACCGCGGATCTTCACCTGCTGGTCGCGGCGGCCGAGGAAGTCGAGCGTGCCATCGGGACGCCAGCGGGCCAGGTCGCCGGTGCGGTAGCGGCGCTCCCCCGGCACCGTCGGATCGTCGGCGAACGCCGATGAGGAAAGGCCGCGGTAGCCCCGGCCCACGCCCTGTCTCTTAT
>NZ_VCKY01000035.1 GCF_005889735.1 Nonomuraea turkmeniaca
GTACGGCCCCGGCCAGTACGGATACCCCGCACCCCCGCACGACCAGGCGCCCTTCGGGGATCAGACCCGCGCCGTCCGCTACGGCCAGTTCACGCCCCCACCGAACGACCACTCCTCCTGACGGCGAGCGACGGCGCCCCGGCGGTCGCGCCAGCCCTCTCTCATGGCATGCGACGCCCCTCACCCGGCTCGCCTGGCTGGACACCTTGCCGGGACCAGAGACGCCGACCGTCGCCATGCGTCACACCGGCCGGACGTTCATCACCGGCGGCGGGGTCGCCACCTCCTGCCGCCGCTGCCGCTCGTCGGCTGCTGCCGCGGGCCCGACCCCGCCCGGGCCCGACCCCGCGCGGGCGCTTGAGCGGCTCGATCCTGCCCATGATCACGAGATGGCTGAACGCCCCCGCCAGGGCGATAGCCCCCGATCACCAGCAGCGGCACGACGAACGACCCGGTCGCGTCGACCAGCGCGCCCACCACGATCGGCGTCAGCTGGAACCCCTCGCCTGACCAGTCGGGGATGACTGGTTCGAGGCGCGGCGACGCGCCGCCGCCTGGGCCGTAAGCTGGTCAGATGACTACCCGCGAGCCGCGCGCATCGCAGTCCGAGATCGTGGTCGAGGGCATCAAGCGCATGATCATCGACGGCGCGCTGTCGGCGGGATCCCGCCTTCCCGTGGAGAAGGACCTGGCCGCCCAGCTGGGCGTGTCCCGCAGCTCGCTCCGCGAAGGGGTCCGCGCGCTGGTCATCGCGGGCGTCCTGGAGACCCGGCAGGGCGACGGCACCTACGTGACCACGCTCGACCCGTCCATCCTGCTGAGCCCCATCGGCTTCCTCGTCGACCTGCACCGGCCGGAGAACGTCGCCGACCTGCAGGCCATCCGGCGGGTGCTGGAGACGGAGGCCGTGGGGCGCGCCGCGCTGCGCATCACCGAGGCCGAGCTGGAGCGCGCCGAGCAGGTCCTGGCGTCCATGGAGCTGCTGCTGCAGGCCGAGCCGATCGACCACGAGGCCGTCATGAACGCCGACATCACGTTCCACCGCCTCATCGCCGCGGCGTCACGCAACGCGACGCTGGAAGCACTGATCGAGGCGCTGGCAAGCCGTACGGTGCGGGGCCGCCTGTGGCGGGCCATCAACGCCGAAGGGGCCGAGCTCGACACCCACAAGGAGCATCGGGCGATCCTCCAGGCGCTCAGAGGGCGGGACCCCGACGCGGCCCGGCTGCGGATGGGTGTGCACCTGCTCGCGGTGGAGCAGTACCTGTCGGCCAATCAGGACTCGGTGGCCCTGGCCCAGTAGCCGCCGCCGGGGAAGGAATACTCCGCCAGCGTGGCGGCGTGCCTCTCGGCGCTGTAGCCGGGGCGGGCGGGCAACACGTACGCGCCGTTCCTGACGACGCACGGGTCGGCGAAGTGCTCGTGCAGGTGGTCGACGTACTCCGTCACCCGGCCGTCGAGCGAGCCCGACACGGCGACGTAGTCGAAGATCGACAGGTGCTGGACCAGCTCGCAGAGGCCCACGCCGCCCGCGTGCGGGCACACCGGCACGTCGAACGGTGGCCACGCCGACGGGCGCGACGGCCTTGCGGATCGCGGCGTGGCCCAGGATGTCCTCGGGGATGGTGGGCTCCTCCTGCGGAGCTCACACCAAATATCACACCCTGTGACATCGGATGAATCACGGCGAGAATACATCTGACGACTGCCGCAGAGAAGCTACCTATACACGGACGGATGCCCGAGGCATGGCTCATTTCATCTGATGTTTGCAGGGACTCCTTGTGTATGCTTCTGCGCGGCATTACCAGACCGATGGGAGCCCGAACGGTGCTAACCGCCAACTACCTGGGAGATCGGACGATCGGCATCCGCGAGGCGGATCCGTCGCCGCCGAAGGCCGGCCAGGTGCAGATCGAGGTCGCCTACACCGGCATCTGCGGCACTGACCTGCACATCCTCCACGGACACATGGACGCCAGGGTGAGACCACCCGCCGTCGTCGGCCACGAGATGAGCGGTGTCATCGCCACCCTGGGCGACGGGGTGCGCGGGTGGGCCGCCGGCGACCATGTCACCGTCATGCCGCTGGACTGGGACGGCACCTGTCCCGCGTGCCGCGCGGGCAACGAGCACATCTGCCAGAACCTCACCTTCGTCGGCATCGACTCCCCCGGAGCCCTCCAGGGCCGGTGGAACGTCGACGCCGATCTCCTGGTCGCCCTGCCCAAGTCCCTCCGCCTGGACCACGCGGCGCTGGTCGAGCCCGTGGCGGTCGCGGTCCACGACGTACGGCGCGCCGAGCTCGCACCGGGCGATCGCGCGGTGGTCGTCGGCGGCGGCCCCATTGGCGTGCTCATCGCCCTGGTCGCCCGGCACAAGGGCGCCGAGGTGGTGGTCGTGGAGATCGACCCGCTGCGCCGGGAGGCCGTCGCGGCCATGGGCTTCCACGTGCTCGACCCCGCGGCCACCGACCAGACCAGGTGGGTCGAGGAATGGACGCAAGGCGCCGGCGCGGACGTGGCGTTCGAGGTGTCCGGCGCCGCGGCGGCGGTCCTGGGCGTGACGGACCTGGTGAAAGTGCGGGGCACCGTCGTCGTGGTGGCCATCCATCCGCAGCCGCGGCCGGTCGACCTGCAGCGCGTCTTCTGGCGCGAGCTGCGGCTGCTGGGCGCGCGGGTCTACCAGCGCACCGACTTCGAACGCGCCGTCGAGCTCCTGGGCTCCGGTGTGATCCCGGCCGATGAGCTGATCACGAAGATCGTGCCGATCACCGAGACGGCGGACGCGTTCGCCGCCCTGGAGTCGGGGCGGGCCATGAAGATCCTTGTGGACGTCTCAGGAGGTGCGGCATGAGCCTGGACCTGTTCGACCTGACCGGCAGCACGGCCATCGTGACGGGCGCGCGCCGCGGCATCGGCCTGGCCATCGCCGAGTCGCTGGCCCAGGCGGGCGCCGACATCATCGGCGTCAGCGCCGCCATGGAGCCGTCGGGGAGCGAGGTGGCGCGCCGCGTGGAAGCGGCGGGGCGGACGTTCACGCCGCTCCAGGCCGACTTCTCCGACCGGGCGGCCGTCACCGCGCTGGCCGCGCACCTCGAAGGGCTCGGCGCCGACATCCTGGTGAACAACGCGGGCACCATCGAGCGCGAGCCCGCCGCCCAGCACCCGATCGAGTTGTGGGACCGGGTCATCGAGACCAACCTCAGCAGCCAGTTCGTGCTCAGCCAGGCCGTCGGCCGGTCGATGATCGAGCGCGGCCGCGGCAAGATCATCTTTGTCGCCTCGCTGCTGAGCTTCCAGGGCGGCATCAACGTGCCCGGCTACACCTCGTCCAAGTCGGCGATCGCGGGGCTGACGCGGGCGCTGGCCAACGAGTGGATCGCGAAGGGCGTGAACGTCAACGCCATCGCCCCCGGCTACATCGCCACCGACAACACGCAGGCGCTCCGGGACGACCCCGAACGCAGCAGGTCCCTTCTCGAACGTATCCCGGCCGGACGGTGGGGCGTGGCGAGCGACCTCGGCGGCGCCGCCGTGTTCCTGTCCAGCCGCGCCTCCGACTACGTCTCCGGCATCGTGCTGCCGGTGGACGGCGGCTGGCTCGCCCGCTGACCACCTCGCGACCACCGGCGACCGGCTCGCCCGCTGATCCCCCAGCGCACCGACGGCGGCCGGCACCGCCGCCTGTACCGGCCCGCCTGACCCGGGAGCCCTGACAGAGGCCAGGGCTCCCGGACCGGATCAGCGGGTCCGGCGATCGGTGAGCATGTCGTCGTCCGGGATGGCCGCCGCCTCCGAGCGCCGCTGGGCCGGCGACGCCTCCGCCCACCGCAGCAGGGTGGCCGTCGCCGCCGCGCGATCCGCCTCGGACAGGAGCGAGATGTTGGCGCCGTGGTTGGCGCCGGGCGCGACGTAGAGGGAGGAGTCGCGCCGGCTCGGGGTGAACCGCTCGGCGCTCCACGGGTCGTTCTCCCCGTAGATGAACATCATCCGCTCCGACCGCGTGCGCACCCAGTGGTCCACGTCCAGCATCGGCCGCGGGTCGTGCCGGGAACGGAGCTCGGCGGGGAGCACCGCGTTGGGCTGGTAGAGGCCGGGGTAGCGGGTCAGGCCGCGCAGGTGCCGGAACGCGAGATCGGGCCAGCCGAGCTGAGTGGCCGCCTGGTAGTAGTACGGCGTGTAGTACTCCAAGCCCTGGTCGGTGTAGAACCCGAAGAAGGTGACGGAGTCGATCCAGGCGTACAGTTCCGCGTCCGTCGCGGTCGCGGGCGGCACGGCGGAGCAGTCCGCCGCCGAGGAGTACTGCCAGAACGCCCATGCCGTGTCGAGGATCGTCAGCTCGAACGACCGGTCCGCGCTGCCGAGTGTCCTGGTGAAGGTGTAACCATTGCGCTCGGCGTCCGCCTCCAGGAGCGCCACCATCCGGTCGCGCCGCTTGAGCGCTTCACGCTGCACGTTCTCCAGCGCGGTCCGGCACGAGGCGGAGCCGACGCCGGCGAAGAACCTGTCGTACTCGTGATCGAGGGGATTCACCCGGTCGTTCGGGGCGACGTAGGCCACGACGCCGTCCACGTCATCGGGGTAGAAGCGCCGGTGGTAGACAGACGTCATACCGCCCTTGCTCGCGCCCGTCTGGATCCACTTCTCCGGGTAGACCGTCTTGAGCGCCTGGACGATCCGGTGCTCGTCCGTCGCCTCCTGCCAGATGGTCAGGTCGTCCCAGTCGGCCGGCGCCGGACGCGAGGAGCGGAAGAAGCGGTGTTCGACGGAGACCTGATTGCCGTCGAGCAGCCGGGTCGGCTCGGTGCGCGAGGCCGAAGGATTCACGGGCAGGCCGTACCCGCCGGTGTAGAGGACGACGGGCGCCTCGGTCGACCGGTGCAGCAGGGTGAGGCGCTGCTGGAAGGTCCCCATGCCGGGATTGCGATGATCGACCGGCTGTGCGTAGGACAGGACGAAGAACCGGTAGCCGGCGGGCTGCGTCTCCGACACCACGGTGAGGCCGGGGATGGCGGTGAGCCGGTCCAGGAGATCGTCCTGTGCTCTGACCGCGTGGGCGGGGAGAGCCTGGAGTGCCGTCACCACTGCCATGAGGGCCGCTAACGCGGCCAGAAACGGGGATCGCACGGTTTGCGTCTCCTTGAGGGGGCTGTGTCGCCCGACGCTATACCGATCTCGCCCGGTCGAACAGGTGACCTGAGTCAGAGAGGCAGCGGGATGCGGTCGAAGAACCAGTACAGGCTGACCGCCACGATCGGGACCGACATCACGACCACCGCCCAGCGGGCCGCTGACGTCCTGCGCAGGAGTGCCAGCAGCGGGAAGAGCACGGCGATGATGACGAGCTGGGTCGCCTCGATGCCGGCGTTGAAGCTCAGGAGCGACCAGAGCAGCTCCCACGACCCGCTCTCGTCGATGTCCAGCGCGCCTGCGAAGCCAAGCCCGTGCACCAGCCCGAAGGTGAAGACGACCGGCAGCCGCCACGCGCCGAGCCGGTCCGCCTCGCGCCCCAGGAGGTTGGCGACCGCCACGGCGATGATCGACAGCGCGATGACCGGCTCGACGATCTCTCCGGGAACCTCCACGACCCCCATCGCCGCCAGCAGGAACGTGATGCTGTGGGCGGCCGTGAAGGCCGACGCCGTGATGACGACCTCGCGCAGGCCGCGCGCGCCGATGAGCAGGGCGAGCAGGAAGAGGACGTGGTCGAGGCCGAACACCAGGTGCTCGGCGCCGAGCAGGAAGAACTCCCCGATCTGCTGCCATCTGTCATGCTCGCCGATCCGCAGCGTCGGGTTCTCGGCGATGAGGACCGCGGAGCCCTTCTCGCCGTCGAGGTCGTACCGGACGATCGTCTCGGTGCTGTGGACGAAGGTCTCGGCGTCGGGGAACAGCGCGCTCGAGACCGCGTGCGCTCCCCCGCCGCCGCCCTCGCAGGCGTAGGCGAACGTCAGCACCGCGAAGGCCGCCTTGCCGCGCATGCGCACGTCCGCGTCACCTGCCATCGCCGGCGTGCAGGCCTTGTCGTCGTACGCCACGGCGAAGCGCTTCGTGACGTACTCGATCACGGCGTCACGGTTGATGGTGAGCTGGCGGAGCTGCTCGGTCCGCTCCTTCTCCTCGTAGGCCTCCGCGTAGAGCCACGCCGATTTCATGAGCAGGTCGTACTCGAGGTGGAGCACGACCTTGACGTTCGTGCCCGTGCCGGTCACCTCGGCGTGGGCTTTCGTGGTCGCGTCATGCGCCGCCGCCGGAGCGGAAGGCAGCAGGCCGGCCACGACGCCACAGAGCAGGAGCACAGCAGTCGACCAGCGCCAGCGGGACATATCTCGTTTCTCCAGATTCCAGGACAGCCGCCGCCCCGGGGTCCGGGGCGGCGGCGACAGGTCAGCGGCGACGGGTCAGCGGTCGAACCAGCGGTACATGGGCGAGTCGGGTCCCCACGTGCCGGGGCGGCCGTGCTCGTCCTTCGTGACGAAGACGCTCGGCTCGGAGGCGGTCACGCCGCCGCCGGCGGAGCGTGCCGTGACGAACCAGGCGTAGGCCGTGTCGTCCTTGAGGCGGTCCCAGGTCACCGAGGCGACCTGACCCGACGCGACCGTGCTCTTGCCGATGATCCGGGTGGGCTCGTAGAGCGCCAGGGAGTCGGTCTGGAACGTCGTCGTGCGGGAGGTGAGGTCGACCGGCAACACCATGTTGTCCTCGAGGCCGTTGTAGCGGCGCCTCGGGTCGAACTCGCCGGCGCCGAAGTCGTTGAGCAGCGGGGAGTAGGTGTCCACGCTCAGCTCCGCCCGCTTGACGTCGAACTGCAGCAGCCGGAAGAAGCTCGCGCCGAACTGCAGCTGGTCGGTCGGGTTGTAGCCGCCGATCTCGGTGAGCCCGAGGCGGTCGGCCGACACCGTGTAGAACTGGTAGTCCGCCAGGAGCTCGACGACGCCGTTGCCGACCTGGCCGACCTTCGGCTTCACGTTGGTGCCCACGCCGTGCTCGTGGCCGGCGAGGATGAGGAAGACGTTCGGGTTCTTCTCGACCACCGTCTTGTACAACATGGAGCCGTCGGGAGCCGCGAAGCCGGCGCCGCGCCCGTCGGGGCTGGTGCTCGGCACGATGTAGTCGTGCGAGAGCAGGATGCCGTTGCGGCCCGGGAACTTCTTGAAGACGGAGTCGGCCCATTCGGCCTCCTCCCTCGTCACCCCGTACGACAGGCCGACCACGACGAAGTCCAGCCCGCCGGCGGAGAACAGGTCGTAGTGGTTCTGGTTGTCGCCTTCCTTCCACGGCCCGCCGTACTCGGCGTGCTGCCAGCCCCGCGAGGCGTCCTGGTACCGGTTGGGGCCGTAGTACTTGTTGTAGATCGCTTCCGGCCCGTTCTCGGTGCCCGACTGGTTGTCGTGGTTGCCGGCGATCACACCGTTCGGGATGGCCGCCTCGTCCAGCACGCGCTGCTGCCTGGAGGACACCTCGAACTCGCCGGTGGCCTGCCGCTGCTGGGCTTCGTCGGCCGGCTTGCGGATGTTGTTCTCGATGATGTCGCCGGTGTGCGCGACGTAGGAGATCTTGCGCTGGTCCTTGTTCGCCTTGATCCAGTTGACGATGCCGGCGTAGGCGGACTCCCACACCGCGCGTTCCTCGGCCGTCTCCTGCTCCACCGCGCCCTCGGAGAGGTACTGGGTGTCGGTGAAGTGCACGATCGAGAAGTCGTACGTGGCGGGGTCGGCGAAGCCGTTCGGGTCGCCGGGCTCGATGTCGTCGGCGAACGGGTCCTCGCCCGTCACCATGACGTGAACCTGCTGCCTGTCGATGTAGTCCGCGTCGACGACTGCGCTGAGCACCGTCTTGCCCTCGGCTGCGCCCCGGGCGCTCGTCAGCAGGTCCCATGCCTCGGTCTTCGTGTTCCACACCCGCAACGACGCCAGGCGCTCGGGGTCGATGGCGCCTTCCCAGCGCAGGACCGGGGAGTCCACGTGGCCCTTCACCTGGATGTCGTACCTCTGGTAGGTGATGTCCTGGCCGGCGGGCGCGTCGAGCGTCTTGCCGTCGGCCGGATCGAGCCCGTCTGCCTTGACGTGCTGCTCGCCGGGGACCCGCAGGGTCGTGGGGACGGACTGGGCCGTGCCCTGGAACACCTGGTTCGGGGTGAGGATCCTGGCCTCGGAGAACGTCGCCGTCACCTGGCCCCCGTCGGGTTCGGCCACCTTCGCCGAGAGCGTGACGGGATCCGACACGTCGACGGCGCCCAAGGCCGGGGACAAGTCGGCGGGGACGTCCGGGATGCCCGCGGACTCGAACACGATCTCGCGGGTCGCGGTGTTCCCGAGCCCGTCGGCGCCGGTCACGGAGAGCGTGTGCTTGCCGGCCCGCAGGCCGGGGCCCATCTTGGCGCCCAGCGCGATCGGCTGGCCGTCGAGCTTGACGTCCGGCCCCGACACGACACCGTTGGCGTCCTCCAGCTTGACGTCCAGCACGACCGAGGCGGTGATCTTCTCGTCCGCGGCCGGCACGCTCTGGGCGACCTTCGGCGCCGTGTTGTCGGTGATCAGGAGGCGGGTGGCGGTCTCGCCCGTGGTGGACACCGCGGCGATGGTGTGCTTGCCGTCCTCCAGTTTGGTGGTGTCGAGGTCCGCGCGCAGGCCGCGGGCCGGCGCGGTCACGAGGAACTCGAGGTCGATCTCCCTCAGCGGGTTGACGTTGTCGCCGCAGTTGCCGTCGCCCATGCCGTACGAGGTCTTGAGCATCTGGCCGGCTGCCGTGCCCTGCGCCGGGGTGAGGACGATGTTCGAGATCGTGAAGTCGTCGCGGTTGTTGCCGCAGGATGTCGGAAAGGTGCCGGTCACGAAGTCGATCGTGTTCCAGCCGGGCACGAGGTACTCGTTCGGGATCGTGAAGTCGACCCGCCGGCTCAGGAAGTCGCCGTCGAGCACGATCTTCTGGCCGTTGACGAGCACGAAGTTCTGATAGCGCGCCTCGATCGCGTTGGCGCCCACGTTGAAGCTGAGGGTGGCGTTGCCCGAGCCGAGCGTTTCGACGATGTGCACCGCCGGGGCGTCGATCGTGTAGCGCAGCTCGGCTTCGCGCAGGGCGGTCTGGCTGCTGCCGCAGGCGCCGTCGCCCATCTCGTACGACGGTTTGATGTCCTGGCCGGCCACGGTGGCGCCGTCGAGGGTGAGCGCGAGGTTCGAGATCGTGAAGTCGTCGCGGTTGTCGCCGCAGGACTCCCGGTAGTCCCCGGTGACGACCTTGATCGTGTTCTCGCCCGGCGCCAGGAATCGTGCCGGGACCGCGACGGTCACGCGCCGGCTCGCCCAGGAGCCGCCCAGGTCGATGCGCTTGCCGTTGACGAGCAGGAAGTTGTCGAACCTGTCGTCGATCGAGTCCGCGCCCACGTCGAAGGCGAGCATCGCGGCGCCGTTCCCCAGAGTGGCCTTCGTGGCGGGTTCCTTGCCGTCGACGGTGAGGGACTTGACGCCGCCCGCACCGGCGGCCGGAACGGTCGCGAAGACCGGCTTGGTGCCGGCCACGAGCGTGCCGTCCGTGGGCAGCAGCCGCGGCGCCCCGGCGGGAGCGTTGTTCACGGTCACGGTGTTCTTGACCGTCACCCCGGCCGCGGTCGTGGCGGTGATGGCGTGCTCGCCGTTGGCCAGCGTCGTGGTGTCCACGTCCGCGGCCAGACCCGTGGTGCCCCGCGGGTCGCCCAGGACGAAGAACTTGAGCGTGGCGCGCTTCAGCAGCGAGGCGTTCGTGCCGCAATCGCCGTCGCCGAAGGCGAGGGCGTAGGGGTTGTCCTCGCCGTCCGCGACCTCGCCGAGCAGTTCGAGGCCCACGTCGAACAGCATGAAGTCGTCGTAGTTGAGGCCGCACGAGGACTGGATGGCGCCGGCGACGATCTCGACGGTGTTCTCGCCCTTGACGAGGTGCTCGTTCGGGATCTCGATGGTCGCCCGCTCGTTGACGTGGTCGCCGATGTCGCTCCGGTACGCGCCGTTGACGAGCACGTAGTTGTGGTACAGCCCCGAGGCCGAGTTCGAACCGACGTCGAAGCTGAGCTTGGAGACGCCCACCGTCCGGGTGGCGTTGAGCGCGGTGCCGTCGATGTCCAGTTTGGCGACGCTGTCACCGGCCCTGGTCGGCACCGCCGCGACCTTCACCGTGCCCTCGAGGTGGGAACCGCCGGCGGGAGTGAGCGCCGGAGGGCTCTGCGAGCCGGTCGGCGTGGGACTGGGCCGTCCCCGTTCCTGCTCCCCCGGGTCGGCGTACGCGGCGGTCACGAGGCTGCTCGCCAGCAGTACCGCGACCACGGCGGCCATGCCGAGGCGTCCTCGCCTCCGTAAGGCACCCAGTAACTTTCGTGCTGCCATGGGCTGCATCGGGTGCGGTCCCTTCTATTTACATGCCAAGCGGCTGGTTCCTCGGGCTGCTTGCCCTCGGGCGGACACATTGGATCGCTCGAGTGAACGCTGTGCATGGAGAGGCTGAAGGGGAAGAAAACGATCAGCTCATTCTGGTCATCCGTCACAGGACGGGAACAACCGGACACAGCTCGACGCACACCAGATATCTATTGGTTTCCGGTCAACCCAGGACGAGGCTCAAGGAGTGTCAGGAGGTGGTCCCATGAACGAGAGGAGTGCGGGTGGACGCGGAATTCGTGGAGTTCGTGCGGCACCGGGGTGACCACCACCTGAAAACGGCGGTCCTGCTCACTGGCGATTGGCACACGGCTGAAGATCTGGTGCAGTCCAGCCTGGGCAAGCTGTATCGGGCGTGGCACCGGCTCGACACCAGCAGCAACCCCGACGCCTACCTGCGCCGAATCATGGTCAACACGTACCGATCGTGGTGGCGTGCACGATGGCGCCGCGAGATCCCGCGCGCCGAGCTGCCCGATCTGCCCGGTCCCGGTGACGCGGGAGACGCGCGGGCGGTGGCAGAGGACGTACGGAACGCGCTTGCGCAGGTGCCGGCCAGACAGCGGACGGCCTTGGTGCTGCGCTTTTTCGTTGATCTGCCGGAGGCGGAGGTCGCCGGCCTGATGGGCTGCTCGGTGGGGACGGTCAAGACCCACACGTACCGCGGCCTGCAGGCGATGCGGCGGCTGATCTCCCCCGGCACGCTGGTCAACCGAATCGAGGAGGAAGGGAGTGGGATCCGGTGAGACGCCAACACGAGGAGCCGTCCATGAACGAGCATGAAATCCGCACCCTGCTCACCAAGGCGACCGAGGACCGGCCGGCCGGCATCGACCTCATGCCGGCGCTGCCGAGACGCCGGCCGCCCAAGATCCTGGTCCCGATCGCCACGCTGGCCGCCGCCGCGGTGGCCGCGGTGGCCGCGGTGGCGATCGTCCTGCCCGCGACCCCGTCCACGGCGCAGGCCCAGGTGCTCGCCGCTGTCGAGAACACCAGCCAGGAGAGCTACCGCATCCACACCACGTCCGGCGCCAAGACGTTCGACGGCGCCTTCGACCCCGTCCAGCGGGTAGGTGTCATCAGGAGGATGGACGGGGTGGAGACCCGGTTCATCGGCGACCTGATGTACGGCAAGGAGAGCGGCGAGGCGAAGTGGACGGTCGCACCGCGCCCCGACGCCGAGCTCGCGAACGCGCCGCTGGTCGTCTCCGTGGTCAAGCTCGCTCCGCTGGACCCGCCGGCGACCCTGCAGCGGCTTCGTACGGCAACTGATGTCCGCGAGAGCGGCACCGCCTCGGGGCAGGGCTGGACCGGCCGCCGGTTCACGTTCTCGCTGGAGGACACCGGCGGCGGCAACCTCAAGGAAAGCCCCAATGGAAAGATCACCGGCACCGTGGACGTGGATGACCAGGACCGGATCCGGCGCATGGAGTTCGTCTTCGGCGGCACCGGCCACCGGAACGTCCTGGACTTCAGCGACTTCGGCGCTCCGGTCTCGGTGACCGCCCCACCCGCCGACCAGGTGCAGGAGGCGCCCGCCGAGAAACTCGGCAAGCCGGCCAAGACCAACTGAACAGCACCCCTCCACCGTGGCGGGGCCGTGCCCGGGGGTTCCGGCCCCCGGGCCCGGCGGTGCTCATGATCACTTGGTTTCTCGCACGCAGGCCTGCAGGACCTCCTGGTGCTGATCACCGTCAGGGAGCTTGACGCCCTCGCCGGGTCGTGGATCGGCGACGTCGACCCCGCGTCCAGCGCGCCCGCGTAGGCGCTGAGGTCGTCGCCCCATGCCGCACCGTCCGCCGGCCGTACTTCCACGAGCACTTTTCCCATCAAAGAGGTCCTCCGGCAGGGATGGGTCAGGCCGAAACAAGGCATGGAGCAGCTGGGATACGTTCGACGATACGTGAGATTCCCCAGGCCTCAAGGGCTTGCGGCCTGGCGCCACCGCGCCTCCGGCCGCCCCCCGTCAGTCATCGGAGGAAACGTCCCGCCATCAGCATGCCTTCGCCCAGAAGCCAGCAGTCCTGACGAAAAATCATCCGATGTCTAGTCTTGACCGGATCAGCATGACACCTTAACGTTCGGCCGTATGGATCTCTCCTCGCAACGACAGGCCGTGGACGGCCAGGTCGAGGTGGCGTTCAAGGTCAACGGAACCGCCGAGCGTCTCCGCGTTGACCCCCGGACCACGCTGCTCGATGCCCTGCGGGAGCGCCTGCAGTTGACCGGCACGAAGAAGGGCTGCGACCGCGGGCAGTGCGGGGCGTGCACCGTGCACGTGGACGGCAGGCGGGTGTTGTCCTGTCTGACCCTCGTGGCCATGGTGGAGGGCCGGGAGGTCACCACGATCGAGGGCCTGGCCGAGGACGATCAACTGCACCCGGTGCAGCGGGCGTTCATCGAGTGCGACGGGTTCCAGTGCGGATTCTGCACGCCGGGGCAGATCATGTCGGCCGTGGCCGTGCTGCGCGAGGGGCACGCGACCACCGACGCGCAGATCCGTGAGGCCATGTCAGGCAATATCTGCAGATGCGGCGCTTATCCGGCCATCGTCGAGGCCGTGAAGCAGGCGAGATCCTGATGCGCGCGTTCGACTTCGCCGCTCCTCGCGACATCGCCGACGCCCTCGGCCTGGCCGGGGACACTTCGGCGTACGTCGCCGGCGGCACCACGCTCGTCGACCTGATGAAGCTCGACGTGCTCGCCCCCGAGCAGCTCATCGACATCAACCGCCTCCCGCTGCACGGGATCCGGCTCGGACCTGACGGCCTGCGCATCGGCGCGCTGGAGCGGATGGAGGACATCGCCCGCCACGACGCCGTCGCCGCCTGCTACCCGCTCATCTCGCAGGCGTTGCTTTCCAGCGCTTCACCGCAGCTGCGCAACATGGCCAGCATCGGCGGCAACCTCCTGCAGCGGACGCGCTGCGGCTACTTCCGCGACGTGGCCACACCGTGCAACAAGCGCGCGCCAGGCAGCGGCTGCCCGGCGCAGAGCGGCGACAACAGAGGCCACGCCATCCTGGGCACGAGCGCCTCCTGCGCCGCCACGCATGCCAGCGACGTCGCCGTTGCCCTGGTCGCGCTGGACGCCTCCGTACGGCTGCGCGGTGCCGCCGGGAACGCCAACGCCCGAGCCGACGGCGAGCGGACAGTGCCGCTGGCGGACTTCTACCTGCGGCCCGGCGACACCCCGCACGTGGAGAACGTGCTGCGGCCCGGCGAGCTCATCACGGAAGTGATCGTGCCGCCGCTGGAATGGGCCAGGCGCTCCGTCTACGTCAAGGTCCGCGACCGCCAGTCGTACGAGTTCGCGCTCGCCTCGGCCGCCGTCGCGGTCGATCTCCGCGGCGGCGCCGTCCACGACGCCCGGGTCGCGGTCGGCGGCGTCGGCACCGTGCCCTGGCGGCTGCCCGCCGTCGAGGCGGCGCTGCGCGCCGGTCAGAGCCATGAGGCAGCGGCGGCGCTCGCCGCGGAGGGAGCCCGCCCGCTGGCCGGAAACGCGTTCAAGGGGACACTCGTGCAGCGCGTGATCCTGCGTGCTCTGACGGAACTGGCAGGCCCGCGATGAGGTCGGTGGACAGGGAAGACGGCCCGGTCAAGGTCACCGGCGCGGCGACGTACGCGGCCGACCATCATCCGGACGGGCTCGCGTACGGCTACCTGCTCACCAGCACGGTCGCGCGCGGCACCATCCTCGCCATGGACACCGCGCAGGCGGAGAAGGCGCCCGGGGTGATCGCGATCTACACCCCGTTCCATCCGCTCGAGCTCCGCCCGTACGCCAAGGAGGAGAACGGCGAGCTCACCCCGCCGATCCAGAACACCGACGTCCGCTACTACGGCCAGGCCATCGGGCTGGTCGTCGCGGAGACGTTCGAACAGGCCAGGGATGCCGCGGCGCTGGTGAGCACCCGGTGCGACGCCGAACGCCCCAGAGCGTCCTTCACCGACGGCCTGCCGAGCGCCGTCGGCACGTCCGTCGTGGACGTGCTGGCCGACGGGGTCTCCTCCATCGACGAGGCACTGGACGCCGGCGACGTCACCGTCACCGCCACGTACACCACCCCGGCCGAGACGCACGTCGCGATGGAACCGCACGCCACCGTGGCGTTCTGGACCGGAGACCAGGTCACCGTCCACACCGCCACCCAGGGCGTCCGGCTGGTCGTGGACCGCCTGTCGGAGACGCTCGCCATGGATCCGGCGAGGTTCCGCGTCATCAACCCGTACGTCGGGGGCGGCTTCGGCAACAAGTGGGACATGTGGCCGCACACTCCACTGACCGTGGCGGCGGCCCGCGCCCTGGGTCGCCCGGTCAAGACGGTCCTCACGCGCGAGCAGGTGTTCACCGTGGTCGGGCACCGGCCGCTCACCGCCCAGACCGTCTCGCTGAGCGCCGCCAGGGACGGCACGCTCGTGGCCGTCAAGAACGACGGCGTCTCCAGCAAGTCGGCCTCGAACGGCTTCCACGAGCAACCGGCCAACCTCTCCCTGGCCCTGTACGGCTCGGCCAACCTGCACGTGAGCAGGAAGGCCGTCACGCTGGACGTCCCGGCCACGACCATCATGCGCGCACCCGGGGAGTCCAACGGCTCCTTCGCGCTGGAGAGCGCCCTGGACGAGCTGGCCGGCGAGCTCGGCATGGACCCCGTCGATCTGCGCAGGAAGAACGACACCCCCGTCCACCCGGCCACCGGGCTGCCCTGGTCGAGCAAGCACCTGGCGGAGTGCTACACGGTGGGCGCCGAGCGGTTCGGCTGGTCGCGGCGCAGTCCCCGGCCCGGCACGGTCACGGATGGTGATTGGCTGGTCGGCCTGGGCATGGCGACGGCGACCTACGGCGCGGGGCGTGGCCAGGCCTCGATCAACGTACGGCTGCGCGACGACGGCCGGGCGGTGGTGTCGGGCACCGCGGCGGACCTCGGCACCGGGCAGTCCACCGTGTTCGCCGTCCTCGCCGCCGACCGCCTCGGCATCCCGGTCGGCCGGGTGGTGCCCGAGCTCGGCGACTCGGCCACTCCCCCGGCGGCCAACGCGGGCGGCTCCGGTTCGACCTCCACCAACGGTCCGGCCGTCCAGCTGGCCGCCGACGCCGCGAAGGAGGCGCTGGTCAAGCTGGCGACCGAGCACGAGAAGTCGCCGTTCCACGGCCAGGAGGTCACGTTCTCGGCCGGGGAGGTCAGGAGCGGCGGCGACGGGATGCCGTTCGGCGAGCTGCTGACGTCGCTGGGCGTGGCAGCCGTCGAGGCCACGGCGACGTCGCCGCGGAACCCCGTACGGGATCACGCGTTCAGGTCGTTCGGCGCGCACTTCTGCGAGGTGCGCGTCAACCGGTGGACCGGGGAGCCGCGGGTGACGCGATGGTCGTGCGTGGTGGACGCGGGCACGATCGTCAACGCCACAACGGCCCGCAGCCAGATCGTCGGCGGCGTCGTCATGGGGATCGGCCAGGCGCTGCTGGAGGACCTGCGCATCGAGCCGGAGACGGGCCGGTTCGGCAACGCCACGATGGCCGACTACCTGGTGCCCATCAACGCCGACATTCCCCCTATAGACGTGGAGTTCCTGAATTATCCGGACACATTGCTGAGCGATCTCGGCGCCCGCGGCATCGGCGAGCTCGGCAACGTCGGAGCGGCGGCCGCCGTGGCGAACGCCGTCCACAACGCCACCGGCAAGCGCATCCGCGACCTCCCCATCACCCTGGACAAGCTCCTGTGATGAGGAGGCCACGGCGGGCCGGCACACGCCGCGGACGTGGCCGGCCCAGCCGGGACGTGCCGGTCAGAACGGGTAGCGCGGCGGCTCGCCGCGCATGGTGATCCAGCGGGTCTCCGTGAACGCCTCGATGTTGGCCGCCGCCCCGCCGAAGCGGGAGCCGGTGCCGGAGACGCCTACACCGCCGAACGGGGCGTTGGCCTCGTCGTTGACGGTCTGGTCGTTGATGTGCACGATCCCGGTCGGGATCTGCTCGGCGACGGCCAGGCCGCGCATCACGTCCCTGGTCACGATGCCGAGCGACAGGCCGTACTCGCTGGCGGCGGCCAGCTTGGCGGCCTCCTCGGCGGACGAGACGCGGGTGACCGGCGCGACGGGACCGAAGACCTCGTCGGCGAACGCGGGCGCGGTCAGCGGCACGCCGGCCAGCACCGTCGGCCGGTAGAAGAGCCGCTCGTACGTCCCGCCGGAGGCCAGCGTGGCGCCCTGGCCGACGCTGGCGGTCACCATGTGGTGGATCTTGTCGCGCTGGCCCGCGTCGATCACCGGGCCGAGCGCCACTTCGCCGGCGGCCGGGTCGCCGACCGAGAGCCCGCCGGCCTTGGCGGCGAGCCGTTCCACGAAGTCGTCGTAGAGGCGGTCGGCGACCAGGTGGCGGCCGGTGGTCATGCAGATCTGGCCTTGATGGAGGAACGAACCCCAGGCGGCCAGGTTCACCGCCGCGTCCACGTCGGCGTCGTCCAGCACCAGCAGCGCGGAGTTGCCGCCGAGCTCCAGGTGGGCCCGCTTGAGATGTTTCCCGGCGAGCTCGCCGATGCGGCGGCCCACCGGGGTCGAGCCGGTGAAGGAGATGACCCGCACGTGCGGGTCGGCGATGAGCGCCTCGCCGACGTCCGCGCCGCCGGGCAACATCTGCAGCACGCCTGGCGGCAGCCCGGCCTCCTCGAACACGCGGACCATCAGCGTGCCGCCGGTGACCGCCGTACGCGGGTCGGGCTTGAGTATGACGGCGTTGCCGAGCGCGAGCGCCGGGGCGACCGACCGGACGCCGAGGATGATCGGCACGTTGAACGGCGAGATCACCGCCACCACCCCGGCCGGAATCCGCCGTGCCAGGGACAACCGCGGTTGCTCCGACGGCAGCACCTCGCCGATCGCCCGGCCGGGCAACGCGGCCGCCTCGTAGCACTCCTCGGCGGCCACATGCAGCGCGAACCCGGCTATGCCGGGGACCGCGCCGACCTCGCGCACGTTCCAGCCGCTGATCTCTTCGGCGTGCTGCTGCCACAGGTCACCGGCCTTGCGCAGGACGGCCGCGCGGGCGGTGTGCGGCAGCGCGGCCCACTGCTTCTGCGCCTCGGCGGCGCTCACCGCGGCCTCGGCCACGTCCTGCGGGGCCGCCAGCCCCATCCGGCCGAGTTCACCGCCGGTGGCGGGCTCGATCACCGCGTAGTCGCCGCCGTGTCCCGCCGTCCACGTGCCGTTCTTGAAGATCTTTCCGTGCCAGTCGACGCTGTCGAGCAGTCCCACAGGGAGTCCTCATGAGATCGGGGAGTAAGCCATCCGGCAGACTCCGTGATGGATAGTGGCCGCCGGCAGGTGAGCACTCCCGCATGCGGCGTGAGCACCGCTTCTGACCATGAAGCCGTCGGCGGTGGCGAAGCCGGCCGGCGGACCCCGTCTGGGGGCTGACGTGAACGGCGGTTCATGCCACCCGTAGAGGTGTCGCTCACGCCAAACTCCTTGTGTCGACGGCGTGCGCGCAGGCGTCACTGATCCTGGGCACACCGCGGTTGCTCCGGGGGATGACTCGCTCCGTGGCCGGGGAGCCGCACGGACCTCTGGTGGCGAAAGGTGAGCCGACCGTACGGTCCCGTTAACACCAGAGCAACACTCTGTTCCAGAAGTTCGAACGCGATTTGTCCTACTGAAACGCCGGCTACGGCTGAGGGCGGTGACCGAGGCGCCTGGAGATCTCGGCGGCCGTGCGCCGCAGCGCCGGTTCGAGGCGTCCGGCCAGCGCGTCGACGGTGGCCGGCGCGACAGTGAGATGGACGGCGATGTTGACCGCGGCGACGACCTCGCCCGAACGGTCCCGCACCGGCGCCGCGAACGACCGCAGTCCCGGCGCGAGCTCCTCGTCGTTGACCGCGACAGAGCTCTGGCGCACCTTGGCGAGGGCGGCGAGCAACTGCTCCCTGTTGGTGATCGTCTTGGGGCCGCGGCGCGCCATGTCGGTGCGGTCGAGGATCTGCCGCAGCGTCGCCGGATCCTTGTACGCCAGCAGCACCTTGCCCATCGAGGTGCAGTAGGCCGGCAGCCGGGAGCCCACGTGCAGGTTGAGATCCATGGTCAGGGAGCTGCGCCGGCCGCTGCGCCTGCGGTCCACGTAGACCACGTCCGGCCCGTCGCACAACCCCATGCTGACGGTGTAGCCGGTCTCGTCGGCCAGGGCCTGCAGCAGGGGTCCGGCGACCTTGGTGAGCTCCATGGAGTCGATCGCCGCGAACCCGAGGTCCACCACCCGCGGGCCGAGGAAGTACTTCTTCGTCTCCGGGTCCTGCCGGATGTACTCCAGCTTGGTCAGCGTGGCGACGTACCGGTAGGTCGTGGACTTGTTGAGCCCGACGGCCCGCGCCAGGTCGGCGATCCCCAGCACGGCGCGGTCCCCGCTGAAGGCGGACAGGATGCGCAGGCCACGTTCCAGGGACACGGAGAAGGCGGCGGAGGACTCGGCCGTCGCGCGAGAGCGTGGGCGTGGGGAGGCGGCATCGGTCACGAGCGTCAGAATACGGCCCTATCGTGCTAACTATTAGAACCGTTTGGCAGCCGGGCCCGATCGTTCGAACGCTTCTGGCCGGACCGGCACGAGCGAGGAGATCGGGGCTCTATGGCCGGAGCGGAGCGCACCGGGTGCGGCTGGCCCAGGCCGCGCATCGGGCACTTCATCGGCGGCGACTGGGTGGAGTCCGGCTCCGGCCGCACGTACCCGAACCGTTCCCCCTGGTCGGGCGAGGTGCTCGGCGAGGTGGCCGCCGGGGACGGCGAGGACGCGGAACGGGCGGTGGACGCCGCTCACGAGGCGTTCGGCGGCTGGTCCAGGACGCTGCCCGTGGAGCGGCAGCGCATCTTCCTGCGCGCGGCCGACCTCCTGGAGGGCCGCCGCGGCGAGGTGCTCGCCGCGCTCGCCGCGGAGACCGGCTGCGGCCGCCACTTCGGCGGCGAGCAGCTCAGCTTCGCGGTCAAGCTGCTCCGGCAGGCCGCCCACCTGGCCTACCGGCCGACCGGGGAGCTGCTGCCCTCCGACACCGCTGGCACCCAGGCGATGGCCGTCCGCCGTCCCGTGGGCGTGGTCGCGGCGATAGCGCCGTGGAACGCCTCGCTCGCCCTCGGCGGACGGGCGACCATCGGGCCGCTCGCGCTCGGCAACACCGTGGTGCTGAAACCGTCGGAGGAGTCCCCGTACACGGGAGGCGCGCTCTGGGCGGAGATCCTCCAGGAGGCCGGCCTGCCCGCCGGGGCGTTCAACGTCGTCACCCATGCCCCGGGCGAAGCCGCCACCGTCGCCGACGCGCTGCTCGCCGGCCCGCTCGTCAAGCGCATCAACTTCACCGGCTCGACGCCGACCGGCAGGCGGCTCGCCGAGAAGGCCGGCCGGCGCCTGAAGCGCGTGGTGCTGCAGCTCAGCGGGCAGAACCCGCTCATCGTGGCGGGCGACGCCGACCTCGAGTACGCCGTGAACGCCGCCACCTACGGCGCGTTCGTGCACCAGGGGCAGGTGTGCATGTGCGCCCGGCGCATCTACGTCGAACGCCCGCTGGCCGAGGAGTTCGCCGCGCGGTTCGCGGCGAGAGTGGCGGCGCTGCCGACGGGCGACCCGGCCGACCCGGCGACCGTCGTCGGCCCGGTGATCAACGAGTGGGCGCTGGCCCTCGTCGACCGCCGCGTCAAGGAGGCGGTCGGGCTCGGGGCCCGCGTCCTGGCCGGCGGCGTCCCCGCGCCGCCGTGCTACCCGGCCACCGTGCTCACCGACGTCCCGGACGAGGCCGAGATCGCGCAGGGCGAGACGTTCGGCCCGGTGGTGGTGCTGGAGGCGGTCGACTCGGCGGAGGAGGCCGTCGCCCGGGCCAACGGCTCCGACTTCGGCCTCGCCGCCTCCGTCATCACCGGCGACGGCCGCCGCGGCCTGCGCCTGGCCTCCGCCCTGGACGTCGGCATCGTGCACGTCAACGACCAGCCCGTCAACGACGAGCCGCACATGCCGTTCGGCGGGGTCAAGGACAGCGGGTGGGGCCGGTTCGGGCTCGGTTTCGCGGCCGAGGAGTTCTGCGAGCTGCAGTGGATCACCGTCCGCGACCAGGACCGCACCTTCCCCTTCTGAGCCTCGTCAATCGAACGTGATGACGCGGCGACAGCGCTCCGCAACGCTTCGGCGGACAAACACACCGGAAAGCCTTCCGGCGGGTGGTGTGTCCGGGCAAGTCCACGGGTCCCAGCGCCGGCTTGACGGCGACGGCGAAGTGAGCGTCGATGGTTTCGGCGGTCGGCACGAGGCCCCGCACAGGACGCAGCGGAGGCGTTATGTCCGGCTCAGCGGATCGTCCCTCTTCACCTGACACCCGGCCGGCTCTGCAGGGGCCGAGCGAGATGTCCGCGGAGGTGCGCGCGATCCGGTGGCCGCGGCGAGGGATGGCCGAGGTCGACGGGAACGTCGACCTCGGCGCGCCGGGCCCAGGGGAGGTGGCCGTCGACGTTGAGGTCAGCGTGACCAGTTCGGGGACCGAACGGGCTCGATTTCTCGGCTTGCCGACGGCGGACGTCTCCTTCCCGCACAGCCCGGGCTATCTGGCGGCGGGCAGGGTGACGACCGCCTCGCCCGGCCTTCCCGAGGGGACGCGGGTCGCGCTGCGTGATGCGCCGCACCAGAGCCGGGTCGTCGTCCCGGCGCGCGCGGCGCACCCCGTTCCCGAGGGAGTGACGGCGGCGGACGCGGCGCTCTGGCAGCTCGGCCTGACCGCCATGCACGGCCTGGCCATGGGCGGGTACCGGCCGGGCGAGCCTGTCGCAGTCGTGGGCGCGGGCCTGCTCGGCATCGTCGCGCGCCGGATCGCGGCGGCCCGGGGATCCTCTCTCCGCCTGGCCGTGGCCGCGTCGGATGCCAAAGCCTGGGCGGCGCGGCGCGAGGAGGGCACCCTGTTCCGGATCGCCGGCAGCGGGACCGCGGCGGGCTGCCCGCTGGTGCTGGACGTGACCGGCACGCCGGAAGGACTCGCGGTCGCGGTCGCCAGCGCAGCGGACGGCGGAAGGGTGGTCGTCCTGGGTTCGCCGCGCGCGTCGCTGGCCCCGATGCCCGCGGGCGCCCTCTACGAGCGTGGGCTTTCCTTGGTGGGGGCGCACATCGCCACGCTCGCCGAGGACGCGGCAGCGGAGTTCACCGCCGAGTTCTTCGCGCATCTGGCCGGGCGGCGGCTGGCCTTCTCCGACGTGCTCGTGCCGTACGCGGCGGGGGACGCGCCGATGGCGTACAGGAGGCTCGCGTCCGATCGGTCGTTCGTGGGAGCCGTCTTCGAGTGGCGCCGAGAAGCCCCTGTCGCACCCGCCGCCGTCCGACGGTCCGTGTCCGGGCGCGTCGAACCCCTCCGGTACGGCCTGGCCGGATGCGGTGACATCGGCATGACCAACGGCCAGGCCGTGGCCGGCGCGGACCAGGCGGAGCTGGTGGCCTGCTATGACCCCGTCAGACGCCTGGCCGAGGATGTCGCGAGGCATTGCGGCGGGCGCGCCGTCGCCTCCATGACCGAGCTCCTTGAGCGGGGCGACGTCGACGCGGTGATCGTCGCTACGCCGCATGACATGCACGAGCCGCTGGCCGTCGCCGCGCTGGACGCGGGAAAACACGTCCTGCTGGAGAAGCCGGTGGCGGTGGATCTGCCGTCGGCGCTGCGCGTCGCCGACGCGGCGCGAGCGGCGACGGGCACGCTGGGGATGCTCTTCCCCCTGCGCCTCGACCGCCGGGTCAGGAGCGCGGCGGCCGCGATCCGCGCCGGTCTGCTCGGAGCACCGACGGGGGCGGTCTCGACCTACCTGATCGACAAGCCGCCCTCCTACTTTTACGGTGGGTTCAGCCACCGCGTCACGTCCACCTGGAGAATGTCCAGAGCCCGCGCCGGCGGCGGCTTCCTCATGATGAACGTGATCCACCACCTCGACGTGCTCCGCTTCCTGCTGGGATGCGAAGCCGACGACGTGTTCGCGCGGACGCTGCCCTCGGACGTCGCGCCCGAGGTGGAAGATCTGGTGAGCTTGATGGTCCGGTTCGGCGACGCCGTCGCGACCTTGGTCGGGTCGGCGAGCGTCGTGGGGGGACCCGGCTCCGCCCTGCGGGTCTGGGGCAAGGCGGGTCACGTGGAGGTCCTGCCGCGGATGTCGGCCACATCGCTGCTCGCCGCAGAGGACGTGAGACCGGCCGAGACGGGCCCTGGGGAATCGCCGTCGTATCAGCCTTCAGCAGTGGAGCTCAAGACGCTGGCCGTGAACCGGTTCGCGGTGGCGGTGCGGCGCGGCGAGCGACCAGATGTCGAGATCGGCGACGGGATCGCCGTGCAGGCCATGATCGAGGCTGCGTACGGCTCGGCGGCGTCGGGGCGTCCTGTCTCCCTGGCCTCGGTGATGGAGGCGGCGACGCCGTCCCAGGGCGCTCCCGATCCCGCCGCTCCGCACGCGGTGTGACGCGTCGTGTGGTCTGAGCCTTGCCACACTCGCCGAATGCGCTTCTCATCGAGTAATGAGGACTCCGACCCCCGCTGAACGGGCCACCTTCGTGCCTTGGTCCGAGGTCAGTTACGAGCCGCCCTACGACATCGAGGCCGACTGGGTGCTGATGAGCACCTGTGCCTACCGCTGCGCGTACTGCTTCTGGGACGTGGACGCGCTGGGGGCGAAGATCTCCACTCCTGCGACAGTGGACCGGCTGGCCTCGTTCTTCGAAGGAACGGGGCTCGTCTGGCTGCTACACCTGACCGGTGGCGAACCGTTCATGTATCCGGGTTTCCTCCGACTGTGCCAATCTCTGACCCGGCGGCACTACATCAGCATCAACACGAACGCCGATTCGCCGCGTATACGGGCGTTCACCGAGACGGTGGACCCGGAACACGTCGACTTCGTCCATTGCGGGGTCCATGAGGAACAGCGAGCCCTGAAATCGGGGCGGGGCCGCTTCATCGAGAACGTCATGTTATTCAAGAACGCAGGATTCCCGGTTTTCGCATCCGTCGTCATGGATCCACGGCTATTCCCGACATTTGGTGAAATGTGGCAGGAATATGCCGATCGGGGCGTCACGCTGATCCCGAAGGCGTTACGGGGACCATATGAGGGCCGGACCTATCCCCGCGACTACACCGACGACCAACGCCGGCTGTTCCTCGCCTACGCCCGCCGCGCCGCCGATCACTACGCCACGCAGTTCGCCGCGAGGAAGGAGCCGCCTTCGGTCAACCCGTTCATGGACGGCCCACTGTTCCTGCATGATCGGCCGGACTACCGCGGCGTCATGTGCGGGGCGGGACATCGATTCGTCCGTATCATGCCCGATGCCGCGATATACCGCTGCGGACCCGCCGACCTGATCGGCAACGTCGCGGAGGGTTGGTTCGAACGCCGTGAGGACCCGTCGGTCTGCGTCGACAAGGAGTGCCCCTACTTCTGCGAGAAGTACAAGATAACGTGATCTTCACGACCGCTCGTTGAGCACGCGCCTTGCCTCGCCGCTCAGCAGGTCGCCCAACTCGGGGTGCTCCAGCAGGCGGCCGTGCGCGACGCGCAGCCAGTCGCGCCAGGTGCCCAGCTCCCACAGGCGCAGAGTGCTGTCCATACCCGCGCTGATCACGTAGCGCCCATCGGGGGTGACGGCCACGGAGGTCACCCATCCGCCGTGGCCGCGCAGCGGTGGCCCGAGCGGCGTGCCGTCGAGGGCCCACACGCGTACGGTGGCGTCCTGCGCCGCGCTCACCACCATCGTGCCGTCGGGGCTGAAGGCCACATCGCGGACCTCGTCGTCGTGCCCGATGAACGGGCCGCCCACCGGCCGCCCGTCGATGTCCCACAGCCGCACCGTGCGGTCGCCCGCGCCGCTCACCACCAGCGACCCGTCGGGCGAGATCGCCACGGACTCCACCTCGCCCTCATGGCCGGAGCAGGTGATGACCGGGTCACGGCCGTGGGGAACCCAGATCCGCACAGTGCCGTCACGCCCGCCGCTGACCACGCGGCTGCCATCGGGATGGAACGCGACCGCGGTCACCGGCGCGCCATGGGCGCCGAACGGCCCTCCGACCGCGCGCCCCTCCAAGTCGGAGAGGCGGACGGAGCCGTCGTCGGACGCGCTGGCGAGCAGCGACCCGTCGGGGTGGAAGGCGACCGCGTTGACCGGAGCGGTGTGCCCGTCGAACGGCAGCCCTTCAAGACCCCCGGCGCTCCACCGGCGGACCAGCGTGTCGCTGCTGGCGCTGACCGCGAGCCGCCCGTCGGGACTGATGGCCACCCCTCTGACGCTTCCGCCGTGCTCCCCGTAGGGTTCGGCCACCAAGGCGCCGTCGAGACCGGACAGGCGCAGGGTCCTGTCGTCGCTGCCCGTCGCGATCACCCTGCCGTCGGCGCTGACGGCCATGTCGTGGATGAACTCACGGTGCACCCGCCAGGCGGGGCGGGCTTGGAGCCCACCCGCGTCCCAGCGGCGAGCCACCTCGACAGCGCTCGATCTGCCGGATGCCCGAGGCTCGGTCTGCCGCTCGAGCCAGTCCCACAGCCGCACGGTGCCGTCCAGCCCGCCGCTGACGATCAGCGTGCCGTCCTGCGACGCCGCGACAGTGGTCACAGCGTCGGCGTGGCCTGCCCACGGCTCGCCGACTTGTCTCCTGGCGTAGGGGTCCCAGATCCTGATCGTGGCGTCCTGGCCGCCGCTGACCAGGAAGTCGCCGTTGAGCCCGAACGCCAGCGCGGTGACGAAACCCTCGTGCCCGGACAGCGGCGCGCCACGCGGCAGCATGGAGCGGGGACCGACCGTCCACAGCCGGATCGCGCCGTCGCCTCCTGCGCTGGCCAGCGTCCCACCCATGGGGCTGAAGGCGAGCGCGCTCACGAAGTCGTCGTGGGCGGCCCTGGCCATGTCCCCGTCGAGTGAGCGCATGTGCGGGTCCCAGCCGTGAGAACCGTCCGGCAGTTCCCAGCGGCCGATGCCGCCCTCCGGCGTCCCGGCGACCATGAGGCCGTCGGCCGGGCTGACGGCGAGGGCTGACGCGACACGATCCAACCGCACCACCTCGCCTTCCCCCAGGCTGAACAGGGCGATGCCGCCGTCCCCGCCGGCGATGAGCAGGCCGCCGTCAGGACTGAAGCACAACGTGTTGACGCTCTCGTCGTAGGCCTCGAGTGGCTCGCCGTGAACTTGGCCTTCGCGGGTCCACAGGCGTACCAGCCCTTCGTCGTCCGCGCTTGCCAGCAGACGGCCGTCTGGACTGAAGCACAGGGCGTTCACGGCGTCGTCATGGCCCGTGAGCGGTTCACCGTACGGCCGGCCTTCGCGGGTCCAGAGGCGTACGAGCCGGTCATCGCCCGCGCCGGCCAGGAGGCGGCCGTCGGGGGCGATCGCGACGGCCCGTAGCGCCGCTCCGACCGCCAGCGCCCGGCGCTCACGCGAACGTGACGTCGCCACTCGGAGCGCGGCGGCGACGTCGCTGAGCGGCGGTTCGCCCGGCAGGTCCGCGAGGTTGGCCGACAGGGTACGGACGGCCAAGGCCAGAGCACTGGCCGGTTCCACCGGGAGGAGCCCCATCACCTGGGAGGCGCGCTCGCGCAGCGCCCGTTCCAGCTGGGAGCGCTCATGCCGTTTCGCCGTCTCCTTCAGGAGACGCTGCTCCCGTTCCTCCGCCTCCCACACCTCGCTGCTGGTCTCGATGAACGCTCGCTCGTCCGCGCTCAGCTCTTCGCCGCTGCGCTCCAAGTGGACGCGGGCCGCGGCGAGGCCGGCGCCGCGCAGCAGATGTTCACCGCCGGACGGGTCGGCGCGCCAGGCCCGCACCTGACGGTCCAGTTCCTGCCGCCACACCAGGAACTCGCGGCCGCTCTTCAGCCAGCCCTGCAACCGCCCCCACTCGCGCAGGAGCACATCGTGAATCAGCTCGACGGTCTCCTCGCGATCAGGCCCCTCTGCGGCGGTGACCAGCAGCCGCCGGTCGGCGAAGGCCGCGATCACCGACTGCGTGGCTGCTGCCCTGTCGGGAGCGCGCACCAACTCGGAGACACGTCGCTGCCACCGGCTGTCGGGAATGCCCTGCAGCTCATCACCCAGGTGGACGAGGTCGGTGAAGACCTGCCGCGCCGTCTCGCGCAGCGCGGCGGGCAACGCCCGGTAGGCGTCCTCTGCCCAGTTCGCCAAGCCTCCGGTAACGCCTCCGATGTCGCGGTAGACGTCCCACAGCAGGACGCCGTCGCGGCGCAGCTTCCATAGGTCGCCGAGCGCGAACTCCAGCAGCGGCAGCACCGTGCCGCTCGCCCGCGGCTCCTCCGGCTCATCGAGTCCGGGCTCACGTGGCCGGCCCGCTACGGCGGCGCGGATGGCGTCGTCCACGATGGCCTCCGCCAGTCCCGGCTCGAAGCGGAGCCGCACCGCCTCGGCGGGCCGCGTGACGATCTCGATCAGTTCGTCCCTGCCCAGGAACGAGGGAACGTTGACCAGTCCCCGCTCGACCCAGTCCATGATCTCGGGAGCGGCGCCGGCCAGGCGGCTGTAGAAGTCGTCGCGCATCACCAGAACGAGGGTCGCGTCCACCTCCTGCTCGAGCAGCCGCCCGAGCTGCGCGACGAACCTGCTCCGCTCGGGCTCCTGCACGGCCACGAACAGCTCCTCGAACTGGTCGAGCACGAGCACCACGCCCTGCGGCCGGGCCCGGAGGGCGGCGGGCAGGTCGGTGGCGAATCCCGGCAGCGCACCCTCCAGCGCGCCGAGGTCAGCGGGCCGGCCGACAACGACGTCGTACCCCGCCAGTCGGGGCACCCGCCCTTCCCTCAGCTCAGGGATGAGCCCGGCCCTGACCGCGGACGACTTGCCGCTGCCCGAGGGACCGATGACCGCGAGGAAGCGCGGCTGCCGGCGCAGGCGGCCGACCATCTTGCGGACGAAGGCCTCCCGGCCGAAGAAGAAGCGCGCGTCGGCCTCCTCAAAGGGAGCCAGCGGCCGGTAGGGGCACACGTCGGTGAGCCACAGCGGCGGCCACGCCTCGCGCAGCCCCTCCGCAGGGGTGGCGAGGGCGACGCCCGACTGCCTGCCGTATCGGTCCTCGCTGAGGATCTGCCGAATCATCCCGATGACCATGCCGGTGGACAGGTCGATCACCGGACCGCCGCTGAACCCCGTCGTCACGTCATTGCTCCGGCCGAGCTGGATCAGCGGGGAGCCGCCGAGCGGTTCGGACACCGGGCCGAGCACCACGCCCGTGGCCCGCAATCCGTGCGTGGGAGACGCGTCCGGGTAGCCGAACGTGGCGAAGTCGGCCCCTATCGCCCCCGCAGACGACGACAAGGCCAGAGGCGGCACATCGACGGCGGTCTCCAGCCGGACCACGGCCAAGTCGGCCGTGGCGGGATCGCGCCACGAGTCCGCCAGCACCAGACCGCGGACGACCGACGCCCCCACGCCGATGTCGACCTCCTGGCCTGGCCCCGACCTCGCGCCGATGACCACGTGAGCGCACGTCAGGACCAGCTCGCCGGCTGAGATCACGAAGCCCGCACCCGCCGTGCGCCCCAGAGGATCGAGCACGCGGACCACGGATTCGCTGAAATCGCGTCTCATGGCGGTCAGCCGTAGCGGATCAGATAGCAGCCGACCCTGGTGCTCCGGGTGTCGATCCAGCCCGCGACGGCGTGCTTCGGACGGGAGAAAAGAGAGCCGGTCAGCCGCACGTTGTCCTCGGGCGCGCCGATGGAGAGCCTGACCAGGAGCGAATCGTCGGCGTCGACCTCACCGGAGACCACGCGTCGCCCGGCACCCACCTGTCGCCACACGCCGCCGAGCCGCCGCCCGTTCACCAGATCGATGACCAGCGCGGCTCGGCCACCGTCCCAGTGCACCGAGAACGCGCCCGCGAAGTCTCCCGGCGTCACCTCGCCCCGGCGAAAGACCGGGAGCAACCGCGGCGCCGCCTTCTTGCCGAAGAACGCGTAACGCTCCTGCCGCCAATAGGTGACCCCCGCGATCGCATTCTTGCGCGCGGCGAACAGATAACCGGTGAACTCCTGGGTGTCGAGGCCGTTGAAATCGTGAATGCCGAGCCGTATCTCGTGCGGCCGCTCACCGCCGAAAGCGGCCGTCACCTCGTGCTCGGACTGAAACCGATAACTGAAATACGACCCGCGCAGCGGGAGCTTTCCTTCGGCCGCCTCCAGTCGGAGACGGCCGAGCCAGCCATCGTCGTACCACGTGTATTGACCGACGAAGTCTGATGCATGAAGGATGGGCGGCGAGACGGCGTCGATGATGTCCATCGAGATCGACGATAGGGCCGGGAAACCGGCGGCACAACAGGCGGAGGCGGGGTGGGCGACGCGGACCCGGCGGTGATCGTCTCGCCTCATCCGGACGACGCGGTGCTGTCGGCTTGGCACGTTCTCACGCGACCGGGCGCGCAGGCGGTGATCACCGTCTTCGCAGGCGTTCCCGGGCCGGAGGCACGGCCCTCGCCCTGGGACCGGCTGACCGGTTGCGACGATCCCATCGCCCGCGCCGTCGAACGGAGGCGCGAGGACAAGGCCGCGCTGGCACTGGCCGGATGCCTGCCCGCGCATCTCGACTTCGTCGGCGCGTCACACCGGGACGGTCGCCCCGTTGACGGGGTCGCTCTACGTGAGGCCCTGAAGGCCGCGATCGTCGCGGTCACCTCTGCGGCGGAGGTCTGGATTCCCGCCGGGATCGGGGGGCACCCCGACCACATCGCCGCACGCGACGCCGCCCTGGCGGTGACGGCGGGCATGCGACGCATGCTCTACGCCGACCTGCCCTACGCCGCCCGCTTCGGCTGGCCGCCCTGGGTGGCAGCGGGCCGGCCGGACGGGCCCCTGGACGTGGACGGCTGGTGGCATGCGCAGCTCGACGGCCTTGGTGCCGGCAGACCACTGGTCTGCCGGCTCGACGAGCGGGCCCGAGCGGGCAAGCGGGCCGCGATCGGCCGCTACCGCAGCCAGGTCGCCGCCCTGGCCGGCGGCTCCGCCGACGACTTCCCTGACGGCCCGACCTGGGCCTTCGAAGTGGCGTGGGAAATCCGATGAACCCGAGCCGGGAGGCAGCCCCATGAGCGGCATCGAGGTGCGTGTGGACGCTGGGCACGGCGGCAGGTGGACGTCGCTGCGCGGCCCGGACGGCAAGGAGTGGCTGTGGCGCCGGCACGCCCCGGAACGTGCTCGCGTGCGCCCCGGTGACCCCTTCGTGGACGCGGGCGGTCTCGAGGAGTGCTTCCCCACCGTCGCCGGCGAACCTGACCACGGCGACGTGTGGTCGCGCCCCTGGGATCCGGACGGCGACGGTCTCACCGTGCGGGGCGACGGATACCGGCTCCACCGCGCGATCGTCACCGACGGCGCCATGCTGACGGCTTCCTACGTGCTCCGCGGCACGCCGGGACGCCGCTTCATCTGGGCCGCGCACGCCCTGCTCGACCTGTCGTACGAGGCCAGGCTCCAGTTGCCGGAAGGGCACCCGATGGACGTCAGCACGGACGACGCCGACTACACCGCCCGCTGGCCGTTGGCGGACGGCGTCGACATGAGCGGCTTCGGGCGCGACGACGGGTCCGTGACGTTCCTCATGCTGGCAGGGCTGGATGCGGCGACGATCCGCGATGGCGCCTCCGCTCTCACGATGAGGCTGACAGTCGCGAACCAGCCGACCGCCATCGCGGTCTGGCGCAATCTCGGCGGTTGGCCCCAGGCGGAGCCGTACCGGTCGATCGGCGTCGAGCCGATGATCGGCGCACGTGCGGGGCTGATCCGGGCAGAACCGGGCCGGGCGGGCATCATCCCCCCGGACGGTGAGGTCCGCTGGACGTTGCGCGTGACCGCGTCCTGACGAATTCCCCCATCAAAGGAGGCTGCCGGTGCGCGACTTCGTCGAGGTGCCCTTGCCGGACGGGACCGTGCTCATTGTGGAGGCCGAACACGAGCCGCGCGGCGGAGTCGTGGCTGCGGGGCGGCTGCACGACGTGGCCTCGGCCGCGACGGAAAGTTTCGACATGGCGATCAACCGGCTGCAGACGGCCGCGGGAGCCGTCGTCGGCCGCATGCGCCACCTGGCCCAGCCGCCGAGCGAGGTCACGGTGGAGTTCGCGGTGAAGTTGGCCACCCAGGCCGGCGTCGTGATCGCGAACACCAGTGCCGAGGCGAACCTCAAGGTGACGCTCCGGTGGACCCTGGACGGCCACGCGCAGCCCGCGGTCACCGAGGCCGATGCGGAAGAGCCGCCTCCTGTCCAGTGACCAGGCGCGCCAGCGCCTCGATGGTCGGATGCTCCAGAAACGCCCGCAGGGGGACCGGCGCATCGAATGCGGCCTCGATCCTGGCCGCGAGGACCGCCGCGCGCAGCGAGTGGCCGCCCAGGTCGAAGAAGTCGTCGTGCACGCCGATCCGCTCGATCCCGAGAATCTCGCGCCACAACCCGGCCAGAACCTCCTCCTGATAAGTACGGGGCGCCACGAAAGCCGACTCCAGCTCGGGTCGTGAGCCGTCCCTGTCCGGGAGCGCGGCCCTGTCCACCTTGCCGCTGGGCAAGGTGGGCAGCGAGTCCAGCACGACGAACGCGTTGGGCACCATGTAGGAGGGGACGCGTGCCCTGAGGTGGGCTCGCAGGTCGGCGATCCGCACGTCGCCACCCGCGGTGGGCACGACATAGGCCACCAGCTCGTTTCCGCGGTCGCCGGCTCCTTCGCCGTCCAAGGGGCGGCCGGCCTCCGGCTTCACCACCGCCACCGCCCGTCGTACCCCGGTGAAGCTCTCCAGAGCGGCCTCGACCTCGCCGAGCTCGACGCGGTTCCCCCGCACCTTGACCTGGTGGTCCTGGCGGCCGATGAACTCCAAGTCGCCACTTGGCAGCCGCCTGACCAGGTCTCCGGTGCGATAGAGCCGCGCGCCTGGCACGGCGGCGTACGGGTCCGGGAGGAAACGTTCGGCGGTGAGCCGCGCCTCCCCGAGGTAGCCGCGGCCGACACCGGCCCCGCCCACGTACAGCTCGCCCACCACGCCCAAGGGGACCGGGCGCATGGCCGCGTCGAGCACGTGGACGCGTACGTTCCCGATCGCCTGGCCGATCGGCACCTGCCGCCTGTGACCGTCGTCGGGTGTGCACGCGTAGGCCGTTGAGTCGATGCCCGCCTCGGTCACTCCCCAGTGGTTGACCAGGCGCGGCCCGCGGCTCCCCGCCACTTCGTAGAACCGCCTGGCCAGGGCGGGCGTGAGCGGCTCACCGCTGGTGAAGACGGTTCTGAGCCCGCTCAGGATCTCGGGGCCGCGCTCCGCCTGCGTGACGATCGGCGACAACATGCTCGGCACCAGGAACAGATGGCGCGCCCGGTGCGCACGGGCGGCCTCGAGTATCGACGCCGGGCTGCGCTCGTCGCCTGCGCCCAGCACGGCGACGCACCCTCCTGACGTCAGCGGCCAGAAGATTTCGACCGCGGCGTCGTCGAAGGAGAGCGTCGTCTTGTGCAGCACGCGTTCGCCCGGGTCCAGGCGGTGGTCCCGCCCCATGCACACGATCCGATTCACCCAGTTGCGATGAGTGATCTGCACGCATTTCGGCTCGCCCGAGGAACCGGAGGTGAAGTAAACGGCGGCCAGCCCGTCCACGCCCACCTCCGGCAGCGGCGACTCGGCCGCCGCCCGGTACGCCGCCGGGTCGACCATCGGAACCGACAGCTCGGCGAGTCCCGGCTTGGCCAGGCACACTGCCGCACCGGTCCTGGCGATCAGCCGGGTCAGCCGGTCTGCCGGGTGGGCGGGGTCCAGCGGCACGTAGGCGCCGCCCGCCATCAGCACCGCGAGCACCGATACGACCATCTCGGCCGAGCGCGGCACGCAAACCCCGACCCGCGTTTCCGGCCCCACCCCGAGCTCGCGAAGCCGCGCCGCCAGCGCCCGCGCCCACTCGTCGAGCTCGCGGTAGGTCAGCCGGTGGTCGGGCCCTTCGACGGCCACCGCGCCGGGACGGGCACGTACCTGCGTGGCCACCAGCTCGTGCAGGCATTGTTCCGGGTACGGCATCGCCGTGCCGGTCCATTCGGCGGCGAGCCGCTCCCGCTCTCCCGGCGTCAGCAGGGGCAGCTCGGCCACCGGCCGGTGCGGATCGGCGACGACTGCGGCCAGCACGGACTCGACCTGCTCGGCCAGAGGACCCATCATGGCCTCGTCGAAGAGCGCCGTGTCGTACTCGAGGCGGCATTCCAGGGAAGCCGCGCCGCGCCGCAGGGTCAGGGACACATCCGACTTGGCGGTGCCGGTGTGCACGTCCAGCCTGCTCGCCTGGAGTCCCGGCAGGCGGAGCGGCGGCGGCTCGCGTTCCACGTCGAACAGCACCTCGGCGAGCGGGCGGCCCCGGCCGCCGCGCGCCACCTCCCCGACCAGCCTGTCGAACGGCGTCTCCCGGTGAGACAGCGCCGACAGCACGGCCGCCCGCACCCGTTCGAGCAGCGCCAGGTAGGACGGCGCGCCGGTCAGGTCCACCCTGATGGGAAGCATGTTCATCAGGCAGCCGACCAGCCGCTCGTCCTCCAACCTGTCCCGCCCCGCCACCGGGACGGCGATGACCAGGTCGTCCTGCCCGCTCCACCGCGACAGCAGCGCGGCCCAGCCGGCCAACCCGGCCATGAAGAACGTCGCGCCCGCCTGCCGTGCCAGCTTTTCCAGATCGTCGGCCAGCCGGTACGGCATGCGGGTGCGGAGCAGCGCCCCCTCGACGCCCGGCACGGCCCGGCGCGGGCGCTCGAACGGCATCCCCGTCAGCGGCGGCGCTCCAGCCAGCCGTCCGCGCCAGTACTCCATCGCCGCCTCCCGCACGGGCAGGTCGGCCTGCCGCGCGGGAGGCGGCGGCAGCGCGGGCTCCTCGCCCTCCAGCATCCTGGTGTACGCGTGAGCGAACTCGTCGAGCAGCACATCCATGCCGCGGCCGTCGATGATGATGTGATGAGCCGTCAGCAGCAGGACGTGCGTCTCCGGCCGCAGCCGGAACATCGCGACACGGAGGAGCGGCCCGGTCGCCAGGTCGAACGGCCGCTGCGCCGCTCCGTCCACGAGCGCCGCCACGTCTTCGGCGGCCTCCGCCGGATGCGGCTGTACGGCCACGCGCAGGTCGTCCTTCACCACCGCGGCGGCTCCGTCCTCGGTGAAGACCGTTCTCAGCGAGTCGTGCCTCGCCACGAGCCAGTCGACGGCCTGCTGCAGCACCGCCACGTCGAGGGCGCCCCGCAACCGCCAAGCCGCGGCGACCGTGTAGAGCGGCCTCCCAGGCGACAGCTGTTCCACGAACCACAACCGCCGCTGCGCATGCGTCAGCGGAGACCCCGGTCCGTCCGGCACGGGCGGCTCCTCCTGCGGGGGCCCCGCGGGCGGCCTCTCCCGGATCCGCTCCGCCATGGCCGCGACAGTCGGCTGGTGGAAGGCCACGTCCACGGGGACGTCAGCGCCGAGACGCGCCCGGATCCGCGCCAACGCCGCGATCAGCAGAAGGCTGTCGCAGCCCAGGTCGAAGAGGTCGTCGTGGATCCCGACGAGGTCCACGTGGAGCACATCGCACCAGATGTCGGCCAGTACCCGCTCGACGCCATCGCGCGGCGCCGTATAGGTGACGCCGAGGTCCGGCCGATGGCGATCGAGTGGTGCGAGCGCACCGCGGTCGATCTTGCCGCTCGTGGTCCGCGGCAGCGCGTCCAGGATCACGTACCGGGCGGGGACCAGGTGACCCGGCAGCGTCCCGCGGAGCAATCCGCGTAGCAGGGCGGGCGTGAGCGCCGCTCCCTCGGCGGGGACCACGTAGGCCACCAGCTGGGACGTGCCGTTCACCTCCGCCAGGGTGACCGCGCTCTCCAGGACCTGCTCGTACGCGCCGAGCGCCAGCTCGATCTCGCCCAGCTCGACTCTGAAGCCGCGTACCTTCACCTGGTGGTCTTTGCGGCCGACGAATTCGATCACTCCGCCGGGACCGTGCCTGGCCAGGTCCCCGGTCCTGAACAGCCGCTCGCCCGGCACCCCGGGCGGAGCCGCGAGGAACTTCTCCGCCGTGCGAGCAGGACTGTTGAGGTAGCCCCTGGCCAGCCCCGCCCCACCAATGTACAACTCGCCGACCTCGCCCGGCCGGACGGGATGGAGCCGGTCGTCCAGGATGTGCGCGGTGACGTTCGGGATCGGCAGGCCGATCGGCACTTTCGCGCCCATCGGCTCGCCGCCGCACTCCCACCACAGCGAGGTCATCGCACACTCGGTGAGACCGTACTGGTGCACCAGCCGCACGTCGGGACCCCAGCGGCGGCGCGTGAGGGCGAGTAGATCCGGTGCGAAGGGCTCGCTGATGACCAGGGCCAGGCGCAGCGTGGTCGTGGCCCTGTCCGGCCAGGCGCCGAGCACGGCGCGCAGCAGGCTGGGAAGGCACGAGAGCACGCAGGTCACCCCGCCGGTGAGCCGCTCGACGAGGTAGCCGGGGGATTTCACCTGCTCGTCGGTCGGCACCTCGACGGCCGCGCCGTGCAGCAGCGGGCCGAGCAGATCGCGGATGGAGGCGCTGAAGGAGGGATGCGCGAGCTGAAGCGTCACGTCACCGGGCCCGAGCCGCCAGCCGACGCCCATCTCCCACAGATAGTTCAACGCCGCCCGGTGGGGCACCATGACACCCTTCGGCATCCCGGTGGAGCCGGAGGTGTACATGATGTACGCCAGGTTGTCCGGCGCCACCCCGACGGCCGCCTCGTCCAGCGGCCCCGATTCGTCGACGCCTACCACCGGGATGGGCGCCGGGACCGTTGCGCCGCGCATCGTGACCACGGCCGCGGCCTGGGTGTCCTCGATGACGAATCTGAGCCGCTGCTCCGGCTCGCCGGGGTGGACGGGCACGTACACGCCACCGGCCTTCAGCACGGCCAGCGCCGCCACCACCAGCTCGGGCGAGCGCGGCAGGCAGACCACGACCCGTGCCTCGGGTCCGACCCCGAGCTCCCGGAGCCGCCCCGCCAGCGCCCGCGCCCACGCGTCCACCTGGCTGTAGGTCAGCCTGCGTGTGCCCGCCACCACGGCCAGGGCGTCCGGGCACGCCCGAGCTCGCCAGGCCACCACGTCGTGCAGGCACTCTGCCGGGGCTTGTCCTCCCAAGCCGTGGCGGAAGCCGACGGTCTCGAACCGGTGGTCGTCCAGCAGGGCCACGTCGACCACGTCGTAGGCGCCGCGGCGCAATCCGCCGACGATACGGGCGGCCTGTTCGGCGATCGGCTGGTCGGCCGAGCGCACATTCACGCGTGCGATGACGTGCTGCTCCTCGGCGTTGGTCCCGCCGTTCATGATGTCGTCCCTCCCATCAGCCGTACGGTCGCCGCTCTGCTGACGAAGTCGCGTAGCCCGCTCAGCGTCAGGCCGCTGGCCGCGAGCCAGGCAGCCAGGTCCTGCAGGTAGACACGGAGCCGTTCTGACGAGGCGATCGCCGAAACGTCGAGGTAGACGGCGGGCAGCGGTGAGCGCTCGCGCAGCCGTTCCACCCGGTAGGGGAACTCGCCGGGCCGGCTCTCGGTGGCCCTGAGGTGGTGGAGGCGGACGGGCAGCAGGCCGTGGCCGGGCGGCGGATGTCCGCGCAGCCAGTCGTCCTGGTGCGGTCCCGCCTGGTCGTCGTAGTCATCGCGGTCCGGCAGGAACACCACTCGAACGCCCCGCGCGTGCAGCGACGCAGGGGTCACATCGATGTCGGGTCCGGCGTCCAGCAGCAGGAGCGTTCCCTGTGTCGGCCCGGCGGATCCCGGCGGGTTCGCCTCCAAGGGCCGTGCGTCGAGCAGGGTGGGGTCGAACACGGACACATGCGCGCCGACGCGCGCCGCCCCTGGCAGGGCGGCCTCCGCCGTGGCGTGCCTGTCGGCGGTGCCCAGGCCGCCGACGAGCAGGAACACCCTTCCCTGCGGTCCGGGCGTCCAGGGGACGGAGTGTCGGCCCGCCTCCTCCAGCAGCGCGGCCGCCAGCTCCCCTTGGGCAGGCCGGGGCGTTCCCGACGGCACCCGGGGCGGCGCCGCGAGGCCCGCGAGGACGAGCGTCTCGAGCCCGTCCACGTCGTTGTGGTGGGTGACGTCGATGCCGTCGGCGGCCGAGAGCCGCCGCGCATCACCCCACTGGTCCTCGGCGGTGTTGTGGCCCGGTACGAGCACGACCCTGGCGGGTCCGGAGACGGCCTCGTGCAGCGAGTTGAACCCGGGCCGGATGACGGCGACCTTCGCCGCGTGGAGCAGGGCGGCGAGCGACGGTTCGTAGGGCACGGTGGTGACGTTGGGCAGCGCCGGCGGCGCCACGCCGTCATAGTAGGGACCGGTGACGAGGATGAAGCGCGCCGGCACCGCCCGGTCGAGAAATCGGGCGGCGACCGCCGACATACTCGTGAAGAGCCGTTCCACGTACCCCTGGTTACCGGTGTCGCCGCCCGCGCCCGCGGCCACGACGACCAGCGGCTGCCGGCCGTACACACGCCTGACGAAAGCGATCTCCGAGGGGGGCGGGCTGTGGAACACCGGCCCGAGGAAGCGGAAGCGCGCGGAATGCTCGGCCAGCAGGAGGCTGTCAGGTGAATGGCCGGTCATGGCGAAGTCGGCCCAGCTCTGCGCGACGAGGATCCGGTCGTAGTGGCTCAGCTCGCCGCGCCGGCGCATGCGCTCGAAGAAGATGCCGCTCATCTTCCGCAGGACCAGGACCTTCGGCACCTCCCTGGCCGCGGGCAGGAAAAGATGGTTGCGATCGGGGAAGGTGTCCTCGACGATCAGATCCGGCCGGATCTCCGCGATCACGTTGTTCAGCAGGTCGCGGAGCGCTGTCTCCATGGCGTCGCTGGGCAGCCGGTGCATGTGCGGAAAACTGATCACCCGGTGCGGCGTGCCGCGCAGGGGAAGCAGCGACCGTACCTGTCCCACCAGGAAGATCTCCGAGTCCGGCGCGAGTCGGCGCAGCTCGTCGGCGATCAGGACCGTACGGCGAACGTGTCCGAACCCGTGGCGTGCCTTGAAGAAGAACGCGACGGTCGGGCTCACCGCTCGTTCCACGGACGCAGGTGCTCCAGCGCGGCCGCCGCCAGCGCGTCGTGCTCCTGAGGCGGGTCAGGCTCGGGCCCGGTCCAGGGGACGCCGACCACACTGAGCCCGCGACGGTGGACGTCGGCATATGTGCGCACCATCATGACGGAAGTGACCGGCGGCGCGGCCAAGACGACCGTGCCGAGCGCGCCCACACGCTCCAGCGCATCGCTCACGGCGACAGCGGTCCCGGACGTCTCGATGATCAGGTCGGGAGGTCCTGCCGGGCCGACGGCGGGGTGCCGGACGGGCGAACCGCCACCGGATAATCGCCCACACGCGCGGTGGAGCACGTTCCGGATGAGCACGGCGAGCACTCCATCACCCACCACCTCGGCGAGCATTCCCTTCCCTGTAGCTCGCGGGGACCGTTCCCGGCCGGCCGGCCGGGCGATGCCGCCACCCGGCTCCAGCGCGCGAGCCACGACGGCGCGGGCGGTCGCCGCCCACTCCGCAGCGGCACACGACCGCGCGTCGTCCGCCGCCGGATAGCCACGTCCCCACGCGCTGCTTCCACTGTCGCGGAACACCACGAGATCCCCTATCGGTGAAAGCCGCGCCGTGCCCGGGGAAACGCGCACCCATATGCCCGAGGGAATCGTCCTGGCGGGTCCGCCAACCGACTGTTTCACAGGCCCGCCTTCCTGTGATCTCCATACGCCGAACGCAATCATACGTTCGCGACCACGCACCGCCTAGATCGCGAATTCGGACCGCGACGATGTAAGACCGTCCGGCAGAGACGCAGCCCAAGGCGTTCACGCGCCATCGTCCCTGATCGACGTGCTCGCCCTCCGACTGGAGCGCGTCACCGTCGCCGACCCACTGATTGACCTGCTCGATCTGCCGGCCCTGGCCGAGGTGGGACAGACTTCCAGGCCCGCGCCGACCCACCCGGCATCCTCGCCGAGAGCGGCCGGGAGGAGCGATGACGATCACGTCGGGGTCGATCACCATGCGGCTCTACTCCCGCGGCGGTAGCTCGCCAGATTCCTCGTCCCGGAGTCGTACGAGCGAAGTATCCCCTGGTGGGACGCCGACCGTGCAGGGGCTGGACGACCATTGAGCGGTGACCACGTGAGACATCGCGTCTCGGCACGCCGCCGGACGCCACCATGAACCGAGCCCGGACACCGGAGGGGTGCCGAAGCGATGCGGAAGCGAAGAGTCGTCAAGATCGCCGTGTGGGTGCTTGCCGTGCTGGTCGGGGTGCCGATCGCGGGGGTCGTCGCGCTTCTCCTGTGGGACGGCGGCATCGACACCGATCCGCGCCGGGCACTCCTCCCCGGTGTCCGGATCGATCTGCGGACGGCCGTGACGCGGCTGGGCCCGATCGAGTACGACCTGTCCGGGACGGAAGGTCCGGTGCTGCTGTCCGTTCACGCCGGACTCGGCGGAGCCGACCAGGGGCGGCTGTTCGCCAGTTGGCTGCGGAATGACGGGTTCCGGGTCCTGAGCCCTTCGCGGCCGGGGTACCTCGGCACACCGCTGGAGAGTGGCCGGACCAACGAGGAGCAGGCCGACTTGCTCGCCGCGCTGCTGGATGACCTCGGCATCGACCGGGTCGGAGTCCTCGCGGTCTCGGCCGGGAGCCCGGTCGGCTACACCTTCGCCGCACGCCATCCGGATCGGGTCTGGGGATTGATCTCCATCGGCGGAGTGAGCAAGCCGCGGCCCGCCAATCCGGGCTCGCCGCTGCGGAGAACGTTCATGAACGCCGTCGGCCAAAAGCTCGCCCTGCTGACGGCGCAGGCGTCGTTGGAGACCGTCGTCGCGGGAACCTTGGACGAGACCAGCACCTTCACCAAGGAGCAGCAGGCGGGGCGCGTCTCGTACATCATGAGCACGCCGCACGTGCGGGCGTTCTTCGAAGCGATGTTCGCGACGACGTTCCCCTACCAGGAACGCTGGCCGGGCACGGACAACGACGCGGCCCAAGCCCGGCGGGGTCTGCCTCTGGAGCGGATTGCGGCTCCGACCTTGCTGATCCACGGCACGCAGGACGGCGATGTGCCTTTCGAGCACGGGGAGTTCGCGGTCGAGCGGATACCCGGCGCGAAACGGCACTGGATGGAGGACGACCATCTCGGCTTCTGGCTCGGCCCGAGGGCGAGCGAGGCGCAAGCCGTGGCGAGAACGTTCCTCCTGCAGCACGCACCCGGCAAATGAGCGCTCGGCCGTGCTGTTGCGACGGCGCGCGGCTGTCGATGCGCGATTAGGATCTCTCTCGTCGTCGAAGGGCCGTTTCGGGAGGGAAACCGTGACAGCGGAGCCCGACCAGGAGGCGCTGGCCGTGTTCTGCGCCGCCCTGCCGCAGTTGCGCACGCTGCTGCGCGGCCCCGCGTCGGGCGACCGCCGCGCCCTCGTGGCGCGGACGGTGCGGGCCGCTCGTCTCGGCGAGCCGATCGACCGGTTCCTGGCCCAGCTCGGCATCGACCACCCCGAGGCAGGAAGCGAGATGGACGAGGCCTGGTCGCCGCGCTCCTCGCTGCCCACACCGCTGAACTCCGAGCGGAGGCCGGTCATCGGCGACTACGTGTGCCCCAAGGGCACCTGCACGCGTGTCGTCCACCGCGAGGTCGACACGGAATTACCCACGTGCGAGATACACGAGCAGGCGCTGCGCTTCGTGGGCGAGAACTGAGCCCGCGGCATGACAGGCTTCCTCGCCGAGCTCGGCAAAAAGGTCGCGGAGCGGTGGGTCGCCGTGCTCATCCTGCCCGGACTGGTGTTCACGGCCGTCGCCACGACAGCGGTCGTCCTCGGGCAGCGGAACTGGGCGGATGCCGGGTTGCTCTGGCGAAGGCTGATCGAGTTCACCACGGCGGCCGGCGGTCAGCAGCAGGCCGATCTGGCGCGGACCACCGTGCTGCTGCTCGTCCTGCTCGTCGCGTCCACGGGGATCGGGTTCGTCGCGCGATCGCTCGGTAAGCCCGTCGAACACCTGCTGGCCGGAAGGTGGCCGTTCTTCGCACGTCCGCTGGCGGCCGCGCTCACCGAGCGGCGACGGCGGACGTGGAACCGGCTCAAGCGGGAATACCAGAACGCCGAGGCTGACGGCGATCATGCTCGTCTCGGCGAGCTCGCCGAGACCAGAAACGCCGTCGCGCTGACCGAGCCACGCCGCCCGACCTGGACCGGCGACCGGCTGCACGCGCCCGCGACGAGGGTGCGCAAGCAGTACGGCCTGGATCTGGACGCCGCCTGGCCACGGCTGTGGTTGCTGCTCCCCGACTCGGCGCGCGAGCCCCTCACGGAGAGCAGGCGACGTTTCGACGAGGCGACCGCCCTGGGCGGGTGGAGCGTGCTGTACGCCGCGTTGGGCGTGGTGTGGTGGCCGAGCGCCGTCATCGGGCTGTGCGTCGCGCTGGTGGCGTGGCGGCGGGCGAGGGCGGAGACCGAGGTGTACGCCGAACTGGTCGAGGCCACCGTGGACGTGTACCTGGACGATCTGCTCGAGCGGTTCGACGACGAGACGCGCCCCATCCGGCCGGGACGCGGCAGAACGGTCAGCGAGAGGTTCCGTAAGGCCACCTGATTGCGAGGCGACGATGCGTGACCAATTGCTGAACGCGCTCCGCGGCCGGTTGGTCACCGTGTCGAGCACCGGCGACCCCGCCGGCGTGCTCGACCCCGAGGCCTTGGCCGAGGCGGAGCGGCTGCTGGACTTCCTGGCCACGCGGGAAGGCGCGGATCAGGACGTGTTGCACGCGGTCGGCCTGCTGCACTGGCTGCGTACGGCGGTCCTGGGTGCGGAGAGCTCCCAAGAGGACCGGGGCAACGCGGTGGTCCTCCTGATGCCCATTTATCTGGCCCAGCCGGACGCCTTGCCCGACCAGGTACGCGCCTCGTTCGCGGAGACGCTCGGCCCGGACGACCCGGTGGGGGAAGAGCGGGCGCACGCGTTCGCCGAGGCGCTCTCGAACCTCGCCATGTTCCTGCTCGAACGCTGCACCCGGCGGCAACGGCGCGTCGACGCCGAGGCCGCGGTCGCGCTGCTGCGCGGGGCCGCACCGCGCCTTCCGGCCGGCCACCCCTCGCGCGCGCCGGTCCTGTGCAATCTCGGGTACGCGCTCATGATGAACGATGCGCTGACATCGTCAGAAGACGACAGCCCGGAGCCGCCGAACATCGACGAAGCCCTCGCGGTGCTCAGGGAGGCGTTCCAAGGCACGGCACGAGAGCACGGGAACCACGCTCGCTGCGCCAACGGCCTGGCCCTGGCGGTGCGGACCAAGGCGCTCGGGACGCGGGACACGGCACTGCTGTCCGAGTCCATCGAGCTGTTCCGCCTCGCCGTGGACACCGCGACGGACATGGACCACAACCTCCCGCAGATGCTCACCGATCTGGGATTCTCCCTGCTGCTCTGGGTGGACGCCGCGGGCGAGGCCGATCCGGCCGTCGTCGACGAGGCCGTCTCCGCTCTGCGCCGGGCGGTGCGGCACACTCCCGAGCACGGCGCCGAGCGGCGCACCCGGCTGAGGTTGCTCGCCAAGGCTGAGCTGCTGCGAACGCCGAAGCCCGCCGCCCCCCGGCTCAGCCCCGAGACGCAGCGCCGCGTGGACGAACTGACCGCCCTTTTCGGGCAGGCGATCCCGGCCACCAGCGGCGATGCCTCGAACGAACCGGACAACTGGCTCGCCGTCGTCACCCGCCTGCTGGGCATCGCCCCGTCAGACGGCCAGGGCAGTTACGCGCAGCTCATGGACCTGCTGGCCGGCTTACTGCGCGACCCCTCGGGCACCGATCTGGAACGCAAGGCGTTCGAGCTGATGCAGCGGCGAACCAGCCACCTGCGCCCCGATGATCGGCTCGACGCGATGCTGACGCAGATGTTCGTCCCTGCCGGGGCGCCTTCGGCGCCGGTGGACACGGCAAGTCTCGACGAAGTGCTGGAATTGCTCGAACGCATGCTGCGGGAGCTGCCGGACGACCATCCCGAGCGCCCCGTGCTGGCGATGACCCAGATCATGACGCAGCTGGCCCGGCGGCACCGCCCCGGCGAGCCGGGCGGGATCGGCCAGATGGAGGAGAGGCTCGCCCTGCTGACCCGGTCGATGGAGATGTTGCCGTCCCTGATGGGTTCTCTGAACATGTCCCCCGCCGTGGTCGGAGACATGTCCATGATGAGCAACGCGCTCGTGTCCCCCTTCGAGACTCTCGCGCTGATCGAGGACACGCTGAAACGCAACCGCGAGAGACTCGCCGCCCTGCCGGAGGGGGGCCCTGAGCACACGGTGACGCTGAAGACCCTCGCACACACGCTGTTCCAGCAGTACCAGCTCGCCCATGAGGAGTCGGCTTATCAGGAGGCCGCCGGCCTGGCCCGCCGGGTCGTCGCCGCCGATCCGGCACAGGCCAGGCGGATCGTGGTGGCGTGGGCGACGGCGGCGCGGCTGCGAGCCATGTCGGCGGCGCTCGGGCAGGTGCCGGCGGGCGAGCACGATCTGCGGTCGAGCGGCCTGGCCCGTCTGTCCTCGAACGAGGCCGTGTCCGCGATCGGCAACAGCGACGCTCCGGCGGCGCTGGAAGCGCTGGAGGAGGGGCGCGCGCTGCTGCTGTCGAGCGCGCTCAACGCACGCAGAGAGCTGGAGAACCTGCGGGCCGCCGACTCCCGGCTGGCCGAGCGTTTCGTCGCCATGCGCGAGCGGATCCGCGCGGTCTCCGTCGACGTCGGCCGTGAGCCGGCGCAGGAGGAGCTCGCGCGCCTTGGTGGCATGGCCGCGGAGTGGAGCGAGCTGGTCCGCCGGATTCAGGCGCTGCCCGAGTTCGGACGGTTCCTGATGCCGCTGCCGCTGGGCATGCCCGACCTGGGACCGGCCGCCGCCGAGGGGCCGGTGGTGACCGTCAACGTCAACCCGCGCCGCTGCGACGCCCTGGCCCTGTGCGCCGACGGCGTCCGCCTGGTGCCGCTGCCGGACCTGCGCGCCGCCGAGCTGATCGAGCAGGCCGAGGCCTTCCATGACGCGATCCGCACCGCGCGGACCGGCCCGGCTCTGTTAGCCGGGCAGGCACAGCAGGTCGTGCTCGACACCCTCGGCTGGCTGTGGGACGTGCTGGCCGAACCGGTGCTGAGGGAACTGGGTTGCACCGGGCCGTCAGAAGACGGGTCGTGGCCTCGACTGTGGTGGTCGCCGACCGGGCCGCTCAACGGCCTTCCGCTGCACGCCGCCGGGCATCACACGACCGCCGGCGCGTCGGTCCTCGATCGGGTCGTCTCCTCGTACACGCCTACCCTGCGGGCCCTGCTGCACAGCCGCTCCCGCCCCGTGCCGTCCCGTCGTGCCGGCCTGACGGTGGCCATGCCTGACACTCCCGGACATGCCGCCCTGCCGGAGACCGCGGGCGAGGCGGTCGAGGTGACCGCCCGCATCCACGGCCTGGCGCTCACCGGTCCGGAGGCGTCCCGCGCCGCCGTGCTGGCCGCACTGCCCCGCGCGACCGTGGCGCACTTCGCCTGCCATGCCAGCAGCGACCCGTACAATCCGTCGGCGAGCCACCTGCTGCTCCACGACGGGCCACTGAGCGTCACCGAGATCAGCCGGCTCCGCCTCGACGACGCCGAGCTGGCGTACCTCTCCGCCTGCGCGACCGCCCGCGGCAGCGCCAGGCTCGCCGACGAGGCGATCCACCTGGCCTCCGCCTTCCAGCTGGCCGGATACGCCCAGGCCGTCGCCACGCTGTGGGAGATCGGCGACCACGTGGCGGCGACGATGGCCGCGGACTTCCATCGCGAGCTCCGTGACACGGTCGACGCCCCGGTCCGGATGCCCGGCGCGCTCGCGCTGCACACGGCCACGCGCCGCATGCGCGCGGCCATGCCGGGGCGCCCCTCGGCCTGGGCGGCGTTCCTGCACTCGGGCGCGTGACCCGGCCGCTCCCAGCGGTGCCGGCCACCGCGCGCGGCCGGGCCGATGGGTCAGACCAGCAGGAAGATCGTATAGGCTGCGCCAATGGACGCGGATCCCATCATCGACCGCACAAAGCCGCATTCCGCCCGGGTCTGGGACTATCTCCTCGGCGGAAAAGACAACTACGCGGTGGACCGCGAGGCCGGGGACAATCTCCTGCGCATGTTCCCCGATTTCGCGCAGGTGGCCAGACTCCAGCGGGAGTTCCTCCGGCGAGCGGTCACCTACCTCGTCGCCGAAGCGGGCATCAGGCAGTTCCTCGATATCGGCACCGGCCTGCCGACCGCCGACAACACCCACGAAGTGGCACAGCGCATCGCGCCCGAGTCCCGCATCGTCTACGTCGACAACGACCCGCTGGTGCTCGTGCACGCGCGCGCCCTGCTCACCAGCCGCCCGGAGGGCGTCACCGACTACATCGACGCCGACGTACGCGACCCCGCGACCATCCTCGAGGGTGCCGCCAAGACGCTGGACTTCTCCCGGCCGATCGGCCTGATGATGCTCAGCATCGCCGGCCAGGTGCCCGATTCCGACCTCGCCGCCGACCTGGTCCGCCAGTATGTCGCGGCGCTGCCGTCCGGCAGCCACCTGGCGCTGTCCGACGGCGTCAACGTCAACCCGGCGCTGGTGGCGGCGGTGAGCTTCTACAACGAGCGGGCGGCTTTCCCGTACACGCTGCGCAGCCCGGAGCAGCTGGCCGACTACTTCGAAGGGCTCGAGCTCGTGGAGCCGGGCGTGGTTTCCACGCCACTCTGGCGGCCGCCGCCGGGCGAGCAACAGCCGCCATCGGCAGTGATCAGCGCGGTCTGCGGCATCGGACGCAAATCCTAGGCGAAGCCGTCGCCGGCCCCTCTTCGATGGATGATGGATGTCATCTAAAGTGACGGTGGGCGCATGTCGAGGAAGGGAACGGCTATGGGCAGGGCATCGCGCGCCGACGCGGCGAAACATCGTGAGGAAGTGGTGGCGGCCACGTCCAGGCTGCTGCGCGAGCGCGGTTCCGCCAGGATGAGCGTGCAGGATCTCATGGCGGCCGCCGGGTTCACCCACGGCGGGTTCTACAAGCACTTCAGATCGAAGGAAGAGCTGGTGGGCGTCGCCGCCGCGACGGCGTTCGACGAGTTGCTGACCATGCTGACCCGGATCCTGGACGAATCCCCCGACAGGCCACAAGCGCGGGCCGAGCTCCTCAGGCGGTACCTTTCGCCGGAACATCGCGATTCGCCGGGCATAGGGTGCCCGGCGACGGCCCTGGCCGGCGATGCCGCCCGGGCACCGGCCGGGAGTCCGCTGCGGAAGTCGTACGTCGCCGGGGTGGAGGGCGTCGTGGAGCGACTGGCGGAGTACGACGGCGCGCCGGAACAAGGAGACGCGGAGGCCCGCCGCCGCGCGATCGTCGATCTCGCGGCGATGGTCGGGGCGCTCACGCTGGCGCGGGCGACGGAACAGTCCGCCCTGTCCGGCGAGATCCTCCAGGTCGTCCACGACGCCGTGGCCGGCCAGCCGGAGCCGCGTGCCCGTTGAGGTGCGGCATCACGCCGGCGGCGCCTCCCTCCAGCGTCCCGGCCGCTGGCCATGGCCTGAGCCCGAAAGCACTCAGGATTCACCGGTCGTGCTGGAGGAAGCCGTGCGCGAAGAGGGCGGGGCGGTGAGGAGGGCGAGGGCGGTCGTCCGGAGGTCGGCCAGGGCCGCGATGGCCCGGTCGTCGTCGAAACCGGGCGCGGTGAACCGTTGTTCGATGTCGGCGAGGACCACGACGATGTGGAGGTTGAGCACTCGGAGGCGTTCTTCCGTCAGCGCGGGGAGACGCTGCAGGAGAAGGGCGACGAGTTCGTTGACGCCGGGGTGGTGGTCGCTGGAGTACGGCCAGGACCGGTAGCTGCCCGACAGGACGTAACGGCTGGTGAAGCGCACGTACCAGCTCGTGCCCCGATGGGCGAGGACGTGTTCGGCCAGGGGGGCGACATAGGCCTCGACCAGAGCGGGAAGGTCCCGCTCCAGGCCGTGTGCGCGCAGGTCCGCGATGAGCTCGCGGCGCCGCAGGTTGAGCGGCGTCATCCGGTACTCGTACAGGGCGTCGATGAGACCGGCCTTGCCACCGAAGTGGTACTGCACGGCCGAGTGGTTGCGCTGGCCGGCCGCGACGGCGATCTCCCTGAGGGACACCCCGAACCCGCGTTCGGCGAAGAGCCGTTCGGCCGCGATGAGGATCTTCTCGTTCGCTCGCATTCTTGTCTTTTCCTACCAAATGACCATAATATCGCGGCGCAGATTAAGACACCTTGCCTTAATCAGGTTCAATCGTAGTGAGGAGAGCACCGTGATCACGGTCTCCGAAGGGAGCGGCGGGTGAACGGGGCCATGCTGTTCGTCGTCGCGGTCCTCATGCTGGGGCTCGGCCTCGGCCTGACGGTCGAGGACTTCCGGCGCGTTCGCCGTTACCGGGTGACGATCGCCGCCGCGCTCGTCTGCCAACTGCTCGTCCTGCCGTTCGTGTGCTTCGCGATCGTCAGCGTGCTCAGCCTGCCGCCGGTCGCCGCCGTCGGCATGATGCTCATCGCCGCCTCGCCCGGCGGCCCGCTCGCCGGAGTGTACTCCCACCTGTTCGGCGGCGACGTGGCCTTCAACCTGACGCTCACCGCCGTCAACTCCGTGCTGTCGGTCGTCACCCTGACGGCGATCACCAACCTGTCGCTGGCGCACTTCCTGCCCGCACAGGACGGCATCGGTCTGCACGGCGGGGAGATCGTGCAGGTCTTCGCCGCCATCCTGGTGCCGATCGCGATCGGCATGGCCGTCAAGACGAAGTGGAGCCGGTTCGCCGCGCGCGCCGAACGGGTCTTCCGGGTCATCTCCGGGCTCGCCCTGGCCGCGCTCATCGCGAGCGGGTTCGCCTCCAACCTCTCGCCCCTCACCGACAACCTCACGACGGTCTTCCCGGCCGCCGTCGCGTTCGCCCTCGCCAGTCTCGCCACCGGCTACTGGGTCGGGCGGCTCACCCGCGCCGGGCGCGGCCCGTCGATCGCGGCAGGCATGGAGATCGGCTTCCACAACGCCGCGCTGGCCCTCACGATCGCGCTGAGCCTGACCGACGACCTCACCCTGGCCGTCCCTCCGAGCATCTACGGCCTCACCATCATGATCGCCGCGGCAGGATTCGGCCTCCTGCTCAACCACCTCGCCCCGCGGACCGGCGCCGCCCCGTCGGCCGCAAGCTGATCTCTCCCAGGAGCACCACATGACCTCCGAACCGATCTTCCGCAGGGCCGGCCGTCCGCTGGACAGCGCCCCGAACATCGTCGCCGTCGTCCTGGACGACACCGGTTTCGCCCAGCTCGGCTGCTTCGGCTCCGACATCGCCACCCCCAACCTGGACCGGCTGGCCGCCGGGGGGCTGCGCTACAACCGGTTCCACGTGACGGCCATGTGCTCGCCGTCCCGGGCCTCGTTCCTCACCGGACGCAACCACCACGCCATCGGCATGGGCTTCCTCGCCGACATCCCGCTGGACCACCACGGATACACCGCCCGCATTCCGCGGTCGGCCGCGGCCCTGCCCCGGATCCTGCGCGACAACGGCTACTCCACCCTGGCCGTGGGCAAGTGGCACCTCACGCCGCGCTTCGAACGCTCGGCGGCCGGCCCGTTCAGCCACTGGCCGCTGGGTCTCGGCTTCGAGCGCTACTACGGCTTCCTCCAGGGCGACGCCAACCACTACGCCCCCAACCTGGTGGAGGACAACCACTACGTCGACCCGCCCGCCACCCCCGAGGAGGGCTACCACCTCACCGAGGACCTGACCGACCGCGCCATCCGCTACCTCGACGACCAGCGCTACGCCGCACCGGGCAAACCGTTCTTCCTGTACTTCGGCCTGGGCGCCATGCACTCCCCGCACCACGTGACACCCGAATGGGCCGAGCCCTACCGCGGCCGCTTCGACCAGGGATGGGACGCCTGGCGAGAGGAGATCTTCCAGCGCCAGCTCGAGGCGGGCGTCGTCCCGCCCGGTACCACCCTCACCCCGCGCCCGGACTGGGTGCCCGCATGGGACGGTCTCAGCGCCGACGAACGCCGCATGTACACCCGCCAGCAGGAGGTCTTCGCGGGCTTCCTCACTCACACCGACGCCCAGATCGGCCGCCTGCTCGACCACCTGGACGAGACGGGCCGGCTCGACAACACGATCGTCGTGGTGTTCGCCGACAACGGGGCCAGCGCCGAGGGCGGCGTCGAGGGCACCTTCAACGAGCACCGCTTCACCTCGGGCGTCCGCGAGTCCCTGCGGAACAATCTCGCCTACTACGACGAGTGGGGCGGCCCCCGCACCTACAACCACTACGCGTGGGGCTGGGCGTGGGCCGGCAACACCCCGTTCCGCCTGTGGAAGCGCTACACCTGGCTCGGCGGCACCCGCACCCCGCTCATCGTCCATTGGCCGGCCGGGATCCGCGAGCGCGGCGCGGTCCGCGACCCGATCGTGCACGTCAACGACCTGTTCCCGACGCTCCTGGACACGATCGGCATCCAGGCGCCGGACGTCGTCGACGGGATCGAGCAGCAGGAGATCGACGGGGCCAGCTTCCGCGCCACCTTCGACGACGCCACGGCTCCCGCGCCCCGTGACACCCAGTACTTCGAGCTGCTGGGCTCCCGCTCCCTCATCCACGGACGATGGAAGACGACCACCGACCACATCTCCACCGGCGTCGTCGACGAGGAGCGACTCCTCACCGGAAGCCGGAGCTTCGACGACGACCACTGGGCACTCTTCGACCTCTCCACGGACTTCTCCGAGGCCACCGACGTGGCCGCGGAGCATCCCGAGGTCGTCGCCGAGCTCCGGCGGCTGTGGGACCGGGAGGCTGAACGCAACCACGTCCTGCCGCTCTTCGACACCCTCGTGGACCGCATCGGCGCCATCATCGGTCCCGCCTGGCCCGCGGGCGACGACCGCACGTTCCGCCCCGGCGCCGCCGCCATCTGCGACGAATCCCTGCCCATGCTCTTCGGCGGCTTCCGCTTCACCGCCGAGGTGGAGGCCTCAGAAGCCCCTGACGGCGTCCTGCTCGCCCTGGGAGACTGGCACGGCGGCTTCGCCCTCTATGTCACCGCAGGCCGCCTGGCCTTCACCTTCTCCCGCGCCGGAGAGCTCCTCGAGGTCACCGCGGATCGCCCCGTCCCGCCTGGCCGCCAGGCCCTGGGCGTCGCCCACACCGCAGGCGCGGACGGCTACGCCTTCCACCTGCTCCACGACGACACCGTGGTGGGCACCGTGGCCTTCGACGGCATGCTTCCCGTCGCCCTCCAGCACGGCGGCGCCGGTCTCCGCCTGGGCCACGACACCGGCCTTCCGGTGTCCGACCGCTACCGCACCCCGGCCCCCTGGAACGGACGCCTTCTCTCCGTCCGCGTCCAGACCCCCGGCCCCGCCCGGCCCGACCTGCTCACCGACCTCCGAGCCGCCCTGCACGCCGACTGACGTGGCTCACGAGGCGCGACCAAGTTGATCAAACGTCGGCCGGGTGGCAAGGGCGCCGTCCGCGGGACTCCAGCCGCGCGCGGATCTCGGCTCGGACGGGACGGGACAGCGCGTCGTGATACGCCTGGTCCAGCAACGTGCCGATCTCGACCCGCGTACCCGACTCCGCCGAACGCACCGCCGCCTCGACCATGGCGAGGCTCCGGAGGTTGCGGGCGATCGCCCCGGACGGCTCCACGCCCGTGCGCAGCGCCGCGACGAACTCCTCCAGCGCCCCGGCGATCTGCTCGTTGCCGCCCGGCGGCACGTCCGCGGCGCCGCTGACGCTGGAGGTGACGCGGTTCTCGCCGTCCCAGGTGGCGGTGCCCCTGGAGCCGGTGGCCCGCCACTGGCCGTTCCATGACGTCTCCAGGCCGTCCGCGCACCAGGCGCCGGTGTACACGTAACGGGTGCCGTCCTCGAAGAGGAACGTCGCCGTCGCCGCCGCGTCGCCCTGATACCAGCTCCAGGCGGGGTTCCAGGTCTCGCAGCCGACCGAGACCGGCTCCGCGCCGAGCAGGTAGCGGGCGGCGTCGAAGGCGTGGATGGCCATGTCCACGAGCAGCGGCTGCTCCATCTCGTCCCGGAAGCCGCCGAAGCGCGGGCCGCGGAAGAACCCGGTGGTGAGCAGGCCGGGCGTGCCGAGCTCGGCGACCCGTCGCCGGTATTCGGCCAGGGCGGCGTAGTACCGGCGGGACTGGCTGATCATCAGCAATTGGCCGGTCGCCTCGGCGGCGGCGACCTGGACGACCGCCTCGGCCAGCGTCGGCGCGGCGGGCTTCTCGCACAGGACCGGGACCCCGGCGAAGAGCGCCTCGATGTTCACCTCGCCGTGGGCCGCCGGGACGGTGACGTTCACGACGGCGTCCGGCTCGGTGGCGGTGAGCAGGCCGCTGAGCGAGACGTCCACCTTGGCGTCGGAGCCGATGGCGCGCACGGCCGCCGCCGCCCGGTCGACGTCGAGGTCGGCCACCCCGACGAGCTCGACGTCGTCGGACGCGGTCAGGGTACGCATCCAGGCCAGGCCCATCGAGCCTGCCCCGACCTGAACCACGCGGAGCGGGCGCGCCGGATCGGCGACGCGGGCGAAAGCACTCACTCGGCGCTCTCCTTGTTGTGCATCGCGCCCTGGTAGCCGTGCCCGTTGAAGAAGTCGCCCATCTCGTAGCGGAGCAGGGTCGGCAGCTCGCGCCGTGACCGGTCGCCGGCCGCCCACTCGACGCCGTTGGCGATGACGTGCAGCACGTCGGGATGGTGGTACACCGGATAGTCCTGGTCGCCGGGGCTGAAGTAGAAGATCTTCCCGTTGCCGCGCCGGAAGGTGCAGCCGCTCCGGAACACCTCGCCGCCGGTGAAGGAGCTGATGAAGATCAGCTCGTCGGGCGTGGGGATGTCGAACTGCTCGCCGTACATCTCCTGGGCGGGGATCTCGATGGGGTGCGGGATGCCGCGGGCGATGGGGTGGGCCGGATTCACCGTCCAGACCAGCTCGCGGTCGTTGGCGCTGCGCCAGCGCAGCGTGCACGTGGTGCCCATGAGCTTGGTGAAGATCTTCGACCAGTGGCCGGAGTGCAGCACCACCAGGCCCATGCCCGACAGGACGTGCCGGTGTACCCGATCGACCACCTCATCGGACACCTCCCCGTGCGCGGCGTGGCCCCACCAAGTGAGGACGTCGGTGCCGGCGAGCACCTCCTCGGTCAGGCCGTGCTCGGGGTCGTCGAGCGTGGCCGTGGCGACGGTCGCCTGCTCACCCAGCCAGCCCTCGATGCCCCGGCGGATGGCGTTGTGCATGCCGTCCGGGTAGATCTCGGCCACACGGGGTTGGGCCTGCTCGTGGCGGTTCTCACCCCATACCGTGACGTGGATTTTCACGCATGTTCCTTTCTCACTTGACCGCGCCGCTGACGGCGCCTGCAGGGATGTTCTGCCTGACTCGGCCGGCTGGAGCCGGCCCGCCGACGAGACCTTGTCGCCGGTCCGCGGCACCGTGAGGATGCGCTTGGACATCGACCCGTCGTTCTGCAGATCGACGAGGAGCTGCGGCGCGGTGTTCACGGCGGGGGCGAGACCGTACAACTTCCCTCCGTACGCGCCCGCCTTCACGACGGACGGCACCAGGCCCTCCCCGCCCACGCCGTAGCCGGTCGGCGGGGAGAGCGCGCCGTTCTTGGCTTCGGCGTCGGCGGGACCCACTCCACCGCACGCGGTCGGGGAGAATGAGCGAAAGGCCGCTGCCGCGACAGTCACTTTGGGCACCGCTCCGCGGCGCTTCTGTGCTGTCTTCAAGAGTGAATTACTCCTTCTGCGGAATGCATCCGGCGTATCCGTGCACGATGCACGGCGTGTGAGGGATGAGTCTTGAAGGCGGCAGCTGCCCGCCTACCTGTGTCTTCGCGGTGCGCGGCTGGGAGGGGCCTCATCGCTTGCGGGTTCTGGAAACCGATCTGTCAAACCGCTTAACCGCGGTCGCTTGTGAAGTATGTTGCGCCCATTGCCGAATGATGTCAACAGTGAGTCAAGCGCTTTCATGAAGGGCGTGTGGGATATAGTCACAGTGCTTCGCGAGTCCCCGGGAGGCGGCAATCCATGGCCACGATGCGCGACGTCGCCGAGCGCGCGAACGTCTCCATCGCCACGGTCTCGTTCGTCATCAACGGCACCAAGCGCGTCGCGCCGGAGACCCGGGCCCGCATCGAAGCGGCCATCGAAGAGCTGGACTACCGGCGAAACGTCGTCGCCCGCGCGCTGGCCAGCTCCCGCACGCGCATCCTCGCCCTGCTCCACCCCGACCTCGAAGCCCGGCCGAACGCCACGGTGATCCAGTTCGTGATGAGCGCCGCGCACGGCGCTCGTGAGCGCGGCTACGACCTCGTGTTGTGGCCCGTGAACGACGACGAGCAGATGTCGCACCTGCTCGCCGGGGGCCTCGTCGACGGGGCGCTGCTGATGGAGGTCCAGATCCGCGACTCCCGCGTCGACCGGCTCGTCGCCTCCCGGGTGCCGTTCGCGCTGATCGGCCGGACCGAGAACGACGACCTGCCGTTCGTCGACATCGATTTCGCCACCACGATCGACCTGGCGGTCGGCCATCTCCGCTCGTTCGGCCACCAGCGCATCGCGCTGGTCGCCCAGCGTACGAAAGCCGGGAACGAGCCCGGCCGGATCATGCGGGCGAAGGCCGCCTACCTCGACGCGATGGCGGCGCTCGGCCGGCCGCCCGCCGTCGTCGCCGTGGAAGGAACCTCGGCCGGCGGGCGGGAGGCCGCGCACAAGCTGCACGACGACTTCCCGGACGCGACCGCCGTGATCCTCGTGAACGAGGGCGCCTCGGCGGGGCTCGTCAAGGGCCTGCGCGCACTCGGCCGCACCGTACCTGACGACCTCTCCATCATCTCGGCGTCGACCACGCGCGAGCTCGGCGAGATGATCGAGCCGTCCCTGACCGTCATGGCGGCACCGGCCCCCCAGCTTGGCCGCCTCGCCGCGGACGCGCTGATCGACCAGCTCGAAGGGGTCCAGGACACACCGCCGCACATCCTCATCCCGTGCACGCTGGTGCCGGGCCAGTCAGTCGGCCCCGCACCGGACCGCTCATCCACGTCCCGCCCTGAGCCGAAGAGAGAGCGGAACGCGCAGACCGACAGCTGAAGGGGACCCGACATGCGTGCTGCCATCAGGTTCGTCGTCATGCTCACCGTAACGCTGGTCACCGTCGCGGCCGTGCAGGCCGTGGCCTCCGCCGCCACGGCCATCGAGTACGCGCTCATCGCCTAGGGATCCCGGCCAGGGAAGCTTGTCGCCCACGGGTCCCCGGACGGCGCTGTCGATCAGTTCCTTGACCCCGTCGGCCGGCACCGCGACTCCCGGGGTCTCGAGGAACAAGCGGAACGCCTCATCCTGGCCGACCCCCTCGGGCGGCCGACCACGTACGCCGTCGCGTCACCGCGGCGATCTACGCCTCCGCGTGCCGGGACACGGACGCCACCTCGTCGATCGACACCCCGCACGACGTGCCCGCCGCGTTCACCGCGGGCGCGCTCATCGGCGTGGCCGCCGACTGGCTCCAGCGCGGCTGCCCGGGACACCAGCCGAGATGGCCACCCTGACCTGGCCGCTCCTCGCCACCCTCTACCAGGACGACGCCACGCCGACCTGCCGGCATCCGGCCTGAGCCGGCACTCGACGCCGGACGCGGGCACGTCGCCGAGTTCGCGATGGACTGGGGCGAGATCGACGAGCTGATCGGGGACGGTTGCCGCATGATCCCGCCGAAGTGGCCGGTCGCGCCGAAGCGCCTGGACAGCCAATTGAAACGAGTTACAGTCAGCGCCTAGGCTGGGGGCATGATCCTGGACCGCTTCCAGATCGCCGGCGCCGCCGCGATCGTCACCGGCGCGGGCCGGGGCATCGGCGCCGCCACCGCCGTCGCGCTCGCCCAGGCCGGGGCGGACGTGGCGCTCTGCGCTCGCACGGAAGAGCAGCTCCGCGCGGTCGCCGACCAGGTGGAGAAGGCCGGCAGGCGGGCCCTGGTCGTGCCCGCCGACCTGGCCGTGCCAGGCACCGCCGAGGCGCTCGCGGAGCGGGCCGCGGACGCCTTCGGGCGGCTGGACGTCGTCGTGAACAACGTGGGCGGCGCACTCCCCCGCGCGTTCCTCGACACGAAGCGCAAGCATCTCGAGAACGCGTTTCAGTTCAACGTCGGCCTCGCGCACGAGCTGACCAGGGCCGCCGTCCCCCACCTGCTGGAAGGCGGCGGCGCGATCGTCAACGTCTCCTCCGCCGTGGGCCGCGTGGCCGGCCGGGGCTACCTGGCGTACGGCACCGCCAAGGCGGCGCTCGCGCACTACACCCGCCTGGCCGCCCTCGACCTCGCGCCCGCCGTGCGCGTCAACGCGGTAGCGGTCGGCGCGGTCGCCACCTCCGCGCTCGACATCGTCATGAACGACGAGGCCATGCGTACCCAGATGGAGCAGGCCACGCCGCTGCGGCGGATCGGGGAGCCGGAGGACGTGGCGGCCGCGGTGCTCTACCTGGTCTCCCCCGCCGGCCGCTACCTGACGGGCAAGGTGCTGGAGGTGGACGGGGGCATCGACCGCCCCAACCTCGATCTGGGGCTGCCCGACCTGGCATGACCCAGACCGCGTCCTGAGCCGGTCTGGGCGGGCGTGTGGACCTGGTGACCGTCGGGGCGTTGGATCAGCGCGGGTCGGTGAGTTCGTAGACCCAGCAGTGGCCCGCCCGGAACTTCAGGGCGGCGACCCGGCCGAGCTCGGCCGTCCGCACCGGGTACCTGTCGTCGGCGAACAACCACCGGACCCCGTACGTGTCCCGCAACCTGCCGACCGTTTCCGTCGTGGGATCGCGGAAGGCGGCGTCGTTGTCCGCCAGCCGCTGCGGGTCCTCGAAGGGGACGGCGCCCATGCCGGGCTTCCCCATCAGGGCGGCCCGGCTGTTCGCGCCGTTGATGTATCCCCAGCCCTCCACGAGGATCCTGCGCTCCGCGTACGCGGAGATCCAGAAGTGCCGATTGTCGCAACTGCCTGCCGGGGCGCGGCAGTGCGCATTGACGGCGACGAGAGCGTCGGGAGAGGTGTGCTGCCGCAGCCAGCGTGCCGCGGTCACCCCGCCGTCCGGGACGTGCGGCCGTTCCGGATCGGTGGTCTGCTTCGGCTCCGCGGTGCTCCCCAAGGGACTCAGACGCAGTACGCCGCCCGAATACAGCGCGCATCCCAGCGCGAAGACCGGCACGGCGCACCACGTCAGGCCGCGCCGTCCCGCCAGGACCAGCACCAGCGCGACGACCGCCGGCACGCCCACCAGCAGCGCGTACGGGATCATCCGCTCGGCCACGACGTCCCCGCCCTGCGGCCGAGCGGTGGCGACCCACGACCGGACGGCCCAGGTCGCGGCGGCTCCCGCGGCCAGGGCGGGCAGGACGACCAGCCAGGGCCGTTTCTGGGGCAGCGTGGCGGTCAGGCCCGCGGTGGCCAGGATCGTCAGGTACGGCGCGGCCGACATGAGGAAGTATCCCTGGCTGAGCCCCGGGTGCCCGAACACGCACGCGGCGCCCGTTCCCGCCACGCCGACGCCCGCGAGCAGGACCACGGCTGGATCTCGCACCCATTTCCGGCGGTGCAGCAACCCCGCGGCACCGCCCCATATCGCCGCCCAGCTCACCACGAAGATCGTCACAACGAGCAGCAGCAGAACCGGCGATTCATCCTGCCCGGGGAGAAGGAGCCCGGCATCGGGGCCGAGTCCGGCCTCGTGCCACCGCATGATGTGCAAGGGCGAGAAGCGCAACCCCTTGTCCTCACCCTGGAACACCACGATCTGGGCGAAGGCCACCAGCACCGAGCAGAGACCCGTCAACACCGCCGCCGCCCTGTGCACCTTGCGATGCACGATCAGGTGGACGGTGAGGACGAGCGTTGCACCCGCCAGGGTCAGCGGAAGAAATGTGGCCTTTGCCCCGACCTCCGCGAGCATCAGCACCGCCACCAGCACCCATCGCCCGTGCCGCCCGCCGGGGTGGCGCACCAGGTCGATCAGCACGAGCATCAGGGGGACGAACAGCAGCGCCCCGAAGGTCTGGGTGGGGCTCAGCCAGGGCAGGGTCCCACCGCCACCGCTCGGCACCACCGCGCCCGTCCACCCGTACGGGTGGGGCGCGGCCGCCAAAGTCATGATGATCACTGCCGCGACGCCGGCCCACCACCGGCCGCTCAGCCGATGGGCCACCACCGCGATGAGAACGGTGAAGACCGCGATCATCGGTATCGGCGACAGCCGGAACAGCAGCGTTTGGAGCTCCAAGCCGGTCGCCCAGCTGGTGGCCGCCAGGTCGGCGTAGACGAACCAGTGGTCATGCAGCGCCTCGCCGGCCACGTTGGCGAACATCGCCGGCATGTGATGCTTGACGTCGCCTGCCATCGCCAGGTGGTAGGGCATGTCCACGTACGGAGCACCGTTGCCCGGCCAGGTCAGCCCGTGGCTTCGGAAGAACGTGGCGGCGCTGTAGAGGATCGCGAACCCCACCAGGCCCGCCATCGCCCACGACCACCCCAGCGGCGCCCTGACCGATTCGCCGCGGGCCGGCCAGTGCCGCCGCAACGACGGGACCGCGCAGAAGAGCAGGTACGTCACCCCGGCCCCGGCGAGGTACGCCTGCGGGACGTCCAGCCAGCGCGCGGGAATGTAGGTCAGCACTTCCAGCGCGTAGCCCAGGGCCGTTCCCGCCGCGACGTCGACCACCGGCGACCGCGGCGTGCCGGAGAGCGCCCGCCACCACAACATCCCCGGCAGCGTCACGCCCACGACGATGTAGGCGCCGAACATCCCGATCTCGGGCAGAGGCACACCATTGGCGTTGAGCGTCGCGATCGCCAGAAGGACGACGAGCGCGACCGGTAGCCGGCGCGAGGAGAGTGGTCTTGCTCGGAGAGCGCGGACGGGCGGGACGACGGCCGGAGGGTAGACCTGGACCATGGGTCTCCTCATCGCAGGAGCCGGCAGACGAGCTCGCTTCGGGCTGACTCATCCATGGCGTGATTCCAGTCGGGACGCTAGCCGCTGCGACCACCGGTTCTGAGACAAGGACGAGCAAGATTCATTCGTTTGGCCCGAACTTTGCCACCGCATGCCAAACGCTTTCCGATCCGGGAGGCGGCGTCTCGATGGTGCGCGTGGCGGCCTCGGTACCGGGCGCCTGAACGTGCCTACGCTGGGAGAAGGGACGATGTTCGAGGTGAAGAGAGGTGGCTGCGATGGGTGGCGCATCCGATGACCACTACCTGCCGATCGCCGAGCACGGCCTGATCGGCAATCTGCGCAGCGTGGCCCTGGTCGGCACGAACGGCACTATCGACTGGTATTGCTGCCCGGCCTTCGACGCGCCCAGCGTCTTCGCCGCTATCCTCGACGCCGACCAGGGCGGGTCGTTCGAGCTGGCCGTCGACGCCCCGGCGCGGACCAAGCAGTTCTACTTCCCCGACACCAATGTGCTGATCACCCGGTTCTTCAGCGAGGACGGGGTCGGCGAGATCCAGGACTTCATGCCGGTCACCGGCCCACCACGCGAGACCGACCGGCACCGGCTGATCCGGCGGGTCCTCTGCGTGCGCGGCTCGCTCCCCTTCCGCGCGCGGGTGGCCCCTCGCTTCGGCTACGGCGCCCATCCGCACACCGCACGGCTCGTCAACGATATGACGATCTTCGAATCGGCCGGTCTGTCGCTCGCGCTGACCGCCACGGTGCCGGTCGAGTGCGACGGCCAGGATGTGCGGGCGGCCTTCAAGCTCGTCGAAGGCGAGTCGGCGGTGTTCGCGCTCGACCGGGTCGACACCGACGTGCCGCCACGGGGGTGCCCGCACACCGAGGCGGAGGAGCAGTTCGCCGCCACGGTGGCGTTCTGGCGGCGCTGGCTGTCGGCCTCTCGTTACCGCGGCAGGTGGCGTGAGATGGTGCATCGCTCCGCGCTGACGCTCAAGCTGCTCACGTACGCGCCGACCGGCGCGATCGTCGCCGCGCCGACGACCAGCCTGCCCGAGCAGATCGGCGGCGAGCGCAACTGGGACTACCGGTACGTCTGGATCCGCGACGCCGCCTTCTGCGTCTACGCGCTGCTCCGGCTGGGCTTCACCGGCGAGGCCAAGGCGTTCATGACCTTCCTCACCAAGCACGTCAGCCTGCGCGGCGACGGCTCTGAAGGCCCGCTCCAGATCATGTACGGCATCGACGGCCGCACCGACCTGCCCGAGCACGAGCTCGGCCACCTGGCGGGATACCGGGGCTCGGCACCGGTGCGGGTCGGGAACGCCGCCGCCGGCCAGCTCCAGCTGGACATCTATGGAGCCCTCATCGACTCGGTCTACCTCTACGACAAGTGGGCCCAGCCCGTCTCCAGCGAGCACTGGGACGCGGTCTGCGCCCTGGTGGACTGGGTCTGCGACCACTGGGACCAGCCGGACGAGGGCGTCTGGGAGACCAGGGGCGGGCGGAAGAATTTCCTGTACTCGAGGCTGATGTGCTGGGTCGCGATCGAACGGGCCATGCGGATGGCCGGCCGCCGCGGCCTGCCCGCCGACATCCCGCGCTGGCGCGAGGCACGGGACACGATCTACCGGCAGATCATGCGGCGCGGCTGGTCCGCCGCGCGGCAGGCGTTCGTCCAGCACGAGGACGGCGACGTCCTGGACGCGGCGCTCCTGATGATGCCGCTGGCCAAGTTCGTCTCGCCCACCGATCCGAAGTGGCTGTCCACCCTCGACGCGCTCACCTCCGATCTGGTGTCCGATTCGCTGGTCTACCGCTATGACCCTGAGGTCAGCCCCGACGGCCTGCGCGGAGAGGAGGGGACGTTCTCGATCTGCTCGTTCTGGTACGTCGAGGCGATGGTCCGCGCCGGGCGGGTCGACGAGGCGCGGCTGGCCTTCGAGAAGATGCTGACCTACGCCAATCACCTGGGTCTGTACGCCGAGGAGATCGGCCACACCGGCGAGCAGCAGGGCAACTTCCCCCAGGCTTTCACCCACCTGTCGCTGATCAGCGCCGCGTTCAACCTCGACCGCGCCCTCGGCTGAACAGCGAGATCCCGCGCCGATCCGGCCCCGATTCGTCACTCGCCAAAAAATCTTGAAAAGATCTCCGGCGAGTGTCGAATCGGGGTCTTCCCGTTCGCAGCGTACGCAAGAGGCCGGAACGAGCCGGCCCGCACACGCGAGGACGAGGACCATGACCGAGCAGCTCACCCACTCCGCCACCCGCCCGGCCTCCCC
>NZ_VCKY01000360.1 GCF_005889735.1 Nonomuraea turkmeniaca
TCCAGCACCTCCACCTCATGCAACGAGATCTCCGGCGCCGCCGTCACCACATCCAGCACCCGCACGAACCAGCCAGCAATCCGAGCCGCCGTCGAAGCATCGAACAGATCCGCCGCCACCGCCATCGACCCGCGCAATCCAGCCGGCCGGCCCTGCTCGTCGAACGCCTCCCCCACCATGACTTCCACGTCACACTTCACCGGCATCGTCGCCGGAGCATCCGCCGCCGTCGCGGCCGACCCGATCTGCACACCGGGCAGGTCCAGCCCGGCACGCTCCTGGTTCTGCAGCGTCAGGACCACCTGAACCAGCGGGTGTCTGGCCAGCGACCGGACCGGCGCCAGCTCCTCCACCAGCCGCTCGAACGGCACGTCCTGGTGCGCCAGCGCTCCCAGACTGGCCTCCCGCACCCGGGCCAGCACCTGCCGGAACTCCGGATCCCCCGACAGATCCGTACGGATCACCAGCGTGTTGACGAAGAACCCGACGAGATCATCGAGCGCCTCGTCGGTACGCCCGGCCACACCGGACCCGATCGGAACATCCACTCCAGCGCCCAGACGCGACAGCGTCACCGCCAGCGCGGCCTGCATCACCATGAAGACCGTGACACCCTCGGCCCGGGCCAGCTCGACCAGCCGCTGATGCACCTCGGCCGGGACGCGCAGCGCCATCGCGTGGCCGACGTGACTGGCGACCGCCGGACGCGGCCGGTCCACCGGCAACGCCAGCTCTTCCGGCGCCCCGGCCAAGGCCTGCCGCCAGTACTCCACCTGCGCCGACAGCAGACTCTCCGGATCGGACTCCGCACCCAGCAACTCCCGCTGCCACAGCCCGTAGTCGGCATACTGCACCGGCAACGGCTCCCACACCGGAGCCTCACCCCGCACACGAGCCGCATACGCCGCCGACAAGTCCCGCCCCAGCGGCGCCATCGACCAGCCGTCACCAGCGATGTGATGCACCACGACCACGAGCACCTGCTCCTCGGCCCCGGTCTGGAACAACCACGCCCGGATCGGCACCTCGACTGCCAGGTCGAACGCGTGCCGCGTCGCCTGCCGCACGGCCCCGGCCAGCTCCTCAGCCTCCACCTGGGACACCTGCAGCGCCCAATCCAGCTCATCCACATCCAGAATGTGCTGATACGGCTCCCCCTCCGCCGACGGGAAGACGGTGCGCAGCGACTCGTGGCGGGCGATGACGTCCCGCAAGGCCGCGTTCAACGCGGCGGGATCGAGCTCGCCGGTCAGCCGGACCGTCGTCGGCAGGTTGTAAGTCGGGCTCGGGCCTTCCAACTGCTCCAGGAACCACAACCGCCGCTGCGCGAACGACAACGGCACCCGCTCCGGACGCGCCATCGCCCGCAGCGGCAGACGTACCCGGTCCGACTCACCCTGCGCCAACCGCGTCGCCAGACCGGCCACCGTCGGAGCCTCGAACAGCGTCCGCAGCGGCAACTCCACACCCAGCGCGGCCCGGATGCGAGACGCCAGCCGGACCGCCAGCAGAGAGTGACCACCCAGCTCGAAGAAGCTGTCGTCGACCCCGACCGACTCCACCCCGAGCACGTGGGCGAAGGCCGCACACAGGATTTCCTCCTGCACCGTGGCCGGAGCCCGCCCCGACCCGCTCGTGTACTCCGGGGCCGGAAGCGACCGGCGGTCGAGTTTGCCGTTGGGCGTCAGCGGCAACTCGTCGAGCGCGACCACGGCCGTGGGCACCATGTACTCCGGCAGCCTCCCTGCCGCGAACTCCCGCAGACCGGCGGCGTCGAGGGCGCCCGCGTCCGCGGGCACCACGTAGGCCACCAGGCGCTTGTCGCCCAGAGTGTCCTCCCGCGCGACCACCGCGACCCGGGTGACGCCGGGATGCGCCAGCAGGACGGCCTCGACCTCGCCCGGCTCGATCCGGAACCCGCGGATCTTCACCTGCTCATCGGCACGACCGGCGAAGACCAACTGGCCATCGGCGGTCCACTTCGCGAGGTCTCCGGTCCGGTACATGCGCTCACCCGAACCGCCGAACGGGCAGGCCACGAACCGCTCACCGGTCAACGCCGGACGGCCTGCGTACCCGCGCGCCAGCCCGGCGCCCGCCACGTAGACCTCACCGGCGACGCCGACCGGGACCGGGTTCAGCCTGTCGTCCAGCACGTACAGGCGGGTGTTGGCGATCGGCCCGCCGAACGGCACCGGCCCGGACCCGTCCGGGTCCACCTGCCCCACGGCCGCGATCACCGTGGCCTCGGTCGGGCCGTACGCGTGCACCAGCCGCCGGCCGGCCGCCCACCGGCGCGCCACCGGCTCACTGATCGCCTCTGAACCCACCACCATCGGGCCGATGTGTGTGAAGTCCTCCGGTTCCAGCACCGCCAGCAGCGACGGAACGACGCTCGCCGCGCCGACCCCGGACAGCTCCCGCAGCAAGCGCGGCTCGGTGCGCTGGCGCTCGCTCGCGATCCACAGCGTCGCCCCGCTCGCCAGCGTCACCGCCACATCCAGTACGGACGCGTCGAAGCTGAACGACGTGAACTGCAACACCCCGACGCCGGGATCGGCGCCCATCAACGGCTTGAACACCGACACCAGGTTCGGGATCGAGCCGTGGGCGACCGCGACGCCCTTCGGCGTGCCGGTCGATCCGGAGGTGTAGATCACGTACGCCAGGCCGGCCGGGTTCACGGCCAGGGGCGGCGCGGTCTCCGGGTGGTCCTCCAGGACCCGCGGGTCGTCGAGCCATACCGCCGACACCCCGGTCAGAGCTTCGACGAGAGGCCCGGTCCGGCCCCGGTCGGCCAGCACCACCCGCGTGCCGGCATCGGCCACCATGAGCTGCACCCGCTCGGCGGGCAACTGCCCATCGATCGGCAGGTAAGCGGCACCGGCCTTCCACACACCCAGAATCGCGATGATCATCTGGGCTCCGCGCGGCAGGCACACGCCGACCACCGACTCGGCGTCCACGCCGATGCCGCGTAGATGATGCGCGAGCCGGTTCGCGGCCGCGTCCAGCTCGGCGTAGGTGAGCTGTACACCCTCGGCCACCACGGCCGGCGCGTGCGGGTCGGCGGCCGCCTGCCGCTCGAACAGCGCCACGATGTTCGAGTCCGCGACGTCGGCCGCGGTGTCATTCCACGCTGTGAGCACCAGATCGCGCTCGTCGGCGTCGAGCAGGTCCACCGCGTGCAACGGGGCGTCCGGGGCCGCGGTCGCCGCGTCGAGCACCCGGATCCACCGCTCGGCCATGGTTTCGACCGAGCCGCTGTCGAACAGGTCCGCCGAGCCGGTCATCCACCCGCGCAGTCCCGCCGGGCGTCCCTGCGCGTCGAAGGTCTCCGACAGCGACATCTCCAGGTCGAACTTGGCCGCCGAGGACGCCCCGTCCACCCGTGCGGCTCCCGCGCTCACGTCGGGCAGGTCCAGCGCCGCGCGCTCGGTGTTCTGCACGGTGAGCATCACCTGGAAGAGGGGATGCCTGGCCAGCGACCGGTCCGGCGCCAGCTCCTCCACCAGCCGCTCGAACGGCACGTCCTGGTTCGCCAGCGCGCCCAGGCTGGTCTCCCGGACCCGGGCCAGCACCTGCCGGAACTCCGGATCCCCGGACAGGTCGGTGCGGATCACCAGCGTGTTGACGAAGAACCCGACGAGGTCGTTCAGCGCCTCATCGGTACGCCCGGCCACGGCCGATCCGATCGGGATGTCCGTGCCGGCCCCCAGCCGGGACAGCGTCACCGCGAGGGCGGCCTGTACCACCATGAACGGAGTCGCGCTCTCAGCCCCGGCGAGCTCCGCCAGTCGCCGATGGACCTCGGCCGGCACCCGCACCGGCACCGCGTGCCCGCGATGACTCGCCACCGCCGGACGTGACCGGTCCACCGGCAACGCCAGCTCCTCCGGCGCCCCGGCCAGGGCCTGCCGCCAGTACTCCACCTGGGCCGACAGCAGACTCTCCGGGTCGGACTCGTCGCCGAGCAGGTCCCGCTGCCACAGGGCGTAGTCGGCGTACTGCACCGGCAGCGGCTCCCACGCCGGCGCGGCGCCGCGTACGCGGGCCGCGTACGCCGTCGACAGGTCCCGGCCCAGCGGCGCGGTGGACCAGCCGTCACCCGCGATGTGGTGAACCACCAGCACCAGCACCCGCTCGTCCGCCCCGGCGGTCTCGAAGAGCCATGCCCGGATCGGCGTCTCCGCCGAAAGGTCGAACGCGTACCGCGTCGCCTGCCGCACGGCGCCGGCCAGCTCCCCTGGCTCGACGTGGGACACCTGCAGCGCCCAGTCCAGCTGGTCCATGTCCAGGATGTGCTGATACGGCTCGCCGTCCACGGCGGGGAACACCGTGCGCAGGGCCTCGTGGCGGGCGATGACGTCCCGCAGCGCGGCGTTGAGCGCCGCCACGTCCACCTCGCCGGTCAACCGTACCGGGACAGAGATGTTGTAGGTCGAGCTCGGGCCCTCCAACTGGCCCAGGAACCACAACCGGCGCTGCGCGAAAGACAACGGCACCCGCTCCGGACGCGCCGCGGCGCGCAGCGGCGTCCGCACCCGGCCATCGCCGTCCGCCGCCAAGTGGGCGGCCACCCCTGCCGGGGTCGGCGCCTCGAACAGCGTCCGCAGCGGCAGCTCCACGTTGAGCGCGGCCCGGATCCGCGACACCAGGCGCGTCGCCAGCAGCGAGTGCCCGCCGAGCCGGAAGAAGTCGTCGTCCACGCCCACCGACGCCACGCCCAGCACGTCCGCGAACACCCCGCACAGGATCTCCTCCTGCACCGTGGCGGGTCTGCGGCCGGTCGGCGTGGACTGGGACGCGTAGTCGGGGACGGGCAGAGCCCGGCGATCCACCTTCCCGTTCACGGTGAGCGGGAGGCGGTCGAGCACCACCACCGCCGAAGGCACCAGATAGGCGGGCAGGCGCTCGGCCACGTACTCGAGCAGCGCGGTCCCCTCGTCGGCCCCGCCGCGTGCGGGCACCACGTAGGCCACCAGCCGCTTGTCGCCGGGCACGTCCTCGCGGGCGATCACTTCGGCCTGCGCCACGGCCGGGTGCCCGGCGAGCGCAGCCTGGACCTCGCCCAGCTCGATCCGCTTCCCGCGGATCTTCACCTGCTGGTCGACCCGGTCCAGGAACAGCAGGTGGCCGTCCCGAGTCCACTGCGCGCGGTCCCCGGTACGGTACATCCGCTGCCCCGGCTCGAAGGGGCACGCCACGAACCGCTCGGCGGTGAAGCCGGGCCGCCCCACGTAACCGCGGGCCAACCCGGCACCGGTCGTGTAGAGCTCGCCGGGCACGCCTACTGGCGCCGGCCGCAGCGAGGCGTCCAGAACGTAGACGCGGCTGGCCGCCACCGGGCTCCCGATCGGTACGCTGCCGCCCGACCGCAGCTCGGCGGCCTGCACCGGGTGGGTGGTGGTGAAGACGGTGCACTCGGTCGGGCCGTACACGTTGGTCAGCTCGGTCTGGGGCAGTTCGTCCAGCATGCGGCGGCAGTGCGCCGGGGAGAGCACGTCGCCGCCGGCCCACACCTCGCGCATTCCGGCGAGTGCCCGCAGATCGGCGTCCACGACCTCGTGGAACAGCCCGGCCGTCAGCCATGTGGTGGTGACGCGGTGCGCGGCCAGGAAGTCCCGCAGCTCGGTCACCGACTGCTCCGCCTGGTGCGGGATCGCCAGGGTCGCCCCGTTGAGCAGGGCACCCCACACCTCCAGGGTGCTGGCGTCGAACGTCACCGAGGCCAGCTGGCTGACCACGTCGTCGGCTTCCACGCGGACATGCCGCGCCACACGGTCGACCCCCTCGTGGAGGACGACGACGCCCTTGGGCAGACCGGTGGAACCGGACGTGTAGATGACGTGTGCGGGATGCTCGGGGCGCAGGCCGCACGGCGGCGGGTTCGCGTCGAGGCCGGCGAGCTCGCCGATCGTGCCGGGATCGTCGAGCGCCACGATCGGCACGCCGAAGGAGGCGAACAGGTCGCGGGTGCCCGCGGTGGTCAGAACCGCGACCGCCGCGGCGTCGCGGAGCATGAACGCTATGCGCTCGGCCGGATATTCGGTGTTGATCGGGACGTACGCGCCGCCCGCCTTGAGGATGCCCAGCCACGCCACGATCAGCTCGGCACCGGGATCGACGGCCACCGCCACCGTGGTCTCCGGCTTCACACCGCGTTCGACCAGGTAGTGCGCGAGTCGATTCGCCCTCGTGTCCAGCTCCCGGTACGACAGCTCCACGCCGCGCGCCACCACGGCGGGGGCATCTGGACGGGCCTCCGCCTGCTCCTCGAACCGCGCCACGATGGTCGAGGCGGGCACGCCCGTCGCGGTCTGGTTCCACCGGTCGAGCATCAGATCGCGCTCGCCGGCGTCGAGGATGTCGACGGCGTGCACCCGCGTGCCGGGGGTCGCGGTCACGACGTCCAGCACGCGGGTGAACCTCTGGACCAGCGCCTCCGTCGAGTCGACGTCCAGCAGATCGGCCGCGGCGACCACCATCCCGCGCAGCCCGGCGGGACGGCCCTGGTCGTCGAACGCCTCCCGGACCGACACTTCGAGATCGAACTTGGCCCACACGGTGGCGGCGATCTCGCCGGTCTGGGCCCCTCCGCCGATGCGCACCCGCGGCAACTCCAGTGTCGCCCGCTCGACGTTCTGCACGGTCAGTGCCACCTGGAACAGCGGGTGCCGGGCCATCGACCGCTCCGGCGCCAGCTCCTCGACCAGTCGCTCGAACGGCACGTCCTGGTGCGCCAGCGCGCCCAGGCTGGTCTCCCGGACCCGGGCCAGCAGCTGCCGGAACTCCGGATCGCCGGACAGGTCGGTGCGGATCACCAGCGTGTTGACGAAGAACCCGACCAGATCGCTCAGCGCTTCGTCCGTGCGGCCCGCGAACGCCGAACCGATCGGAATGTCGGTGCCGGCTCCGAGCCGGGACAGGGTCACGGCGAGCGCGGCCTGGACGACCATGAACGTGGTCACGCCTTCGGCCCGGGCCAGCTCCGCCAGCCGCTCGTGCACCTCGGCGGAGACCCGCAAGGGCACCGCATGCCCGCGGTTGCTCGCTACTGCCGGGCGCGGCCGGTCGTAGGGGAGCTCCAGTTCTTCCGGCGCTCCGGCGAGGGTCTGCCGCCAGTAGTCGACCTGGGTCGACAGCAGGCTGCCCGGGTCGGACTCGTCGCCGAGCAGCTGCCGCTGCCACAACGCGTAGTCGGCGTACTGCACCGGCAGCGGCTCCCACACCGGCGCCTCGCCGCGCAGCCGCGCCGCGTACGCGGCCGACGCGTCCCGGCCTAAAGGCGCCGTCGACCAGCCGTCGCCCGCGATGTGGTGCACGACCAGCACCAACACCCGCTCTTCCGGTCCGGTCTCGAACAACCACGCCCGGATCGGCACCTCGGCCGAGAGGTCGAACGCGTAGCGCGAGGCCTCCTTGACCGCCTCGGCCAGCTCTTCTGCCTGGACCTGGCGCACCTGCAGCTGCCAGTCCAGCTCCTGCGGGTCAAGGATCCGCTGGTACGGCTCACCCTCCACCGCCGGGAAGACCGTCCGCAGCGACTCGTGGCGGGCGATGACGTCCCGCAGCGCCTCGTTCAACGCCGCGATGTCCAGGGCTCCGGTCAGCGGAACGGTCAGCGGGATGTTGTACGTGGGACTCGGGCCCTCCAGCTGGCCCAGGAACCACAACCGGCGCTGCGCGAACGACAACGGCACCCGCTCCGGCCGCTCAGCCTTCCGCAGGGCCAAGCGGACCTGCTCCTGCTCCGGACCGGCCAGGCGTGCCGCCAACCCCGCCACCGTCGGCGACTCGAACAACATCCGGATCTTCACCTCCGCACCCAGCCGGGCACGGATACGCGACAACAACCGGATCGCCAGCAGCGAATGCC
>NZ_VCKY01000361.1 GCF_005889735.1 Nonomuraea turkmeniaca
CCCTCCCCCCGACGGACCGCCCGCCGGCCGTCTCCGCCTTCCTGACCACGCTGACGCCCCACACTCCACGCTGACGCCCCGACGCTCCACGCTGACGCCCCGACGCTCCACGCTGACGTCCCCGGCACGCCGACCCCTTGTGGCCCTCGCTGACGTCCCCGGCACTCCGACCTCGTCGTGGTCCATGCGGGGCACGCTGGCGCGGCGCGTCCCAGGTGCCTGCGCGCCGAGCTTCGCACCGGCCGCCGGCACAACCCGCCGCCGCCTCCGCACACCGTTCCACCGATCCCGTGCGGCAGCCGCCCAGCGCCGCGAAGGTGACGGGGGTGCGGAAACGAGCGCATGGGCGGACGTGCCCAAGTGACGTGCCGGCCACGGCCTGACCGCCACTCACGTGCCCGAGGCCCGATCGTGGGTGGACGCCTGCTCGGCGGGCGGGCGTGCGGGTGACCGCAGGCCACGGCGGAGCGTGCACGTGGGACGGCCACCGGTCCTCCGGCCGGACGAGGCCCCTACGGGCGGACGGCGCCGACGAGGGCGCGGCCGTAGTCGGAGAGCTTGACGACCTTGACGACGTCACCCGTCTGCGGCGCGTGCACGATCTCCCCGTTCCCGGCATAAATGCTGACGTGCCCCAGGCCTTCACTGAAGATGAGGTCCCCGGGCTGGAGATCATCCAGCGAGACCTTCCGGCTATCCCCCCACGCCCACTGCTGCCACGTCGTACGGGGAAGCGTCACCCCTCCGGCCCGCCACGCCGCCTGGGTCAGCCCGGAGCAGTCGAACCCCCTGGGCCCCGTCCCCCCATAGATGTACGGCTTCCCGACCTGCGCGTACGCGAACCGCAGCACGGCGGCCGCATTCCCCGACGCCGGTCCCGTGTACTTGATGCCGACGCTGTTGGGATTCCCGGGATTGTAGGCGCCCAGCTTCTTCAGGAGCTTCTTCTGCTCGGCGATCAGCTTGAGGATCTCCGAGCGCTCCTTCTCCACCCCGTCGCGTTCCTTGTCCGCTTCCTCCAAGGCCTCCTGCGCCTTGTCGCGCTCGGCCTTCAGACCGCGGTTCTCCCGGTCGAAGACGGCGAGCTTCTCCGCCCGCTCCTGCGACATCTGCCCGGCCACCGCCAGCCGTGACAGGAGGTCCTCGGGACGACCCGTGCCGATCATCCCGGGCCAGGAGGCGACGTCGCCGCCGAGCCGGTAACTTTCGACGGCCATGCCGATCACCTGCGACCGCAGGTCCGCGACCGTCTCCAGCTTGCGCTTGTAGCTGTCGTTCAGCTTGACGTAGGTGCTCTTGGCCTTCTTGTACCGCTCCGTCGCCGTGTTGTAGCTGTCGACGACCTTGTCGGCCTTGTCGTTGAGCTTTTCGAGCTTGGCCTTCGCCTGATTGAGCGTGGGCTTGGGATCAGCGGCGGCCGCTCCCATGGAGGACAGCACCAGACCGAACGCGATACCCGCGGCCACCGGCACCCGGCCAAACCTCACTGCGTCGCCTCCCAGGGGTTAACATCTGGGCGAAATAGTACAGAAGTGGCGCGTGGGGTTACCCCAAACGAATCAATTCGTAATCTAGGCCCGGCCCAGCCGGCGCAGCAGCAAGGCAGACGGAACGGGTCTGGCTCCCATCCGCCTGACGGACTCGGCCACCTCGCGGTCCGACGACACCACGGCGATGGCCCGGCCGGGCGGCTCCGCGCGGACGAGCTGGCGGATCAGGTCGTCGGCGGTCTCCCCCGGCGCGCTGAACAGCACCCGCACCCCGCGCGGCGCCACCACCTGGACGGGGGCGTTGAGCTCGGCGCCGTCGAACACCGCGGTCACCTCGACCCTGGTCTGCGCGACCAGCCCGCCGAGCCCGGTCATCAGCCGGTTGCGCTGGTCGGCGAGCGTGAGGGTGCCGTAGCCGGTCTTGGTGACGTTGTAGCCGTCGATGACCAGGTGCACCTGGGGCACCGCCAGCAGCTGATCGAGCAGTTGCGGGTCGTCGTCGGCGAGGGCCCGCGCGGGCACCGCGCGCACGCCGGGCCGCTCGCCCGTGACGGCGGCGACCGAGTCGGCGGGCTTGCTGATCGTCGTGGGCAGGGCGAGCTCCCTGCGCAGCCCGGCCGAGGCGTCCTGCAGCGTGTCGAGCAGCACCCTGATCCGGGCGTCCTCAATGCTCCTGCCCTCGCGGGCGGCCCGGCGCGAGGCCTCCAGCTGCTTTTCGACGTCGGCCAGCCGCTCGCGCAGCCGCCGCAGCTCGGACTCGCCGGCGCTGCCCGCGGCCACGGCGGCCGACCTGGCCTCCTCGGTCGCGCGCTCCATCTCCTCGGCCCGCGCGACCGCGGCCTTGGCGCGCTCGCGGGCGTCATGGAGTTTGCGCCGCAGGTCGGAATTCTCGGCGCGGGCGAGCTTGATCTGCTCGCGCAGCCGGTCGCCCTCCTCCTTGGCGGCGGTCTTCTGGGCGGCGAGTTGCTCGCGCAGCCGCGAGACCGCCTCCTCCCGCTCCGATCCCTCGGCCGCCGCGGCCGTCTGCTCCAGGTCGGTACGGGCGAGCTCGATCATCTCCTCCCAGCCGGGCGGCCGGGTGAGGTATGCGGCCGCGGCCACGAGCACGGGATCGGCGGCAGGCGGCACGTTACCGTCGGCCAGCGAGGCCACCAGCTCGGGCCACCCGGCGGCCACCGACTCGGCGACCAGCTCGCGAAATTTCTTGTCGTTCTCCAGCTGCGCCGCGATGGGCGCGCTGCCGAGTTTGGCCCGTTTCCGCGGATCGAACTTCGCTATGCCCCGCAAGGGTGGCGGTATGGAAACGGCGGGCGTCGTCCCGAGGACTTGAGCCGCCAGGTCGACGACATTGAGGCGCACCTGCTCAGGAAGCGGGCGAGACAGGCCTTCACCCGCTGAACTCATCCCACTTGTCCCTTCGTGACATGCCCTTTCAGACAAGGGTACGGCTGCCGCGTACCTGACCGTAACGGCCACCTCTCTATGGACGAGCGCTTGGTTGGGGGTGTACGACTGTGCCGGGGCGCCTGTTGACCCGGGAGGCCGGCCATGACCGAGCAGATGCGTACGTCCACCCGTGACCTGGAAGAACTGCGTGATCACGTGACCGCCTGGCTCCGCGGCAGGGCCGGCCAGGACGCCTCGGTGTCCGAACTGTCCAGACCGACGACCAACGGCATGTCAAGCGAGACCCTGTTCTTTACCGCCACGTGGCGTGAAGGGCGAACGCGCTGCGTAGCGAGGCTCGCGCCGGCGGGAGAAGCGGTTCCAGTCTTCCCTTCGTACGATCTGCGGGCGCAGTTCGAAATCATGCGCCTGGCCAGGGAAAAAGCTGGGATTCCAGCGCCCAGGGCCCTCTGGTTCGAGCCCGATCCCGGCCCGCTCGGCACCCCGTTCTTCGTCATGGAGCAGGCCGAGGGCGAGGTGCCGCCGGACGTGATGCCGTACACGTTCGGGGGATGGTTGTTCGACGCCGCCCCAGAGGACCGGCGCCGGCTGCAGGACGCCAGCGTCGGAGTCTTGGCTGCGCTGCACCAGGCGCCGTTCACGCCGCGGGAGTTGTCGGCGATCGGCGCCGGTGGGCTGCGGGCGCACGTGGAGGCGCAGCACGCGTACTACGCCTGGGCGCACGGCAGGCGCCGCATCCCGCTGCTGGAGCGGGCCTTCGACTGGCTGGAGTCGCACTGGCCGCAGGATCCCGGGCCGGACGTGTTGTGCTGGGGCGACGCCAGGATCGGGAACATGATGTACCAGGACTTCACCCCCGTCGCGGTGCTCGACTGGGAGATGGCCGCCGTGGGACCGCGCGAGCTGGACCTGTCCTGGATGATCTTCCTGCACCGGTTCTTCCAGGACCTCACGGTCGGCGCGGGCTTCCCCGGGATGCCGGACTTCATGCGGCGCGACGACGTCTGCCGGACTTATCAGGAGCTGACCGGCTACCAGCCACGCGACATGGGCTTCTACGAGATGTACGCCGCCCTCCGGCACGGGATCATCATGGCCCGGGTGTGGCAGCGCAGGATCCACTTCGGCGAGCAGCCCGACCCGGAGGACCCCGACGACCTGGTGCTGCACCGGGCCACGATCGAGGAGTTGCTCACCCGTTAGCGTCGTAGACCAGCAGCGCCACCTGGACCCGGTTGTTGAGGTCCAGCTTGGTCAGGATGCGTGAGACGTGCGCCTTGACCGTCGGCACGCTCATGTAGAGCTCCCGCGCGATCTCGGCGTTGGACCTGCCCCGCCCCACGGCCAGCGCCACCTCGTGCTCGCGTTCGCTGAGCCGGGCGAGCAGCTTCCTGGCCCGGTCCGTACGCTCCCCTGCCCCGCCGTCGGACACGTGCGTGATCAACTGCCGCGTCACCGCCGGCGACAGGATCGGCTCGCCCGCGGCCACCTTCCTGATCGCCTGCACCAGGTCGCCGGGCGCGATGTCCTTCAGCAGGAACCCGGCCGCCCCCGCCCGCAGCGCCCGCAGCACGTGCGCGTCGGCGTGGAACGTGGTCAGGACCACCACCTCGGGCGGCGACGACCCACGCATCGATTGGGCGCGTAGCGCCTCGGTGGCGGTGAGCCCGTCGACGCCGGGCATGCGGATGTCCATCAGCACCACGTCGGGCCGGTGCTCGGCCACCAGAGGCGGCACCTCGGACCCGTCGCCGGCCTCGGCCACGATCTCGATGTCGTCCGTGCCGCCCAGGATCATCGACAGGCCGGCGCGCACCATGGCGTCGTCGTCGACGATCAGCAGCCTGATCGGCCCGCCGGCCGGTGTCGTCATGCGTCCTCCAATGTCGTCTCCAACGGCCACGGCAGCCAGGCGCGTACCACGAACTCTCCCTCCGGCGTCGGGCCGTGCTCGAGCGTCCCGCCGGCGAGCTCCGCCCGCTCCGTCAGCCCAATGAGCCCAGCCTTCGCCCCGGGCAGGCGCAGGGGACGCCGGGACCAGAGCGGGTTGCGCACCTCCGCGGACAGCCCCTTGCCGCGCGTGCCGGTCACGGTGACGGTCACCGGGGCGCCGCCCGCGTGCTTGCGCGCGTTGGTGAGCGCCTCCTGGACGATGCGGTAGAGGTTGCGGCCCAGCCCTTCGGGCACGCCGTCCGCCCGCAGGTCCAGCCGCACGTCCATGCCCGCCTGCCGGCACTCCTCGACCAGCGTGGGCAGGTCGGCGAACGTGGGCTGCGGCCGGTCAGGAACGGTGTCGTCCACGGGCTCGCCCTCGCCCGGGCGCGAGTGCCGCAGCACGCCGATCACCTCGCGGAGGTCCTGCAGCGCCAGATGGGCGTTGGTCCTGATGGCGCCGGCCGCCATGGCGATCTCGCCGGCGGGCGCGTCGGGGCGGAACTCCAGCGCGCCGGCGTGCAGGCTGAGCATCGAGATGCGGTGCGCGAGCACGTCGTGCATCTCCCTGGCGATCCGCTCGCGCTCGAGCCGCTTGGCCTCCTCGGCCGCGATGTCGGCCCGCTGCCTGAGCGACCAGATGAGCTGCCGCCTGGCCCTGATCACGATGCCCCAGGCGTACACGGTCAGGATGAGGGCCATCAGGAGCAAGCCCCATTCGAGCGGCCCGATGTCGCTCTGCGGCCGGAGGAAGAGGTACGGCACCAGGGTGATGAGGGCCAGCAGCGTGACCGGCCCGGAGATCTTGAACGGCCGGTGCACCGCCACCGTGAACAACGCCACGACGGACGCGCCGCCGACGAGCTCCAGATACGCCGAGAGCGTGAGCGTCACCAGCGCCAGCCCGACCGGCCAGCGGCGGCGCAGCCAGATCGCGACGCACGACAGCCCGCCCATCACCTGCTCGATCGCGATGAGCGGCTCCGGCTCGTTCTGGATCTCCGGCAGCCCCAGGAGGGTGATGCCGCAGGCGATCAGGAACATGGCGATGTCGACGACCCAGTCGCGCAGCGAGCGGCGAATCCGGCGGTCCTCGCGGCCGTCGCCGAGCAACACGGACGGGAGCACCCACCGGTATTCGGGGACGAGCTCGTCCCCGCCTCGCGCTCGCGTCACATGCACCGAGGTTAGGCCCTCCCACGGGCGTGGCGACACCGACCAAAGTCGATGCCGGGCGAGACCTCCGGCCGACGCCGGAGCCGCCGGCCGGAGGGGACGCTTCTGTGCATGGAAGCGGTATTGAAGGTGTTCGGCTGGCTGCTGCTCCTGCAGGGCGTGGGCGGCCTGGTGAACGCCCTGCTCGGGTGGTGGGAGTGGGCCGAGAGCCTGATCGTGGTCAACCACCTGGAGTTTCTCCACGGGCACGAGGTGTTCGCGGGCATCGTGATCGGCGTGCTCGGATTCGTGTTGCTGACGGTCGCCGACTCGGCGAAGAGCGCGGAGGCGGGCGAGTGAGCACCACGTCGCTGCGGCCGCCGCGCCACCAGGCCGATCCGCGGGCCATCCCGTGGTGGACCGTGCAGTGGCTGATTCTCATGGTGCCGGTGGCCGCCGGCGCCGTTGTGTCGTACTGGTTGTTCACCGATCGGCCGGTCTGGCTGGGGGCGGTGGTCGCGGTGTTCGCCGTGGGGTGCCTGGCGATCGCGGTCGTGGCGCCGCGGGCCTACTACCGGGTGGAGCGGTGGGAGGTCACCGACGAGGCCGTCTACACGCGCAAGGGATGGCTGACGCACACCTGGAAGGTGGCGCCGATGTCGCGGATCCAGCGGATCGACACCGCGCGGGGGCCGGTGCAGCGATGGTTCGGGCTGGCGGACATCACGGTCACCACGGCGTCGTCGGCGGGCGCCGTCAAGATCGAGGCGCTGGACGCCGCACTCGCCGCCGACCTGGCCGAACGCCTGACCACCATCACCCAGGCCACCCCGGGTGACGCCACATGAGCGGCCCGGACCGGTCGCCTGGCGCCGGGTGGCAGCGGCTGTCGCGCCGTAGCCTTTGGGCTTCGGCGGTCAAGTCGCTGGCGTTCGTGGTGCCCGCCGTGTTCGGGATCTTCCGGTTCCTCACCTCCCGGGACTGGCCGACCGGCGGCGTCGTGGCGGCGTGCGCGGGATCCGCGGTGCTGATCGTGGCCGGGGTACTCGCGTACGACGTGATCCGGCTGCGTACGACCCGCTGGCGGCTGACCGCCGGCCGGCTCGAACTGCGTTCGGGCATCGCGGTACGCCAGCGCCGCTCGATCCCGCGTGACCGCGTCCGCAGCGTGGACCTGCGGGCCGATCCCGTGCTGCGGGCGTTCGGGCTGACGGTGGTCAAGGTGGGCACGGGCGAGCGCTCGCCCGAGGGCGACGACGTACTCAAGCTGGAGCCGCTGGCCAGGCACGACGCCGAGGCGTTGCGCCGTACGCTGCTGCTCGGCGACGGCGGCGCCACCGCCTCGGACGCACCTTCGCCCTTGGCCGAGCTGAGGTGGTCGTGGATGAAGTACGCGCCGCTGTCGGCGTGGACGTTCACGGGCGCCGCGATGGTGCTGGGCGTGGCCTACAAGGCGCTCGACGGGATCGGCGTCAAGGTGTTCTCCACGCGGGTCGCCGAGGGCGTGTGGGGCTGGGTGACCGCGCGACCGTTGCTGACCGTGCCGCTGCTGCTCGTGGCGAACGCCGCCGTGGGTGCGCTGGGGGCCGTGCTGCTGTTCGCCGAATCGTGGGGGCGCTACCGGCTGGAACGCGAGCCGGGCCGGCTCCGGCTGCGTCGCGGCCTGCTGACCGCCCGGTCACTGACGATGGAGGAGCGCCGCCTGCGCGGCGTGGAGATCAGCGAGCCACTGCTGCTCCGGCTGGGCGGCGGGGCGCGCGTCAAGGCCATCGCCACCGGGCTCGGCAAGGCCACCGAGAACGAGACCGAGGACGTCGCCGCCCTCACCCCGCCACTCCCCCGGGC
>NZ_VCKY01000362.1 GCF_005889735.1 Nonomuraea turkmeniaca
CCTTGTACGAGCGCACCCGATCCCCCTGCATCCGGCTGAACGGCTCGAACAGGTCGTCCACCTCGTACGGCGGCACCGCCGACCCGGTGTTCTCCACCGTGATCACCGCCGCCTCGCCCTCCTGCCGCAGCGCGAGCCAGATCTCGCCGTCGCGGACGTTGTACTTGGTGGCGTTCTCCAGCAGGTTGAACACGCACCGCTCCAGGAACAGCGGGTCCCCATCGACGAGCGCGGGCCGCAGGTCCTGGTGCAGCGTGAGCGGGCGCTTGCGGGACTGCAGGTCGATCTGCTCCAGCACCACGCGTACGACCTGCTCCAGGTCCACCGGCCGGCGTGCGGTCAGGTCCTGCTCCGACTGAGCGAGCAGCAGCAGCCCCTCGATGAGCCGCTCGTAGCGGGCGTTGGTGCCCAGCAGCGCCCTGGCCAGCGCCCTGAGATCCGCCGAGGCGGCCGGCTCCTCCAGCGACACCTCCAGCACCGTACGGTTGATCGCCAGCGGCGTCCGCAGCTCGTGCGAGGCGTTGGCGATGAACCGTCGCTGCCCCTCGAAGACCCGGTGCAGCCGGTCCAGCATCGCGTCGAACGTGTCGGCCAGCCGCTTGACCTCGTCCGGCGGGCCGCGCATCGCGATCCGCTCGTGGAGGGTGCTCTCCGACAGCCGCTGCGCGGTGTCGGTCACCCGGTCCAGTGGCCGCAGCGCCCGGTCGGCCACGACGTACCCGATCACGAGCGCCCCGGCGCCGACCACGATCAGGACGAGCAGCGACGAGCGCACCATCTGGCTGAGCACGTTTTCTGCCCGGTTGTCGACGTCGCCGACGAACTTGACCGCTTCGACCCCGGGGCGTTGCACGAGCACGTCCGGAGGCGGGCTCATGATCCTGGAGACGCCGGCGATGAACTGCTGGTCCAGCGCCTGGGCGGTGATGAGGTAGGTGAGCCAGAGCAGGGTCGAGCCGGACACGAGGAACAGCCCGGCGTACAGCAGCGTCAGCCGCACCCGCAGCCGGCGGCCGCGCCACCAGGAGATCACAGCCGATACCCCTTGCCGGGCACGTTCTCGATGGCCGGCGGGACGCCGAGCTTCTTGCGTAACGACGTGATCGTGACCCGCAGCGCGCCCGTGCCGGGGTCGGCGTGCTCGTCCCACACGCTCTTGCGCAGCTCGCCGGAGGTGACCAGCTCGCCGCCCGCGCTGAGCAGCACGTGCAGCACGTCGAACTCCTTGCGGTTCAGCGACACCGCCCGCCCGTCCCTGCTGACCGTGCGGCGGGCCGGGTCCAGCGTGATCCCGGCCCGCGCCAGCGGCGGCGTCGCCGCCCGCGGCGCGCGCCGGGCCAGCGCCCTGACCCTGGCCACCAGCTCGGCGAACGAGAACGGCTTGACCAGGTAGTCGTCCGCGCCCACCGCCAGCCCGTCGACCTTGTCGCGGATCTGGCCCGCGGCGGTCAGCATGAGCACCCGTCCGCCCCCGTGCTCGCGCAGCCGGCGGCACACGTCGTCGCCGTGTACCTCGGGCAGGTCCCGGTCGAGCACGACCACGTCGTAGTCGACGTACGCGGCCATGTCGAGGGCGTCCTGCCCGTCGTAGGCCACGTCCACGGCGATCGCGTGCAGCCGGAGCCCCTGCGCCACCGCGTCCGCCAGCCGTTCCTCGTCCTCGACGACAAGCACCCGCATCGCCGCCCCTTTCCTCGGCCACGAGCGTGACGGATCACGTGTTAGCCGCGGGTAAGGGCTTATCCGGTTTTAGCACCCGGTCGGCTGGAGTAGGGCCGCGCCACGGGCGAAGGATCGGTGGCGCGGAGGAGCGAAGAAGTCATGAACATACGGTTGTTACTGGTCGTCCCCCTCATGCTGGCGCTGGCCGCGTGCGGTGGCGCCGTGGCCAAGGACGACGGCGTCGCCAGTGCGAACGGCGGCACCGCGTCCGCCAAGCCCACGGCCTCCCCGTCGACCACGATGGACCGGGCGGCGGCGGCACTGAAGTTCGCCAAGTGCATGCGCGAGCACGGCATCGACATGCCCGACCCCAAGATGGACGGGGACGGCATGCAGATCACCCTCCCGAAGGGCGTGACCCCGGAGAAGGCCGAGAAGGCGCACAAGGCATGCGAGCACCTCATGGAGTCGGCCGTCCAGGAGGGCGAGAAGCCCAGCGCGGAGGACTACGACCAGATGGTCAAGTTCGCGCGGTGCATGCGCGAGCAGGGGATCGACATGCCCGACCCGAAGCCGGGCGAGCCGATGCGCATGAGGATGAGGGGCGGCTCGAAGGAGAAGATGGACGCCGCGCACCAGGCCTGCGAACAGCACGCGCCGGGCAACGGCAAGGTCGAGAACGGCAGCGGCGGGGGCAAGCCGTGAGCAAGGGCCTGCTCCTGGGCGGCGGCGCCGTCCTGGCGGTCGCCGCCACGTGGACCGCGGTGGCGGTCATGAGCGACGCCGGCACCGGCGCCGCCGCGCCGAGCGCGCCCCCCGTCCCGGCCTCCGCCGCGATCACCAGGCAGGACCTGGTGGAGACCAAGACCGTGAGCGGCGCGCTCACGTACGCGGGCGAGCGGCAGCTCACCTCGGGTGCCTCCGGCACCGTGACCTGGGTCGCGGGTCAGGGCACGGTGATCCGCCGCGGCCGCCCGCTGCTCAAGGTCGACCACAGGCCGCTGGTGCTGATGTACGGCGAACTGCCGCTGTACCGGACCCTGCAGCGCGGCATGTCAGACGGCCCCGACGTGGAGCAGCTCGAGCGCAACCTCAAAGCGCTCGGTCACGGCGACTACCTGACGGTGGACGACCACTTCAGCCACGCCACCGAGCAGGCCGTCAAGGAGTGGCAGGACGACCGCGGGCTGGCCGAGACCGGGCAGGTGGACGCCGCCCAGGTGGTGTTCCAGCCCGCCGCCGTCCGCGTCACCGAGGCCAAGCCGGAGGTCGGCGTCAAGGTCGCTCCCGGGCAGCAGGTGCTCACCGTCAGCGGCATCCGCCGGCTCGTGCACGTGGACCTCGACACCGGTGACCAGTCGCTGGCCCGCCAGGGCGCCAAGGTCACCGTGACGCTGCCCGGCGGCGAGCAGGCGAGCGGCAGGATCACGTCCGTCGGCACGGTGGCCGAGACCTCCGGCCAGGACCAGGACGCGAGCACCACCATCGACGTCGACATCACGCTGGCCAAGGCGCCGAAGACCCGGCTGGACCAGGCGCCGGTCGAGGTGGAGATGCAGAGCGAGCGGCACGAGGACGTGCTGGCCGTGCCCGTGGAGGCGCTGCTGGCGCTGCGCGAGGGCGGGTTCGGCGTCGAGGTCGTCGAGGGGGCGGCCACCAGGATCGTGGCGGTGGAGACCGGGGCGTTCGGTGGCGGCATGGTGGAGATCACGGGCGAAGGGCTGGCCGAGGGCATGAAGGTCGGGGTGCCGGAGCAATGACCCGACCAATGACCGGACTCGTGGAATTGGCCGCGGTGACCAAGACGTACCCCGGTGACGTGCACGCGCTGCGCGGGGTGGACCTGACCGTCGCGCGCGGCGAGTTGCTGGCCATCGTCGGACCGTCCGGATCCGGCAAGTCGACCATGCTCCACATGATCGGCACGCTCGACCGGCCCACCACCGGCGCCGTGCGCGTCGCCGGCCACGACATCGCCGCCCTGTCCGACCGCGAGCTGTCCGCGCTGCGCTCGCGGTACATGGGGTTCGTCTTCCAGCAGTTCCACCTGGCGCCCGGCGTCAGCGCGCTGGACAACGTGGCCGACGGCCTGCTCTACACCGGCACCAACCGCCGCGTCCGCCGCCGGCGCGCCGCCGCCGCGCTGGACCGCGTCGGGCTCGGTCACCGGCTGCGGCACAAGCCGTCGCAGCTGTCCGGCGGTGAGCAGCAGCGGGTGGCGGTGGCCCGCGCGGTGGTCGGCGACCCGCCGCTGCTGCTGGCCGACGAGCCCACCGGCAACCTGGACTCCATGGCCGGCGCCGACGTCCTGGCGGTCCTGGCCGGCCTGCACGAGTCCGGCACCACGATCGCCGTCATCACCCACGACGCCGAGATCGCCGGCTGGTGCCACCGCCAGGTACGCCTGCGCGACGGCCTGATCGTCGACGGCCACGACCACGACGACCGGGGACCGGTCGAGCTGCTGAAGGGCGGTCGGTCATGAGGGAACGACTCGCCCCGGGGCGGCTCAGCCCGGGTGACGTGCTGCGGGTCGGCGCGGCCGGGCTGCGGGCCCGCCCCGCCCGGGTGATCCTGTCCGCGCTCGGCATCGCCATCGGCATCGCCACCATGATCGCCGTGATCGGGATCTCGTCGTCCTCGCGCGAGCAACTCCTGCGCCAGCTCGACAAGCTCGGGACGAACCTGCTGACCGTCACGCCCGGCCGGACCATGTTCGGCGACGACGCCAAGCTGCCCACCACGGCACTGGCCATGGTCCAGCGCATCCGCCCGGTCCGCACGGCGGCCGCCACCGGCAGCGTGGAGACCAGCGTGCGGCGTACCAACCACATCCCCGAGACGAACACCGGCGGCATCTCCGTGCAGGCGGCCAGCAGCGGCCTGCTCGCCACGCTGGAAGGCGCCGTGGTCAAGGGAACCTGGCTGAACGACGCCACGGCCCGGCAGCCGGCCGTCGTGCTCGGCGCCGCGGCGGCCGAGCGGCTCGGGCTGGCCAGGACCGGCGTGCAGGTGTGGATGGGCGGGCGCTGGTTCACCGTCATCGGGATACTCGGGCCGATGCCGCTCGCGCCGGAGATCGAACGCTCCGCCCTCATCGGGTTTCCGGCCGCCGAAGAGCTGCTCGGGTTCGACGGCTATCCGACGACCATCTACGAACGCTCGTCCGACGAGTCCGTGGAGTCGGTGCGGGAGGTGCTGCCGCGTACCGTCAACCCGTCCAACCCGGAGGAGGTCTCGGTCAGCAGGCCGTCCGACGCGCTGGCGGCCAAGGCGGCGGCCGCGGGCGCCTTCACCAACCTGCTGCTCGGGCTGGGTGCCGTCGCGCTGCTCGTGGGCGGGGTGGGAGTGGCCAACACCATGGTCATCTCGGTGCTGGAACGCCGCAAGGAGATCGGCCTGCGCCGCTCGCTCGGCGCCACCAGGGGGCAGGTGCGGTTGCAGTTCCTGTCGGAGTCGCTGCTGCTGTCGGGGCTCGGCGGGGTGGTGGGCGCCGTGCTCGGAGCTTTGGCCACCGCCGGGTACGCCGTCTCGCGGGACTGGCCGCCGGTGGTGCCGCCGTGGGCGATCGGCGGCGCGGTCGCGGCGACCCTGGTCATCGGGACGGTGGCGGGCATCTACCCGGCCATGCGGGCGGCCCGCCTGTCACCCACGGTCGCCCTCGCCACCACCTGACCCCCTCGGCTCTCCAGCGCCCCGGCCGTACACCGCCACCGCCTCCTCCATGCCGCCCAGGCGGGTCAGCAGCTCCAGCTGCCCGTACAGTTCTGCGATCTTCGTCCAGCCGGTGCCCTCGGCACGGGCGGCCAGGGCGCGCTCGGCGGCGATGGCGGCCGCCGGCGTCCGGGCGGGCGTCCCTGCGGGCGTGGCGCAGCGGCATCAACCCCGGCAGGGCGCACACCTCGGTGTCGGCGGGAGCGCCGCCACCTCCGCCCGCCGCATGCGATCCACCGCCCGCCGGTCTCGGCGTAGGGGCCGTCGGTGACGAGGATCCGGTCGCCGTCCTTTCTGGTCGTCACCATGACGCACGAGGAAGCCTCCAATCGGCAGCGGCGCGGAAATCCGGACCGTAGGCCGACATGGCCCGGTCGAGGTGCCGCGGATCACATGATGCTCTCCAGTACGGCGCTGAGAACCGTACCGATGATCATGCCGATGCCGGCGGCCACGGCGGCCCATTTGCCCAGCGACTCGCCCTTCGTGTGGCCGACGATGCCCAGCACGATGCCCGCCAGACCGAACAGGACCGGGCTGAACAGCACGGACACCACGGCGCACACGAGCCCGACGATCGACAAGACCTGGTCGGTCACCTGCCGCCCTGTCCAGAGATCGTGGCGGGGGTCGTCGCCCGGGGGCAGGTCGGGCGAGGCGGTCACGAGGCGGGCTCCTCTCGGCTGGGAACCACATCACACACCGAAGCAGTGACCCTGTCGACCCGCATGACACAGGACATATGCCCATTTCATGGGGCTAGTTTCGGCCGGGCGGGCTCCGGCGGAAGCGGGCGGGCGTGCCACGATGACGTGGTCGTGCTCCATGCCCTTGGCCGAGGGCCGGCCGCGGCTCGAGGTGGAGCCGGAGGCGGTCCGCGCTGCCGAGCCGGCGTTCGCGTCGCTTTCAGCCGGTACGGGCTTGGATTCACCGTCACGCCCTGCGTGAACACCGATGTTTAAGCAGGTCAGCGCGGGCGCGCGGCGTCCTCCCGCAACGTGCCGCGCTGGCCGCGATGGGCCGCACCCCAGGCCGCGACCTGCTGGCCGGCCTCACGGTGGCGATCGTCGCCCTGCCGCTCGCGCTCGGGCTCGGCGTCTCCTCCGGCATGGGCGCCGGGGCGGGCCTGGCGACGGCCGTGGTCGCCGGGTCGGTGGCGGCCGTGTTCGGCGGGTCGGCGCTGCAGGTGTCCGGCACCAGCGGCGCGATGACGGTCATGCTCATGCCGATCATGAGTGCGCACGGCGCCGCCGGCGTGCTCACCGTCGGCGTGCTGGCCGGGCTCCTGCTGACGGGGCTCGCCCTGGCCCGCGCCGGGAGGTACATCGCGCTCGTCCCCGCCCCGGTCGTGGCCGGCTTCACCGTCGGCTGCGGCCCGCCGTGCCGTTCTCGCTGCTCGCCGTGGCCGTCGCCACCCTCGTCGCCGAGACGGCCGGGCTGCCGCTGGCCAGGATCGGCGACCTGCCCGCCGGACTGCCCGCGCCGTCGCTGGGCTTCCTCGACCTCGCCACGCTGCCGTCCCTCATCGCCCCGGCCATCGCGGTCGCCGCCCTCGCCGCGCTCGAATCCCTGTTGTCGGCCGCCGTCGCCGACGACATCGGCCACGGGCACCGGCACGACCCCGACAGGGAGCTGTTCGGGCAGGGCCTCGCCAACCTCGTCACGCCGCTGTTCGGCGGCATGCCGGGCACCGGGCGCCATCGTGCGCACCGCGGTGAACGTACGCTCCGGCGCCCGGTCCCGGCTGGCGGCGCTGTCCCACGCGGTGATCCTGGCCGTCATCGTGTACGCCGCCGCGGGCCTCGTCGCCAGGATCCCGCTCGCCGCGCTGGCCGGAGTGCTGCTGGCGACCTCCATCCGCATGGTGGAGGTGGACGCCCTGCGTGCCATGGTCCGGTCGACCCGGGGTGACGCCGTGGTCCTGGTGCTGACCGCCGTCGCCACGCTGACGCTGGACACGGTGCTGGCGATCGTCCTCGGGCTGGTGGTGGCCGGGGCACTGGCGCTGCGGGCCATGGCGCGCAACACCCGCCTCGACCCGGAGCCGCTCCGCCGCGACGTACGGCTCCAGCACACCGAGGACGAGCATGCCGCGCTGGCCGCGCACATCCTCACCTACCGGCTGGCCGGGCCGTTGTTCTTCGCAGCCGCCCACCGGTTCCTGGTGGAGTTGTCGGAGGTGACGGACGTGTCGGTGGTGGTGCTGCGCATGTCCCGGGTCACCACCATCGACGCGAGCGGCGCGCGGGCCCTGCGAGAGGCCATCGAACGGCTGGAGCGGCGCGGCATCCTCGTGTACGTCTCCGGCATTCCAGACAGTCACCACCAGCCTCTGGTGGCGCTGGGGGTGATCGCCCGCCTCAGCCGGTCCGGCCAGGTCTTCGCCACGACCACGGAGGCCATCACGGCCGCCCGCGACCGCCTCCGCAACACCGG
>NZ_VCKY01000363.1 GCF_005889735.1 Nonomuraea turkmeniaca
GTGGAGGAGGCCGAACTTCGTCCACATGGCCTCCGCAGCCTCGATCGAAGCGCCCGTACGGGCCGGGTCCACCGTCGCCAGCTGCGTGACCAGCGCCTGCGCGACCGCCATCCCGGCCGTCAGCGACGGGAAGAACGCCTCGCCCTCGGCCGGCACCATGACCACCTCCTCGGCGGCGCTCGCCAGGGCGGGACTGGCCGCGTCCGTCAGCGCGAACACCCGCACCCCGCGCGAGCGGGCCTCGTTGGCGGCCAGCACCGTGCTCTCGTACAGGCGCCAGAAACTGATGGCGATCAGGACGTCACTGGAGCCGATGGCGGTCATCGTGTTGGCCAGCTCGGCGTCGCCGGCGGTCACGGCCGTGACGGGGTAGCCCGCGAGGCGGGCGTTGTGCGCGAGCGCCAGGCCGACGGCGGCGTAGCTGCCGTCGGCGACGATCACCGTGCGGCGCGCGGCGGCGATCGCCTCGGCGATCGTCAGCAGCGCCCCCTCGTCCAGCCGCCGGTTGAGCAAGGCGAGGTTGTCGAGGTCGCGGCGGAGCGACCGGGAGCTGGGCGAGCCGGTGCCACGATGCTCGGCGGCCACCTGGTCCGCGCTCAGCGAAGACAGGTAGCGGGCCCGCAGCTCCTGCTGGAGCGCCGGCCAGCCGGCGAACCCGAGCGCCTGCGCCGTGCGGGTCACGGTCGCCACGTTGACGCCCGCGAGCTGGGCCAGCTCGCCCGCCGACCCGAACGAGGCCCGCCGCGGCTGCGACCGCAGCACCTCGAGCACCGCGGCGGCCTTGCCGCGCAGGCCACGCTCCGGCGTCCGGGCACCGAGCCAGTCCTCGAAGCTGTCGGTCAACGCATCCTTCTCTCCGCTGAGCTGCAGGCCGGGAACATGCTATGCGCTCGCAACGCGACCGATTTGCAAAGATTATTGCATATCCAGGAAATTGCACTGTATGTTGCTGCGAAATCGGTCGAAAGGGTGTGTTCGATGACCTTGTTGGCCCGGCTGGACCGGCTCCCCCTGAGCCGGCCGCACTACCTCCTCCTACTGATCGGCGGCCTCGGCTACACGTTCGACGGCATGGACTCGGCCGTGGTCGCCTTCCTGCTGCCGAGCGCGCAGGAGGCCTGGGGCCTGAACAACGGCCAGCTGGGCCTGATCGGCTCGGCGACCCCGTTCGGGTTCCTGTTCGGCGCGGCCATCGCGGGACTGCTCGGCGACCGCATCGGCCGCAAGAAGGTCATGATGTACGCGCTCGCGTTCTACGCCGTCTTCTCCGTGATCGCCGCGTTCGCGCCCAACTATGAAGTTTTTCTGGCAAGCCGGGTGCTCGCCGGGGCGGGCGCGGGGGCGGAGAGCGCGATCATCGCCCCGTTCCTGTCGGAGTTCGTGCCGGCCAACCGGCGCGGGTGGTTCATCGGCGCTCTGGCCGGGTTCTTCTCGTTCGGGTTCGTCATGGCCGCATTGATCGGGCGGTTCGTGGTGCCGACGATGGAGGACGGCTGGCGGGTGGCGCAGGTGATCACCGCGCTGCCCATCGTGATGTTGTTGTGGTGGCGGCGCTCGCTGCCGGAGTCGCCGCGTTTCCTGCTGCAACACGGCCGCGTGGCGGAGGCCGAGGTGGTGGTGGCGGATCTCGAACGCCGCGTCGAGCGGGCCACGGGCGCGCCGCTGCCGCCGGTGCCCGAGTCCGCCACGCCGCCCTCGACGGCCGCGCCGAAGGTCAACCTGCTCAGCGCGCTGCGCTTCCTGTGGAGCCCCGTCATGGCCAAGCGCACGGCGGTCATCTGGCTGGTCTGGTTCGTGATCACGTTCTCGTACTACGGGTTCTTCTCCTGGATCCCGACGCTGCTGGTGCAGCGCGGCATCACTGTGACGAAGAGCTTCGAGTTCTCGATCATCATCTACCTGGCGCAGGTGCCCGGCTACTTCTCGGCGGCCTGGCTGTCGGAGCGGCTGGACCGCAAGAACACGATCGCCCTCTACCTGTCCGGGTCGGCGGTCAGCGCGTTCTGGTTGTCCCAGATGGACTCGCCGGTGACGATCACGCTGGCGGGCGCGGTGTTGTCGTTCTTCCTCAACGGCACGTACGCGGGCGTCTACTCCTACACCCCAGAGGTGTTCCCCACCTGGATCCGCGCCACGGGGACCGGACTGTCGAGCGCGTTCGGGCGGGTGGGCAGCATCCTCGCGCCGACGATCATCGGCCTGTCCGCCGCCAGCCTGGGCTTCGCCGGAGTGTTCGGGCTGACCACGGCGGTTCTGGTGGTGGGGGTCGTCTGCGTGGTGGTGTTCGGCCTGGCCACGGCCGGGCGATCGCTGGAAGAGCTGACCGAGCCGGCCGGGGAGGGAGTCAAGTGACCGTGCTGGAGGACCTGGAGGTCCGTGTGCGGAAGGAGCTGGGGGTGCGGCTCTTCACCGTGCTGGCCTGGGTGCCGGAACGGCGGGCGTTGCGCCGCGTCCACACCAGCCATCCCGCCGAGTACCCCGTCGGCGGGGAGAAGACCGTGGAGGTCGCCCAGGGCTGGCTGGTCACGTGCATCGAAGGGCGAAAGCCCTTCTTCGGGCCGGACCGGGCAGCGGTGCGCGAAGTGTTCGCCGATCACGAGCTGATCGAGAGACTGGGCTGCGGGGCCATCATCAACGTGCCGGTGGTAGCGGAGGGGAAGGTGCTGGGGGTGCTCAACATTCTCGACGCCGAGGGCGCCTACGACGAGGGGGCGGTCGCCGTGGCCGAGTCGCTCGCGCCGCTCGCGGCGCCCGCACTGCGTGGAGGTGAGCGGTGAACCTGCTGCTGCGTAACGCCCTGGTGCTGGACGTCGTCTCGGGCGAGTACTCCGAGGGCGATCTGCGATGCGCGGACGGCCGCGTCGTCGAGGCGGGTCCCGGGCTGCGGGCGCCGTCGGGCGTGCGGGTGATCGACGTCGCGGGCGGGTACGTCGTACCCGGGCTGATCGACGCGCACGTGCACGTCACCGCCCTGACCGCGGACCTCGGCGCGCTCGGCGCCATGTCCCCGTCGTACGTGGCCGCGCACAGCGCCCGCATCATGGGCGAGATGCTCGGCCGGGGCTTCACCACGGTCCGCGACGTGTCCGGCGCCGACCACGGGCTGGCCGACGCGCAGGCGGAAGGGCTGATCCGGGGGCCGCGGCTGCTGTTCTGCGGCAAGGGGCTGAGCCAGACCGGCGGCCACGCCGACTTCCGCGGACGTGGTGAGCACCTGAGCGACGACCACCCGTGTTGCGCGGGCGTCGGGCGCGTCGCCGACGGGGTCGACGCGGTCCGCGTGGCCGCCCGCGACGAGCTGCGCAAGGGCGCGCACCACATCAAGGTCATGGCCTCCGGCGGGGTGGCCTCGCCGACCGACCGCATCGACTCGACGCAGTACTCGATGGAGGAGCTGCGGGCCGTCGTGGAGGAGGCCAGGGCCGCCAACCGGTACGTGGCCGCGCACGCCTACACCGCCCGTGCCGTCAACCGGGCGCTGGAGGCGGGGGTGCGCTCGATCGAGCACGGCAACCTGATCGACGACCACAGCGTGGAGCTGTTCCGCGAGCATGACGCGTTCCTGGTGCCGACGCTGGTGACGTACTGGGCGCTGAAGGAGGAGGGCCGGGCGTTCGGGCTGCCGGAGGCGAGCTGGCGCAAGGTCGATGAGGTGCTGGAGGCCGGGCTGGTCGCGCTGGAGCGGGCCGCGCGGGGCGGGGTGCGGCTGGCGTACGGGACGGACCTGCTCGGCGGCATGCACCGGCACCAGAACCACGAGTTCCGGCTGCGGCGGGAGGTGCAGGAGCCGATCGCCGTACTGCGCGCCGCCACCGTCGGCGCGGCCGAGCTGGCCGGGATGGCGGGCGAGATCGGCACGCTGGAGGTGGGGGCGCACGCCGACCTGCTGGTGCTCGACGGCGATCCGCTGGAGGACATCGGCGTGCTGGCCGACCCCAAGCACCTCCGCCACGTGATCCAGGCGGGCGTCGTGTCCTAGGGCGAGCCGCTGGAGTCCAGGCGGGCGTACCGTTGACGGGTGACGTCGCTGACGCGGACCGCTCTCGTGATCGTCGCGGTGGTGCTCCTGCTGCTCGGACTGCTGTGGTTGTTCCAGCGGCAGCTCATCTACCTGCCTGACCGGTCCTCTGTGCCGCCGGCAGGGGAGGTCATCCCGGGCGCGCGGGACGTCTCGTTCACGACGGGCGACGGGCTGCGGCTCAACGCCTGGTACGTGCCCGGGGACCGCGACGTGACCGTGCTGGTCGCGGGCGGGAACGCGGGCAACCGGCTGCACCGGGCGCCGCTCGCCAAGGCGCTGGCGGCGCACGGGCTGCCGGTGTTGCTGATAGACTACCGCGGCTACGGCGGCAACCCCGGCACCCCGGCCGAGGAAGGGCTGCATCTCGACGTCCGCGCCGCCCGGGCGTACCTCGGGGACGGGCGGGTGATCTACTTCGGCGAGAGCCTGGGCGCGGGCGTGGTGACCCGGCTGGCGCTGGAGCAGCCACCGGAGGGACTGGTGCTGCGCTCACCGTTCACCGACCTGGCGGCGGCGGGGCAGGCCAACTACCCGTTCCTGCCGGTGCGGCTGCTGCTGCGCGATCGTTTCCCGGTGGCGGAGCAGATCGCGGCCGTGCGGGCGCCCACGGTGGTCGTGTACGGGACCCGCGACACGATCGTGCCGGCACGGCTGAGCCGGGCGGTCGCCAAGGCCGCCGGGGGCCGGGTGACGACGGTGGAGATGGCGGGGGCGGGGCACAACGACCTGTCCATGCTGACCGGTGACGAGCTGATCCAGGCCGTGGTCGAACTCGCCGAGGGGACCTAGTCGCGCGTGTACGGTCAGGGCGCTCCCCGCCGGAAGGAGATCTTCGTGCGCTGCCAAAATACCCGTGGTCAGAGCCAGCTGGCCCGTACGCTGGTCGCGGAGCCGGCGTCCGGCGGTGTCCCCAGTTCGCCGGTGTGAATGCGTTCCAGGAGCCGGGCGACCGTGTCGACGATCTCCGGCGCCCGGTCCCGCAGCCCCGCCACATCCGCCGCCGACACCTCGCCCCGGTCGAATCCGACCTCGTCCAGCACGCCCTCCAGATCGACCAGCCGCGCGCCCAGCCACTTCAGCGGCTCGCCGGACAACTCCGTGTCGAACACCCGCGGCCCCGGCTCCCATCCCTCGATGGTCGGGTGGTGGTGGGTGCGGTCGAAGCTGCCCGGCGCGCTCTCGACCGACTCCAGCAGGTCGATCCGCCACAGCGGCCGGTCCACCGCGATCGGCCGAGCCGAGTAGATCGACCCCTTCAGCTCGCCTTGTTCGAGCCGGCGAATCTCCAGCCGCACGCCTCGCTCGGCGCCCTCCTGGCCGGGGATCGGCTCGGGGTCGACGAAGTAGATGTCGCTGACGGCCACGCCGATCCGGTCGAAGCCGAACAGGTAGAGCACGGGAAACCACTTCCTTCGCAGGTCTCGGTGGGGGGCTCTGCCCAACGTAACCCGGGCGGCCCTGCCGGGCTACCTGACGATCAGCGCCCGGTCTCCGGCGGCCACGAGCTCGCCGATCACCGGTGCTCCTGGGATCTCCCCGGCCACCAGTAACCCGCCGGAGGTCTGCGCGTCGGCCAGCAGGAGCAGGTCCTCCTCGGCCGTTCCGCCCGGGTCCAGGTGCGGGGAGACCCAGGCCAGGTTACGGCGGCTGCCACCGCTGACGTAGCCGTCGCGTACCGCTTCGCGGACCCCCTCCAGGTACGGCACCGCCGCGGCGTCCACGACGGCGGTGACGCCGCTGGCCCTGGCCAGTTTGTAGAGGTGTCCCAGCAGCCCGAACCCCGTCACGTCCGTCGCGCATCGGGCGCCCGCCTGGCGGGCGGCGCGGGCGGCGTCCCGGTTGAGCGTGGTCATGGACGCGATCGCCGCGGGGAAGACCTCGCCCGTCGCCTTGTGGCGGGAGTTGAGCACGCCGACGCCGAGGGGTTTGCTGAGGCTCAGCGGCAGTCCGGGGCGTCCGGCCTCCAGGCGCAGCAGGGCGGCGGGATCCGCCAGGCCGGTGACGGCCATGCCGTACTTGGGCTCGGCGTCGTCGATGCTGTGGCCGCCGCCGACCGCGCACCCCGCCTGCCTGGCCACGTCGAGACCGCCGCGCAGGACCTCATGGGCGAGCTCCATGGGCAGCAGGTCGCGGGGCCAGCCGAGCAGGTTCAGCGCGACCAGCGGCTCGCCGCCGACGGCGTAGACGTCCGAGATCGCGTTGGCGGCGGCGATGCGGCCGAAGTCGTACGGGTCGTCGACGACCGGGGCGAAGAAGTCGACGGTGGAGATCAGCGCGCGGTCGCCGTCGATGCGTACGGCGGCCGCGTCATCGCCGTGTTCCAGGCCGATCAGCAGTTCCCCTTCCGGATCCCCCTCTCGTGCGGAGAAGGCGGCCAGCACCGCCTCCAGCTCGCCAGGCGGGATCTTGCAACTGCAACCGCCGCCACGGGCGTACTGCGTGAGCCTGAATTCCGTCATATCGTGAGTATCGTTCTTGGAGGCGCTTGTGTTCTGGTGTGCACCCCGGTCTTCAAAACCGGTGGACGGCGCGCGGCGTCGTCGGCGGGTTCGATTCCCGTGCGCCTCCGCGTGAGGTGCCCATGACAGATGACATGAGGTCCCAAGACCGCGAGATCGCCGTGATCGACGGTTCCGGCTCTGCGGTCGGTGCCGGTCCGGTGGGTGATCCGCGGCGGCGGATTCCGCGTACCGACGCCGTCCTGGCCGACCCCCGGGTGGTCGAGGCGGCCAAGGGCGCGGGCCGGGCCGTTGCCAAGGCGGCGGTCGTCGCCGCGCAGCAGCGCGCCAGGGAGGGACGGATCGCGCCCGAGGACGTGGTGGTGGCCGCCGTGTCCGCCCTCACCGCCGGCCCGCGGCGGGTGATCAACGCCACGGGGGTGCTCGTCCACACCAACCTGGGCAGGGCCCCGCTCTCGCGCGTCGCCGTCGAGGCGATGAGCGCGGCCGCCGGATGTACGGACGTCGAGTTCGACCTGGTGACGGGCGAGCGGGCGCGGCGCGGGCGGGTGGCGATGGCCGCGCTGGCGGCGGCGGTTCCGGATGCGGAGGACGTCCACGTCGTCAACAACAACGCGGCGGCGCTGGTGCTGGCGGCGACCGCGCTGGCGGCCGGGCGGGAGATCGTCATCAGTCGCGGTGAGATGGTGGAGATCGGCGACGGGTTCCGCCTCCCCGACCTGCTGGAATCCACCGGGGCGAGGCTGCGCGAGGTGGGCACCACGAACCGCACCAGGGCCCGCGACTACGCCGACGCCATCGGCGACGCGACAGGGTTCGTGCTCAAGGTCCATCCGTCCAACTTCCGTGTCGAGGGCTTCACCGCGGCCGCGTCGGTCGCCGAGCTGCGATCTCTTCCCGTACCCGTGGTGGTCGACGTCGGCTCGGGGCTGCTCGCGCCGGACCCGCTGCTGCCGGACGAACCCGACGTGAGCACGGTGCTCCGCGCAGGCGCCGCCCTCGTGACCGCCAGCGGCGACAAGCTCTTCGGCGGGCCGCAGGCCGGGCTGATCCTGGGCCGCGCCGACCTCGTGCAGCGCCTGCGCCGCCATCCGCTCGCCCGCGCCTTACGCGTCGACAAGCTGACCCTGGCCGCCCTGGAGGCGACGATCCGCTCGGATCCACCGGTTCAGCTCGCGCTGCACACCGGCGCCGAGCAGTTACGGCGCCGCGCCCACCGCCTGGCCGCCGCCATCCTTGACC
>NZ_VCKY01000364.1 GCF_005889735.1 Nonomuraea turkmeniaca
GGCGCTGACGAGGGTGCTCGGGGAAGTCGCCCAGGTGGCACGTCATGGCCTCCTGGTGGGGTCGTAGACCAGGAGCAGGCAGGTGGCGTAGAAGTCGTCGCCGAGGTCGCTGACCAGGTCGTTGAGGTGGGAGAGCAGCTCGTCGGGAGGCAGCTCCAGGTCGGCCAGGGTACGGACGGCGGTGCGCAGGCGGCCCATGGTGACCGCCTCGGACACGCCGTGTCCCATGACGTCGCCGATGACGATGGCGACCCGGCCGGCCGACAGCGAGATGACGTCGTACCAGTCGCCGCCCACCTCCATGTCCTTACCGGCAGGCAGGTAACGGGCCGCGGCGGTGACCGCGGGCAGGCAGGGCAGCGCGCGCGGGAGCAGCCCGCGCTGCAGTTCCTTGGAGCGCGTGTGCTCCCTGTCGTACAGGCGGGCCCGTTCCATGGCCTGGGCGATCAGCCCGCTGAGCGCGGTGAGCAGATTCCGCTCCTCACCGGTGAACTGGCGCGGATCGGTGAAGGAGACGACACAGCTGCCCACCGGGCGTCCCGATGCGATCAGCGGCAGGAAGGCCCATGCTTGCTTGCCTCCCGCCGCCGGAAGGTCGGCCGTCACGGGGTAGCGCTCGATGTACTCCTCGACCGAGGTGACGAACGCCGGGGTGCGATCACGCAGGACTCCCGCGATCGGGAGCCCCTCGGCGGCCGGCATCCGGGTGACCCGTTCGATGAACTCCTTCGAGTACCCGGTGAACCCGACCGCCCGCAGGTGATCGCTCTCCACCAAGGCGAGCATCAGCCCGGAGGCCCCGAAGGACGGCAGGATGTAGTCGGCCGCGGCGTTCACGACGTCCCGCACGGTGACCGCCTCGGCCAGCGCCCTGGTCAACTGCCTGACGCGGGAGGCCCGCTCCACGGACGTACGCTCGGGGGTACGCGTCTGTGGCTCGGTGACCGTCTCCAGGACGTCATGGGTCTTGGTGACGTCCCACAGCGTGCCGATCATGCGCGCCGGTTCGCCGTTCTCGTCGAGCACCAACCGGCCGCGGACCCGTACCCAGCCGGACGTCCCGTCCGGGCGGCGCACCCGGTACTCGGTGCTGTGCATCCTCCCCGTGCGGATCGCCTCATCCATGTCGGACAGCACCCACGGCAGGTCCTCGGGGTGGATGATGCCCGTCCAGGTCTCGATGCGCCCATCGGCGGTGTCCGGATCGATGCCGAGCACGGTGAGCATCGCGTCATTCCAGGTGACGTCACCGGTCCGAATGTCCCAGTCCCACGTGCCGACCGCCTGCAGGTCCGGCCGCAGGTGCGAGCCGGTGGGCTGGTCCTGGCCCTCTGTCAGGGCCGAACCGGGCGGGCGCAGGCAGGGCTTGCTCAGGCGCTCGCCGACCCATCGTCCCAGCGTGTCGATGAACTCCCGTCGCCCGGCCGACAGCTTGTGCGAGGAGACCGTCACGACCGACAGGGCTCCGACCGGCCCGCCGGGGCCGAGCAACGGGACGGCCACCATCGCCGTACCGGCCGGCCAGGACCAGGACCCGCCTTTTCCGTCCGGCCGTTCGCCCGCCGTCGCGTCATGTCCGGGCGTCCCTGTGGCGTGGTTCGCCATGGACACCCGCACGAACGCCCCGTCCCGGAACGCGCGCGCCGGGGCGAGCGGGCCGTTACCGTCAATGCGTTCCCACGCCTGGGTAAAGGCCTGGGGGAGCCCGCTGGTCACCACCAGGCGCAGCCCGCCACCGTAGCCGGGACTGCCGAGATGCACCATGCCGCCCAGCCCGGCGAGATCCGCCACCGCCTGCTGGATCGCGAAGCGCAGGAGCTCGATGCCCCACAGCTCATCGCCGACCGCCGACAGCAGCCGCCTCCGCTCCTCGGACATCCGGTCCGCCCGCAAGGTCCGCGGACCTTCTGCGTCTCCCATCCCCATCCCCTGCCCTTCACCACGCCATCAGGGTCTTCATGAGGGTCAAGATGGGGGAATATGTACAGAGTACAACTACTCTGCGCACACAGACCATCGCTCTCCCCGCAGGCGGACACGCGAACAGCGCGGTGAACGGCCCACATGACGACATCACCGCGTCGTCCTGGTAGCCGGGCCAGGTGTCGTCCTCGGTGAGGAGGTCGCAGCCGGGATCCGGCCGCGCACGACACACTCCGGACGAAGGAAAGATGCCGGTGAGGCATATCGTCGCATGGTCCGGTCAGGAGAGTGCCATGACCAAGCCGATCGAGCCTCGGGTGTCCCGTCCCGAGGCTGCCGCCCCGGTCCAGGTGCTTCTCTCGGCCTCCAACGTGTGGCGAGTCGGGTTCGCCATCGTCGCAGTCGTCGTCGTGGTGTATCTCATCCGCTTCGTCCTCACGGACGCGGGTTCGCTGGTTGTCGTCGTGGTGATGGCCTGGTTCCTGTCGCTGGCGATGGAGCCCGCGGTGGGCCGGCTGGCCCGGCACATGCGCCGCGGCGCCGCAGCCATCCTCGTGATGATCGGGATCGCCCTGCTCGCGGCGGTCTTCCTGGTCCTGTTCGGTAACCTGTTCGTCGAGCAGGCCGCGTTGCTCGTGCGCGCGCTGCCTGGGGTGGTCACCGGCGCCATCGACTGGATCAACGCCAGGTTCGGCACGAAGTACGACATCTCCACCATCCTCAGCTCCATCAACCTGACCCCCCAGCAGGCCGCCACCTACGCCCAGGACCTGGTCGGCGGCGTGCTCGGCCTGCTCGGCACGATCACCGCGGCGGTGTTCAACACCTTCGCCCTGCTGCTGCTGACCTTCTACTTCTCAGCCGACGGCCCCCGGCTGCGGCGCTGGCTCGCCCAGCTCCTGCCCGGCCGCATCCAGCAGATCTTCCTCACCGTGTGGGACGTGTCGCTGGTCAAGACCGGCGGCTACGTCTCCGCCCGGCTCATCCTGGCCACGATCAACGGCACCACCTCGGCCATCGTGTTCATGCTGATCGGCATGCCCTCGTGGCTGGCGCTGGGCGTGTGGACGGGCATCGTGGCCCAGTTCGTCCCCACGATCGGCACGTACATCGCCATCGCGCTGCCTGCCGTCGTGGGCCTGGTCTCGCCCCGGCCATGGATCGGGGTGGCGGCGCTGGCCTGGGCGATCCTGTACCAGCAGGTGGAGAACCTGACGCTGGAGCCGCGCATCAGCGGGCGGGCGGTGAACATGCATCCGGGCGTCGCGTTCGCGGGCGTGATCCTGGGAGCGCAGCTCTTCGGGGCGGTGGGCGCGCTGCTGGCGGTGCCGGTGCTGGCCATGTTGTTCTCGCTGCTCGACACGTTCGTGGCCCGCAAGGAACTGGTGCCGGTCCCGCCCGAGGTGCCGGAGGCGTACGTCAAGGACGACGACGAGAACGACGAGGACGACGAGGGCGGCCGGGGCGGCCAGGGCGGCCAGGACGGCCAAGGCGGTGAGGGCGGTGAGGGCGGCGAGCGCTCGGCGGCGACGGAGCCCGAGGCCAAGCCGCGCACGGGACAGGCGCACACAGTGCACCGGGACGGCTGACCCGGCCGTGCGCAAGGCCACGGCGAGGCTCAGCCGAGGGCGGCCGTACGGGCGGCGGCCGTGCGTCTGGTGGAGAAGCTGGAGTGCACTCAGGCCGACCTGGCGGAGAACCGGCTCGGACGGTGGCGGGACGTGATGAGTTTCCGATCGTGCGCGCGGTGGGACAGACCTCGCATGGACGACATGTGGGACGTGGCGATCGTGGGAGCGGGACCGGCGGGCTCGGCGGCGGCGCTGCGGGCCGCGCAATTACGCCCGGAGCTGCGCGTGCTCCTGCTGGACAGGGCCGACTTCCCCCGTGACAAACCGTGCGGTGACGGCATCGCCGCCCACGGGCGCGACGAGCTGGCCCGGCTGGGGCTGCCCACGCTCATCGACGACTACCGGCCCACTCCTCGCCTGACCGTGGTCTCGCCGGGCGGGGTGCGGGTCTCCGCCGAGGCCGCGCGGCCCAATCACGTGGTGCCGCGCCGGGTGTTCGACGCTCGCCTGGTGGCCGCCGCCCAGGCCAGGGGCGTCGAGGTACGCCGCCACCGCGTCAAGGATCTCGTCTTCGACGGGTCCGGGGTGGTCATCGACGGGCGGCTGCGGGCCCGTACGGTGGTGGCCGCCGACGGGGCCGGCTCGGTCGTGCGCCGCCTGATCGGCCTGGCCGCCGCCGCCGAGAAGCACACCGCCATCGCCGTACGCGGCTACGCCGACGTGCCCGAGGAGGACGATGTCCAGCTCATCGCCATGCAAAAGGCGGGCTGGCCGGCCTACGCGTGGTCGTTCCCCATCGGCGACGGCACCGCCAACGTCGGCTTCGGCATGCTGCTGCCCCGGCTGCGCGCGGCCGGGGCGCCCGGACGTCAGGTGCTGCACGGCAGGCTCGCCGAGCTGCTGCCCGACCGGCCCGCCCGCGAACTGCGCGCCCACCACCTGCCGCTCTCGACCGGGCGGCCGACGCCCGGCGCTGGACGGGTCCTGCTCGCCGGTGACGCCGCGGGACTGATCAACCCGCTCACCGGCGAGGGCATCTACTACGCGCTGCTGTCCGGGCGGCTGGCGGCCGAGGCGGCGGTGGAGTCGCCGGGCGATCCGCTGGCGTTGTACCGGGCCAAGCTGCGCGGGGCGCTCGGACGGCACCTGCGCACCACCGACGTGCTCGCCCGGCTGGCCCAGCACCCCGGTTTCATCGACGCGGCGATCGAGACCGCCGTGCGCCGCAAGGAGGTGTTCGACCTGCTGGTGGAGGTGGGGCTCGGGAACGGGACGGTGCCCGCGCCGCTCGCGCTGGCCGTGGGGACGCGGTGGCTGCGCGGATCCCTGCGCGCCGGGCGGTGAGCGGGGCATGGGGCGGCCATGCGGGTCACGCGGTGAGCGAGGCGTGGGCCATGCGGGTCACGCGGTGAGCGAGGCGCCGCCGGCGACCAGGAGGATCACGTCCACGGCCGCCACGGCGACGGCGGTGACGAACGGCACCCGTGCGGACCTGGAGGCCAGCAGCAGCCCCGTGGCCGCGAGTGCCGCGGCGGCGGCGACCGCCAGCCAGCCCGCCGCGCCGGGGGCGGCGCCTCCAGGGCCGAAGACGAGCAGGCAGGTGGCCGCCAGCAGCGGCACGGGGACCAGGAGCCGTACGCGGGCGGCGCCCATGCGCTGCGGCCAGCCGCGTACGCCGGTGTCCAGGTCGCCCGCGATGTCCGGCAGCACGTTGGCCAGGTGCGCGCCCACCCCGAGCAGTGCGGCGGCCAGGACAGCCCACCACGCGGGCCACGGCTCACCGGGCAGGCCCAGTGTCACGAAGGCCGGCAGCACGCCGAACCCCACGGCGTAAGGTGCCCACGACAGGAGGGTCGCCTTCAGCCCGAAGTCGTACCCCCAGGCCGCCAGCACCCCCGCGAGGTGCAGCGCGCCCGCCCGCCAGCCGGAGGCCAGCGACAGCGGCACGCAGCAGGCCAGCGCCATGAGTGCGGCGATCCAGACGGCACGCGCGCTCACCGTGCCGCCCGCGACGGGCTTGCCCGCGCGCCCGGCCGCCGCGTCCCGCTCGGCGTCGATCGCGTCGTTGCACCAGCCGATCGAGAGCTGCCCCGTCAGCACGGCCGCGCCCGCCAGCACGCACCCGACCGCGTCGCGCCCGGTGGCCACGGCCAGCGCGGTGACCAGAGCGGTCACGGCCGCGGTCGGGCCGGGATGGCACGCGCGCGCCAGCCCGACGGCCAGCCGCCCCGGCCCATCGGGTAAGACGGCGGCCGCCGCGCGGTCGGGGCGAGTCACAAGATGATCGTAGACCGGGCGATCGCCGCCGAGAATTCCCACGCTCCATGTGTGGCTTAAATGACCATTTGGACGGGAAACGTGCGGGGAGTAAGAGTTGTCGGCTGCCGAGGGAGAACTGCATGACCCGTATCGCCGCAGTCCGTTGTGCTTTTCCTCCCCACCGGTACCCACAGTCCGAGCTCACCGACATGGCCGCCCGCGTGTGCCTGCCGGAGAACGCCGACCGGCGCCTCCTCGACCGCCTGCACCGCAACGCCCGGGTGGACTACCGCAACCTCGCCCTGCCCATCGAGCAGTACGAGAAGCTCAACGGCTTCGGCGCCGCCAACGACGCCTTCGTCTCGGTCGCCGTGGACCTGGGGCTCGAGAGTGTGAAGGCCGCCCTGGACGCGGCCGAACTGGAGCCGACCGACGTGGACATGATCATGTTCACGTCGGTGACCGGCATCGCCGCGCCCTCCGTCGACGCCCGGCTGGCGGCGGCGCTCGGCCTGCGGCCCGACGTCAAGCGGGTGCCCGTCTTCGGCCTGGGCTGCGTGGCCGGAGCGGCGGGCATCGCCAGGATCCACGACTACCTGCGCGGGTGGCCGGACCACGTGGCCGTGCTGCTGTCGGTGGAGTTATGCTCGCTCACCGTGCAGCGGGGCGACTCCTCGCCCGCGAACCTGGTCGCCGGCGCGTTGTTCGGCGACGGCGCGGCCGCCGTGGTGGCCTGCGGCGCCGGACGCGGGGCGGCCGGTCCCACCGTGGTGGCCTCGCGCAGCCACCTGTATCCGGGCTCCGAGCACGTCATGGGGTGGCAGGTGGGCGACACCGGGTTCCGGGTGATGCTGGACGCGAGCGTTCCGGCGGTCGTGCGGCGGTACCTGGCCGACGACGTGCACGGCTTTCTGGCCGAGCACGGCGTGACGGCCGGGGAGGTGACGGCGTGGGTGTGCCATCCCGGCGGGCCGAAGGTGCTCGAAGCCGTGTCGGACGTGCTCGGCCTGCCCGCGGACGCGCTCGACGTGACGTGGCGCTCGCTGGCGGCCAACGGCAACCTGTCCTCGTCCTCGGTCCTGCACGTGCTCGGTGACACCCTCGCCACCCGGCCTCCCGAGCCGGGAACCTGGGGACTGATCATCGCCATGGGGCCGGGCTTCTGCTCGGAACTCGTCCTGATCCGCTGGTGACCGCGCCCATGACCCGACTGCTGGTGACTGCCTTATGACCTGGTATCTGGTGCTCGTCGTGCTGGTCGGCCTCGAACGTGTGGCCGAGTTGGTCGTCGCCCGGCGCAACGCCGCGTGGAGCATGGCGCGCGGCGGCGTCGTGGCCGGTCAGGGGCACTATCCGTGGATGGTGGCCCTGCACACCGGGTTGCTCGTCTGCGCGCCGCTGGAGGCCGCGCTGGCGGAGCGGCCCTTCCTTCCCGCGCTCGGCTGGCTGATGCTCGCGCTCGTCGTGGCCGCCCAGGGATTGCGGTGGTGGTGCATCACCTCGCTCGGGCCGCGCTGGAACACGCAGGTGATCGTGGTGCCCGGCCTGCCGCTGGTCACGCGCGGCCCCTACCGGTTCCGGTGGCTGCGGCATCCCAATTACGTGGCGGTGGCGGTGGAGGGGCTCGCGCTGCCGCTGGTGCACACGGCCTGGGTGACCGCGCTGGCGTTCACGGTGCTCAACGCCGCGCTGATGGTGGTGCGGATCCGATGTGAGAACGCGGCCCTCGCCCTCGCCTCGGGGCGATGACGGCGTGATCGACGTACTCGTCGCAGGTGGCGGCCCGGCGGGGCTGGCGACGGCCGTTCACGCGGCGCTGGCGGGGATGGAGGCGGTCGTCGTCGAGCCGCGTGCCTCGCCCGTGGACAAGGCGTGCGGCGAGGGCGTCATGCCGGGCGGCCGGGTGAGGGTGATGGTCACCGG
>NZ_VCKY01000365.1 GCF_005889735.1 Nonomuraea turkmeniaca
GGCCCTGGAGGGGGTAGGTGGGGCCGTGGGGAGTCAATGCTCGAGGACGGCCGGCAGGACGAGGCGTTTCTCGCCGTAGATGACGGTCAGGCCGCCCACGCGCCGTCTGGACAGCTCACGCCAGCCCTGGCGCTCGTACAGCGCGAGCGCGGCCTCCTGGTTGAGTGTCGTGTCACCGATGACGCTGTGGAACCCGAGCTCCACCGCGCGCTGCTCGAGCGCGACGAGCATGGCCGCGCCGAAGCCACGCCGCTGGAAGTCGGGGTGGACTCTCAGCCTGCAGATCTCCGCCGTCATGGTGTCCACGGGTTTCAGCCCGCCCATGGCGACGACCCGCGAGGACACCTCGCCCACGAGGAAGTCCCCGCCGCAGGCCAGGTAGATCTCCTGGATGCGAGGGAAGTCGTCGTCGTAGTAGACGCCGTCGCCTGGGACGAGGCCCACCTCCGCGAGGCAGATCCGATGGAGCGCCTGGATGGTGTCGAGATCGGACCAGCGATAGCGCCGGATCGTCAACTTCATGCACCGCCCCCTTTCAGCTGAGCTTTGGTCCGCCGCAAGGTGGTGCGGTATGCGTCCAGTCCTGGAGCGTTGGGATCCTGTGCGATGATCGCCTGTTCCAGCGCCAGCGCCGGGCGCACGATGAAATCGGTCAGGTATTCATCGCCGACCAGGAGCAGCGCCTTGGTCCCGATGGCGAGCGCCTCCTTGACGTCGCCGTCGATCAGGCGGCACTGCGCCTGGTCCAGCCTGATCAGCGTCTGGTCCACGATGTGGTCCTCGTACTTGGTCAGGGCCTGGTCGAGAACCACCTCTGCCTCGATCGTCTGGCCCAGCTTGGTGAGCACGTCGCCCTGATAAAAGTAGAGCTGCCTCTCGGTGTAGCCGAAGGCCACGTCCTCCTGGTCCTCCTCGCGCATGTGCGAGAAGGCGTTCCTGGCCCGGGCCAGCGCGCGCTTGGCCTGGTCGACGACCTCCTTCTTGCTGTCGGCCCCCGACATCATGGCCAGCGCCCTGGCCTCGACGACCGGCGCCATGGCCTGGGCCGCGCACGGCGTCGACCCGGCCAGGTCGCGGCTCTTCTTGGCCAGGTGCAGCGCCTCGCGGGCATCACCGAAGTAGAGGGGGACGAGGGACTCGCGGACGCACACCCACGCCCGCAGCGCGCGGTCGCCCGTCTCGTCGGCCGCCGTGCGCCCGGTGCGGAAGAACGAGCGCGCCAGCCGGTGATCGCCGAGGTTGATCAGGATCATGCCGCTCAGCCCGGACAGCTGGGCGGCCATCCTGCACAGGCGCTCGGCCAGGTCCGTGGGCTGGCGGCGGGACATGGCCGTGCGCACGGCGCTGAGCTCCAGCAGCACGTCGCACAGCAGCCGCAGCGGAGCCGTCGTGGTGTATTGGCGGCCGAAGCTGTAGGTCGCCTCTTCCCACTGATCCAGCATCGCCGCCGACACGGTGGCCGACACGAGCGTCTCGTCCATCCGGCGCCTGATGCCCTCGCACGCCCCCAGCACCGGACCGTCGAGCTCCGCGAGGGAGGTGTCCACGTTGAGTAGATTTAATAGCGTGCGGCGGAGGATGTTCTCGTCATCCTGGGCGTCCGGGTCAGGCGGCATCGGATGGATCACGAGCTCGCGCTCCATCGGCAACACCGCGGGGCGCTCCCTCGCCTCACTGCCGCCCGTCAGAGCGGGCATCCGGTGGCCGTGGCCGCAGATGCACGGGCCGTCGTAGCCCAGGGCGACCGGCTCGACGCGGTAGACGGTGCACAGGTAGTGAAGGTATTCGGGCCCGGGGCGCTTGAGGCCGCTCTCGTACGCGGACAACAGCGTCTCGCCGATGCCCGGCATCGGCTTCTTGTCACGCTCGAACAGGGCCCTCACCTGCTCGATGACATCGGCCAGCGCGATCCCATGGGACAGCCGGTGCGCCTTGATGCGGGTCGTGCTGAACTGGGTCGTGCACGCCTCATGGATCTCATCGGCTATCTGGGCCGACGTGCGCCCGGCGGCCAGGCCCTTGGCCCGGACCTGTCGCGCGATCTCCGTCTCCCTGTGCTGCCTGCCGGTCATCCCGGCCCCTCTCAACGCATGTCTCGACCGGTCCACAACTGGTGACTGATCGTAGTCGCCAAGTTGCTGTGCGCCTACCCATGACTATGAAGCAATGAGGACGGCTTGGAAACGTCCATCTCAAGACTACGGTTAAGGATCGTCCTCCGAGGGGCTGTTTCTTACAACCCATGAGGGATAAGCAACTCCCTGTAGCCAGAAACCCCGCGTTGCGTCAGCGGCCGACATGAGACATCTTTGGCCCACCAGCAGCGATTCGCAGGGAGGACGAGAACGGTGGGGGACGACGACTTCGAGCTATTGGAGCGTCTCGTGGCCGAGCTCGGCGCGCACGGGTTGCTCGCACGGGTGGTCCAGGCGCAGAGCGGACGCCGGTTCGTGCGGGTGATCAACCCGAACGCGACCAGCCTGTCCGAAAACGTCACGTGCCGGCCGACAGCCGTGTCCGACATCCCGGACTGGTGGTACTGCTGGTCCTGGGGCGAGCGGATGCACACGGCCGACGACCCGGCCGGTGCGGCGACGAAGGTCGCCCGCGTGCTCGCCGCGGTGGGGGAGTGACGACGCGGTGATCCGGGTGGAGCGCAGCCACCGCGGCTCACCGCACCCACGGCGGCAACACGGAGCCGGCGGGGTGACCGGTGCGGAGGGTCCTCTTATGCAGGGACCCTGGTCACTCCGCCGGTTCCGCATCCGATCGCGTCACCATCGTCACCATACGTACGGCTCGTACCCGTACGCACTAAGCCACCCGCCCGGTCCGCCGGTCGGGTGTTCGGGGGATCCCTCCCGGAACCGGCGCGGGACATGCTTCCGGGTGCGTGTCCTGCTCCGAGCCGTCCGTCACCGGAGCGTCGGCTCTCTCCCTCCGCGGCCCAGAGAGCAGGCGACCCCGTCTTCCCCGGCGTGATGTGACGGCGGGCGGTTCGGCCGACGGTATTTTGGATCGAAGTCGAAACGGTCCAAGTGGCCGGCCGAATCGCTTCCGGAGGGGGATCCACTCAGTGTTACTCCTGGTGACATCACCGTCGCCAACGCCCAGTCCTACGTCGACGTCCGGGCTCCTGGACGTCGACAAGGTGAGCCAGCAGGTCGCCACGACCTGCACAAATGACCCGGTGTGCTCTAGCCTGGTCGCGATGTTCGAAGATGCGCCATGGGCGCCCTTGGTGTCGAGTGCGATCGTGATCGTGCTCATCGTCGTGCTCGCTTTCGTTCTCCGCAAGATCGCGCACCGCGTGATCGGCCGGGTGGTCACTCGAGCTGCGAACGGCGGCTCACTCATGACCAGGTTCCGCAAGGGCGTCGCGACCGACGGTATCGACGCGCTGCTCCACGAGCGGCGTAAGCAGCGGGCCGAGACGATGGGGTCGGTGCTCAAGCACGTCGCCTCGATCGTCATCCTCGGCACCGCGGTGCTGACGGTGCTCGACCGGCTCACGATCCCGATCGCCCCGCTGCTGACCAGCGTCGGCATCCTGGGCGTGGCCATCGGCTTCGGAGCCCAGGAGCTGGTCAAGGACTTCATCGCAGGCATGTTCATGCTGCTGGAGGACCAGTACGGCGTCGGCGACGTGATCGACGCGGGCGCCGCGGTGGGGACGGTCGAGGCCGTGACCCTGCGCGTCACCAGGCTGCGCGACGCGGACGGCCGGGTCTGGTACGTACGCAACGGCACGATCACCAGGGTCGGCAACGAGTCCCAGGGGTGGTCGCGGGCGTACATGGACGTCCCGGTGGCCTACGACTCCGACATCGTGGCCGTGAAGGTGCTGCTGGAGCAGGTGGCAGAGGAGATCTGGGCCGACCCCGAGCTGCGCGAGGCCAAAATCGTGGAGCAGCCGCAGGTGTACGGCGTGGAGCAGCTGTCGGACAGCTCGCTGGTGTTCCGCATCACCGCCAAGACGCTGCCCTCCGCACAGGCGGAGGTGGCCAGGGAGCTCAGGCTCAGGGTCAAGTCCGCGCTGGACACCGCGGGCATTCTGATGGTCCCCACGGCATAAGCTAATGAGCGTGACTGAGACCTCCTTCTACGACGCCGTCGGAGGCGAGGAGACCTTCCGGCGCCTCGTGCACCGCTTCTACGAGGGGGTCGCCGATGATCCGGTGCTGCGGCCGCTCTACCCGGAGCCCGATCTGACGGGTGCCGAGGAGCGGCTGCGGGGCTTCCTCATCCAATACTGGGGCGGCCCCAAGACCTACAGCGAGCAGCGTGGCCACCCCCGGCTGCGCATGCGGCACATGCCGTTCGTGATCGGCGAGCCGGAGCGCGACGCCTGGCTGCGGCACATGCGTGACGCGGTCGACTCGCTCGACCTGCCGGAGGACCTGGAGACCAAACTCTGGGACTATCTGGTCTACGCGGCCCACAGTCTGGTGAACTCACCCGTATAACGGGGCATGAGACGCCACATGGATATCCCCTGGTGGCGTGATGCCGTCGTCTACGAGATCTATGTTCGCAGCTTCGCCGACGCCTCGGGAGACGGCGTCGGCGACCTGGCCGGGGTGCGGGAACATCTGCCGTACCTGCGACGGCTGGGGGTCGACGCCATCTGGCTGACGCCGTTCTACCCCTCCCCCATGGCCGACGGGGGTTACGACGTGGCGGACTACCGGGACGTCGATCCGCTGTTCGGCTCGCTGACCGACTTCGACGCGCTGGTCGCGGACGCGCACGAGCTCGGGCTGAGGGTGCTCGTCGACATCGTGCCCAACCACAGCTCCTCCGAGCATCCCTGGTTCCAGGCGGCGCTGCGGGGTGAGGGCCGCGACCGGTACATCTTCCGCGACACGATCAACAACTGGCAGTCCACCTTCAGCGGCCCGGCCTGGACGCAGGTGGCGGACGGCCAGTACTACCTGCATCTGTTCGCTCCGGAGCAGCCCGACTTCAACTGGCGCAATCCCGAGGTGCACCAGGAGTTCCTGGACATCCTGCGGTTCTGGCTGGACCGGGGCGTGGACGGGTTCCGCATCGACGTGGCCATGGGCCTGTACAAGGCGGAGGGCCTGCCCGACGTGGGCGACCAGTCGTTCAAGGCGGTCTCCCCGGTGTGGGGGCAGCCCGAGGTGCACAACGTCTACCGCGACTGGCGACGGCTGCTCGACGGTTATCCGGGCGAACGCATGGCCGTCGGCGAGGTGTGGACCGACAGCCCCGAGGACCTCGCGCTCTACGTGCGTCCCGACGAGCTGCAGCAGAGCTTCAACTTCGCCTGGCTGCAGGCGCCGTGGTCGCCGACGGCGTTCAAGAAGGTCATCGACGACACGCTCGGCACCGTGCCGTTCGCGACGTGGGTGCTGTCCAACCACGACGTCGTACGGCACCGTACCCGCTACGAGACGGCCGACCCCGGCACCGGCCTGGCGCGGGCCAGGGCGGCGCTGCTGACCATGCTGGCCCTGCCCGGCTCCGCCTACCTCTACCAGGGCGAGGAGCTGGGCCTGCCCGAGGTGACCGACCTGCCGGCCGAGGCCAGGCAGGACCCGGTGTTCTTCCAGTCGGAGGGCAAGCTGCCCGGCCGTGACGGGTGCAGGGTGCCGATCCCATGGACGGTGGATACGCCCTCGTACGGGTTCTCGCCGGGCGGAGTGGAACCGTGGCTGCCGCAGCCGGCGACGTTCGCGGAGTTGAGCGTCGAGAAACAGGAGGGCGACGCCGACTCGACGCTGGAGTTCTACCGCCGGGCCTTGGCCTGCCACCGCGACCTGGTGAGGGAAATTCCTTACACCCTGGAGTGGCAAGCTTCTCCCGAGGGTGCACTTTTCTTCACCCGTGGCCCGGTGATCTGCGCGATCAACTGCGGCACCCATCCGGTACGCCTGCCCGAGCACGACACCGTGCTGCTGGCGAGCGGGCCGCTCAAGGGCAGCCTGCTGCCGCCGGACACGGCGGTGTGGTTGTCGTCATAGGCCTCTTCTGACGGGCACGACCGGCAGGGAGAGCAGCGTGCACGCCAGCCCTGCCGCGAAGCCCGCCCAGAACCCCACGCTCTCCATCAGGACCCCGGCCAGCGGCGTGGCGACCAGGGAGACGGAGTTCTGGATGGTGTTGTGGGTGCCGAGCACCCTGCCCGCCCGCTCGGGGCCCGCGAGCTCGCCCGCCGCCAGGTAGGCGAGCCCGTTGCCGGCCACGGTCATCACCGCCGCCACCGCGAGCATCGCGGGCCCGAGCCAGGTGCGGGTGAGCGTGCCACCGGCGAGCAGCGCCAGCACGCCGACGTTCGCGAACGTGATCAGTAGCAGGGGCCGCATACGCAGTCCCGTCCGGTCGGACCAGCGCCCCGCCGCGATGCGGACGACGGCCCCGCCGATCGCGGCCACGCCGAACAGCCGCCCGGCCGCCACGCTGTCCCAGCCGTAGAGCTCGACCAGGCAGCTCACGCCGTACGTGCTGACCACGATCTGCGGCACCACGTGCAGCGCGCTGGTGGCGTGCACCCGCCACAGCGCCGGCTGCCGGTACGGCGAGCCCGCCGGGGCCGTGCCACGGCCGGAGAGGTCGTGCGGCGGCTCGGCCAAGAAGATCGCCGCCAGCACCGCGGCCAGCAGGCTCGCGCCGGCGCAGACCAGGAGCACACCGGGCAGGCCGTGAGCCCGGGCGACGGGCGGCAGCGTGAACGCGCCGGCGGCCATGCCGAGTGTGAAGGAGACCTGGCGCAGGCCCATGGCGACGCCGCGCTCGGGAGGCTGGAACCAGCGCAGCACGATCCGGCCACCGCCGACCATCGCGGCCGAGCCCGCCGCGCCGGCCAGCGCGAGCAGCACGATCACCGCCCACGCCTGGTCGACGAACGCGACGGCGGCGAACGACACGGCCGCCACCCCCACGCCGATGCCCAGGATCAGCCGCTCGCCGTGCCGATCCGCGAGCGCTCCCCAGGCAACGAGGGCTAACAGGATGCCGAAGGCCGGGGCGTTCGCCATGATGCCCGCCACCGGCAGTGACACACCGAAATGTCGCTCGATCTCCGGCATGACCAGGGGCAGGCCGAACAACCCCAAGGTGACGCTGGCATGGGCGTTGACGCCCAAGGCCAGCATCCACCAGCGCCTCATACGGAGAAATGTTTGAGGTAAGTCAGCTCGCTCTCGCTGAGCCTGCGCGGGGCGGCCCGCTCGACGTCATAGGCGGCGATGACCGACATGGCGGTGACGTAGACCTGGTCGTCGTCGCGAATCTCGTAGCGCAGGGTGAACCGGACCGGCCGGATCTCCTCCACCCAGGTCTCCACCCGCACCGGGTCGGGACGGAAGCCGAGCGGGCGGCGGTAGTCGATCTCGTGACGGGTCACGACCAGGCCCTTGAACGGCTCCTCGCCCGCGTTGTGGAGGTCGATCGCGAACATGCCGAAGCGGGCGTCCTCGAGGTAGTCGAGGAAGCGCACGTTGTTGACGTGGCCTTGAGAGTCGATGTCGGCGAATCTCACTGGGCTGTCTCTCATACACATCT
>NZ_VCKY01000366.1 GCF_005889735.1 Nonomuraea turkmeniaca
CCGCCACTCCGCGGCCCTTGCCCGCCGCCACTCCGCGGCCCTTGCCCGAACGTCCCGGGCGGCCCGCCGTCGCCGGCCGACGGGGCGATGCCGGGTGCCATGGCGCGCATCCGGTCCACCGCCCCGGGCAAGGCGAACTGCGCACCCCCCAGCCCTTCGACGAAGTAGCCCCGGCGGCACCGGCCGCTCTCCTCGTATGCCCGCAGGACCTGATAAATGGGTGTAAATCCCCCAGGCAGCCGCTCCGACGTCACCGCTCCCCGCGTCACCACGCCGTGCCGTTCCAGCAGGACCTCGGCCTGGGCGTGGGCCCGCTGGGTGGTGTCGGCGGCCGGTGCGGGCAGCAACCACCACCGCCCGGCCACGGTCGGCGGCCCGCTCCTGGTCGGCAGCACCGCCCGGCGCCGCCGCGTCGTCGCAGGCCGATGCGCGGGACGCCCGGTGCCGAGCGTGGCCCGCAGCGGCGCCAGCGTGTCCCCGGACACCCGCCCCGACCACACCAGGTCCCACAGCGCGGACACCAGCGTCTGGTCGTCCAGCGACCCCAGCTGATCGGAGATCCCGCGGAAGAACAGCGCACCGCCGCCGCCCAGCAACTCCAGCACCCGTTCGTGAACCGGCGTCATCGTGATCTCGGCAGGCTCGGGCAGCAGCAGCGGCGCCGTGTCGGCGAAGTAGAGCGACACCCACCCGTCACCACCGGGCAGCGAGCCCTGCCCCACCCACATGACCTCGCCCGACGAGGTCAGCTCGTCGAGCAGCGCCGGATGGTAGCCCGGCACCCGGGAGGGCAGCACGAGCGTCTCCAGCGCGGACGCGGGCACAGCGGCCCCCTGGAGCTGCTCGATCGAGCGAACCAGCGAGTCCATGGCGCGCGCCGCGCCGCTGCCCCGTGCCCCGAGCCCGCTCGGCCCGGCCGATCCCGCTCCACCGGCTCCCGGCCCTGAGCCGCCCGCGCTCGATTCCCAGCCCGCGCCGCCCGGCGCACTCGATCCGGTGACGCCGTGCCAGGCGGACAGGAACAGGGCGAGCGTCTCCGGCGCGACCGGCTCGACCTCCTTCCGCAGCCGGGCCAGCGACCTGCGCCGCAACATCCGCAGCACCCCGGCGTCGCACCACTCCTCGCCCCGCCCGCCGGGCCGGAACTCCCCGTTCACGACCCGTCCGGACGCGGCCAGCCGCCGCAGGGCGTCCGTCACCACGGCCACGCCGAGCCCGAACCGGGCGGCTGCCGTGCCGGCGTGGAAGGGGCCGCGGGTGCGGGCGTGCCGCGCCACCAGGTCGGCCAGCGGATCGGCCACCGGCTCCAGGAACGCGTGCGGCACCCCCACAGGCAGCGGCGCACCCAGCGCGTCCCGCATCCGCGCCGCGTCCTCGATGGCCGCCCATTGCTCCTCGCCCGCGATGCGTACCCTGATGGCTCGCCGCGCCCGTTCGAGCTCCTTCAGCCAGGCCGGGTCGCCGCCGCGTACGCTCACGTCGGGCGCCAGCAGCGGCCCGTGCGAGCGCAGCAGGTCCGCGAGGTCCTCCAGGTCGCGCAGCGGCCGGTCCAGCCGGGCCAGCTCCCGCTCGCTGTCGGAGATCACGTCGGGGTCGAGCAGCTCGCGCAGGTCGGCCTGGCCGAGCAGCTCGGCCAGGAGCGTGGTGTCCAGCGCCAGGGCCTGCGCCCGGCGCTCGGCCAGCGGCGCGTCGCCCTCGTACATGAACGCGCCGACATAGTGGAACAGCAGCGACGCCGCGAACGGCGAGGCCTGCGAGGTCTCCACCTCCACCACCCGCACCCGGCGCGCCGCGATGTCCCGCATGAGCGCCACCAGGCCAGGCACGTCGAAGACGTCCTGCAGGCACTCGCGCATCGTCTCCAGCACGATCGGGAACGAGGCGTACTGCGAGGCCACCCCCAGCAGGTGGGCGGCCCGCTGCCGCTGCTGCCACAGCGGGCTGCGCCGGCCGGGCGTGCGGCGCGGCAGCAGCAGCGCCCGCCCCGCGCACTCCCTGAACCGGGAGGCGAACATGGCCGACCCGCCCAGCTCCTCGGTGACGATCTGCTCGATCTCCTCGGCGTCGAACGCGGCCACGTCGGAGGGCGGCTCGGCCAGCGTGTCCGGAATGCGCAGCACGATGCCGTCGTCGGAGTGCACCGCCTGCACATCGACGCCGTAACGCTCGCGCAGCCGCCGATTGATCGCCAGCGCCCACGGGGCGTGCACCCGCGCGCCATAGGGGGAGTGGATCACCACCCGCCAGTCGCCCAGCTCGTCGTGGAACCGCTCGACCAGGAGCGTGCGGTCGTCGGGGACGTAGCCGGTGGCCTCCCGCTGCTCCCGCAGGTAAGCCAGCAGGTTGCCCGCCGCGTATGCGTCGAGCCCGGCCGCCTGCATCCGCTCCGTCGAGTCGTCCTTGGCCTGCTCGCGCAGGAACTGCCCGATCGCCCGGCCCAGCTCGGCCGGCCGCCCCGGCGCGTCGCCGTGCCAGAACGGCAGTTTGCCCGGCTGTCCGGGCGCCGGCGAGACGAGCACCCGGTCGGCGGTGATGTCCTCGATCCGCCACGACGTCGCGCCCAGCACGAACACGTCGCCCACGCGCGACTCGTAGACCATCTCCTCGTCCAGCTCGCCCACTCTGGAGGCCCGCTCGCCCACCAGGAACACACCGAACAGGCCCCGGTCGGGGATCGTGCCGCCGTTCGTCACCGCCAGCCGCTGCGCGCCGGGCCGACCCTGGAGCGTGCCGGTGACCCGGTCCCACACGACGCGCGGCCGCAGCTCGGCGAACTCCTCGCTCGGGTAGCGCCCCGCCAGCATGTCGAGCGTGGCCTCCAGCGCGGTGCGCGGCAGCGTGGCATAGGGGGCGGCCCGTTTGACCACCGACTCCAGCTCGTCGACCGTCCACTCCTCCAGCGCCGTCATCGCCACGATCTGCTGGGCCAGCACGTCGAGCGGATTACGCGGATAGCGCAGCTCCTCGATCTGGCCGCTCTTCATGCGCTCGGCCACCACGGCGGTCTGCACCAGGTCGCCGCGGTATTTGGGGAAGATCACGCCCTTGGACACCGCGCCGACCTGGTGACCCGCGCGGCCGATGCGCTGCAGCCCGCTGGCCACGCTCGGCGGCGCCTCCACGCACGCGACCAGGTCCACCGCGCCCATGTCGATGCCCAGCTCCAGGCTGGAGGTGGCGACCACGGCAGGCAGCCGGCCCGACTTGAGCGCCTCCTCGATCTGCGCCCGCTCCTCCTTGGAGACCGAGCCGTGGTGCGCGCGGACGATCTCCGTCACGACGCCCTTGCTGGCCCCGGCCTGCGCCATCATGTCGGCCGGCATGCGCTTGGACGGCTCCCGCGGGGTTTCCCAGATCGACAGGTCGACGGCCTCGGCGCCGCCGCCCTCGCGCTCGTACGCGAGCTCGTTGAGCCGCGTGCACAGCCGCTCGGCCAGTCTCCTGGAGTTGGCGAACACGATCGTGGAGCTGTGCGCCCCGATCAGATCGAACAGCCGCTCCTCGACATGGGGCCAGATCGACCTGCTGGCGGGCTCCTGGGCGAGGTCGTCGCCCCCCGCGGGCGGCCCGCCTTCCATCTCGGTCATGTCCTCGACCGGGACAACGACCTCGATCTCGATCCGCTTGTCCGCCGGCGGCTGCACCACCGTGGCCGGCCGGGGACCGCCCAGGAACGCGGCCACCTCGCTCACCGGCCGCACGGTCGCCGACAGCCCGATCCGCTGCGCGGGCCGCTCGAGCAGCGCGTCCAGCCGCTCCAGGCTGAGCGCCAGATGAGCGCCGCGCTTGGTGGCCGCGACCGCGTGCACCTCGTCCACGATCACCGTCTCGACCCCGCGCAGGGCCTCCCGCGCCTGGCTCGTGAGCAGCAGGAACAGCGACTCCGGCGTCGTGATCAGGATGTCGGACGGCTTGGTCGCGAACCTCCTGCGATCTTCGGCAGGCGTGTCGCCGGAGCGGATCGCCACCGAGATCTCCGGCACCGGCAGCCCGAGCCTGCGCGCCGTCTGCTTGAGCCCGGCCAGCGGCGCGCGCAGGTTACGCTCCACGTCCACGGCCAGCGCCTTGAGCGGTGACACGTAGAGCACTCGCGTCCCCTTGCGCGTGGCCGGTTCGGACGCCAGCCGGTCGAGCGACCACAGGAACGCCGCCAGCGTCTTGCCCGACCCGGTGGGCGCGACGACCAGGGTGTTGTCGCCACGCGAGATCGACTCCCACGCCCCCTCCTGGGCGGCCGTGGGTGCTTGGAAGGCTCCGGCGAACCATTCCATGGTCATCTGGCTGAACTGGTCGAGCGAGCTCACCAGCACATACTGCCTCGCGCCACCGACAGAAATCGCATTGGCGTGGCGGCGTGCGATTGAGGCGGGGTCCTGGCGGACATACAGCGACCGTGACCATTGACTACGCGGCCATCGAAGCCCGCCGAGCGGAAATCAGGCAGCGCTACGTCTTACCGCACCGGCCATCGAGCAGCGCGCGGGGGCTGCACCACATCGCGCTGCTGTCGTCGAACGTGGAGCGCACCATCCAGTTCTACCAGGATCTTCTGGAGTTCCCGCTCACGGAGATCATCGAGAACCGCGACTACCAAGGCTCGAACCACTTCTTCTTCGACATCGGCAACGGCAACCTGCTCGCCTTCTTCGACTTCCCCGGGCTCGACCTGGGCCCGTACCAGGAAGTGCTCGGCGGGCTGCACCACATCGCGATCTCCGTCGACCCGGCCACGTGGGAGCGGCTGCGCGGGAAGCTGGAGATGGCCGGCGTGCCGCACCAGATAGAGAGTGGCGCCTCCATCTACTTCAAGGACCCCGACGGCGCGCGGCTGGAGCTGCTCGCCGACCATCTCGGTGAGATGTACGGCGCGCGGGTGTTGTGACCTAGCGCCGCGACGCCCGGCGCGTGCGCGGCCTGCCCGCACGGGGCTGCTGCCTGATGCCCGCATGCCTTTCTGATCGCTCGGCTTTCTCCTTCTGTACGGCGAGACGCAGCGTGAGCAGTAACCGGCGGCGCTTGGCCCGGTTGGCCTTGGTCTTGGCTGTCTTCGGGGGTGAAGACTTGGGGGTCTTTGGCATGGGGTTGTCTTACCCACACCGCGTGCGCTTCCATACTTGATTTCATGCGGTTGACGGAGTTCTGGAGACGGATGAAGGCTCATTTCGGTGAGACGTACGCCGAGTCATGGGCCCGCGACTACGTGATCGCGCCGCTCGGCGGCCGCACGGTCACGCAGGCGCTGGCCGACGGGGAGAGCGCCAAGACCGTCTGGCGGGCCGTCTGCCAGGTCGAGGACGTCTCACCCAAGCTGCGCTGAGCCGAGGGTCTCCCGCAACGCGCCGGCCGTGCGCTCAAGATCGTCCGCGCGGCCGTGACCGCCGTGTGCCCACAGGAAATGCCATCCGTGGGCCGTCGGGGTGGCGAAGATGATCGTCTGCTGACCCGTGCGCGGGTCCCACACCCACAACACTGGATCGTCGCCGCCGACCATGCGGCTCACGAGCCCCTGATCGGGCAGCAACTCGGCGAGCGCCTCGAGATGAGCGCGCCGTTCCCCGGTGTAGCCGCTCGCCACGTCGCCGCCTCCAGCCGTCGATCCTGCAGTGAGTCTCCCCAGCTCACCGCGCGTGACAACATGCGTGGGCGGACCGGGTCCGCGAGGATCCGCGTGGGTGTGAAGTCGAACGTGATCGCGTACGGCGTGCGTGGGCAGGCCTCCGATCCGGAAGCCGAAACCGCTCTCGAACCAGCCGGGGAAGGCCCCCATCGGACGGGACAGCGCTCCGGACGGCGCTTCCCGGCGTCACCTTCCGACTGTCACCGGATGGAGGCCGTCGCCCGGCGGAGTCTCGATCCCGGTGGCGGTGAAAGTGGAGCTTGTCTGCGCAGGACGAGCGCTCGGCCCGGATGGTCGATCGTGGGCGTGAAGCGGGCCAGGACGCACCCGCTCGAGGTCAACGGCGAGCGCGACCACCTACACCTGCCGGTGCACCACCCTCCCAAGGCTGTTCCGCGGCCCTGCGCTTCCTTTCCCACTCCGAAGACCACGACTGACGCCGGCCAGAAGCTGGGGCGACCTGGAGCAGGAGCGGTTGGGGACGACCCGAGCCGGGCGGGCGGGCGGCGATCAGAAACCCGCTGCTGGACGGTGGTCCGTGTGCCGGGCGGTGCGTGCGCGCTTATGCGCCTATGTGGGTGTGCCGGATGTGACTGAACAGCGTGTTCTTGATGTGATCGAACAGCCGTTCGGCTACGATGGAACAACGCCGAGCCACGTCTTCCCCGGCAGCCGCAGAAAATGTCGGTGGCGGGCCGTAGCGTTCACTCGACTGATCGGACCACGACCCTCCAGGGGGAGTTCCATGGCTATCAACGACCGCGAGAAGGCCCTCGAGACCGCGCTCGCTCAGATCGAGCGGCAGTTCGGCAAGGGCTCAGTGATGCGCCTGGGCGATGACGCCCGAGCCCCCATCGAGGTGATCCCCACGGGGTCGATCTCCCTTGACGTGGCACTCGGCATCGGCGGCCTGCCGCGCGGCCGCATCGTCGAGATCTACGGCCCGGAGTCGTCGGGCAAGACCACGGTCGCCCTGCACGCGGTGGCCAACGCCCAGCGGGCCGGCGGCATCGCGGCGTTCATCGACGCCGAGCACGCTCTTGACCCGGAGTATGCCAAGAAGCTGGGGGTGGACACCGACGCTCTGCTGGTCTCCCAGCCCGACACGGGCGAGCAGGCGCTCGAGATCGCCGACATGCTGATCAGGTCCGGGGCCGTGGACATCATCGTCATCGACTCGGTGGCCGCGCTCGTGCCCAAGGCCGAGATCGAGGGCGAGATGGGCGACAGCCACGTCGGCCTCCAGGCCCGCCTCATGTCCCAGGCCCTGCGCAAGGTCGCCGGCGCCCTCAGCAGCACCGGCACCACGGCCATCTTCATCAACCAGCTCCGCGAGAAGATCGGCGTCATGTTCGGCAGCCCCGAGACGACGACCGGTGGCAAGGCGCTCAAGTTCTACGCCTCGGTGCGCCTGGACATCCGCCGCATCGAGACGCTCAAGGACGGCACGGAGGCGGTCGGCAACCGCACCAGGGTCAAGGTCGTGAAGAACAAGATGGCCCCGCCCTTCCGCGTCGCCGACTTCGACATCCTCTACGGCGTGGGCATCTCCCGCGAGGGCGGCCTCATCGACATGGGCGTCGAGCACGGCTTCGTCCGCAAGTCCGGGGCGTGGTACACGTACGAGGGCGACCAGCTCGGCCAGGGCAAGGAAAACGCCCGCAACTTCCTGAAGAGCCACCCCGACATGGCCAACGAGGTCGAGAAGAAGATCAAGGACAAGCTGGGTGTGGGTCCGCGCCTCCAGCGCCGCCGTCGAGCTGACCGTGACGACCCGGTGCTCGACGGCGCCGACGCGGTGCTGATCACGCACCAGCACTTCGACCACGTCGACCCGGCCAAGCTCGCGACCGCCCCGCCGGGTGTGGAAATTT
>NZ_VCKY01000367.1 GCF_005889735.1 Nonomuraea turkmeniaca
ACACCCACCCCGGCCCGCACAACACCCGCCTCTGACCCGGTGCCCACCGCGCCGACCGAGAGCCGCGCACCCCGCCACGCCGGCCTCGGTCGCCCTGCGGACGTCGAGCACGCCGACCGCGAGACGGCGGCAGAGGCCTTGCCCGCAGCCAAGCCGCAGTCCGCGACAGCCGCATCACCTGAGGTCGACCACACCACAGCAGGCGCGTCACCCACGGCGAGCTCTCCGGCCTGGACACCGTCGGATCAGTCCGACCTGGCCGACCTCCCCAACAAGATCGCCGCCTATCGAGCCGGCTACCTCGCGGAAGACCGCCGCCTCCTGGAAAAGGCACTCCGCGAAGGCACCATCATGGGCCTGGCCAGCACGAACGCCCTGGAGCTAGGCGTCGACGTCTCCGGTCTCGACGCCGTGCTGATCGCGGGCTGGCCAGGCACCCGCGCCTCCCTGTGGCAGCAGGCCGGCCGCGCGGGCCGCGACGGCCGTGACGCACTCGCCGTGCTGATCGCCAGAGACGATCCGCTGGACACCTACCTCGTGCACCACCCAGAGGCCCTGTTCGGCCGGCCCGTGGAGGCCATCGTCCTGGACCCCGGCAACCCGTACGTCCTGGGGCCACACCTCTGCGCAGCGGCCGCCGAAATCCCCCTGACCGAGGACGACCTGCCCATCTTCGGCCCCACCACCTCCGATGTCCTGGACGACCTGGTCGGCGAGGGATTGCTGCGAAGGCGCCCGGCGGGCTGGTTCTGGACCAGGCGCGAGCGCGCCACCGACCTCGCCGACATCAGAGGCGGCGGAGGCGCCCCGATCCAGGTCGTCGAGTCGTCCACGGGCCGCCTCCTGGGCAGTGTGGACGAGCCGTCCGCGCACACCACCGTCCACACGGGCGCGGTCTACATCCACCAGGGCGAGACGTTCCTGGTGGAGCTCCTCGACCTGGAGGCCGGAGTGGCCCTGGTCTCCAGCGCCAATCCCGACTACTCGACGTTCGCCCGGGACATCACCGACATCTCCATCCTCGCCACCGAGCGCTCGCAGGCGCTGGGCCCCGGCACGCTGCACTTCGGCGAGGTGGAGGTGACCAGGCAAGTTGTCTCGTACCTCAAAAGGCGCCTCCAGTCAGGAGAGATGCTCGGCGACGAGCCGCTCGACCTGCCGCCCCGCACTCTCCGTACCCGCGCGGTCTGGTGGACGCTGCCCGCCTCCGCCGTCGCCCCTCTCGCGGAAGCGGGCATCGACCTCGGCGGGGCCGCCCACGCCGCCGAACACGCCTCGATCGGCTTGCTGCCGTTGTTCGCCACCTGCGACCGATGGGACATCGGCGGCGTCTCCACGGAGCTGCACGCCGACACCGGCCTGCTCACGGTGTTCGTGTACGACGGCCACGAAGGCGGTGCCGGTTTCGCCGAACGCGGCTACGCCCGCGCCGTGGACTGGCTCACGGCCACCCGCGAGGCCATCGCGTCCTGCGAATGCGAACGCGGTTGTCCGTCCTGCATCCAGTCCCCCAAATGCGGCAACGGCAACGAACCACTACACAAACGCGGCGCCATCCGTCTCCTGAACACCCTCTTGGCCGCCGAACAAGACTGACATCCACCTCAGAGCAGGTGATCCGGCACGGCTTCCTTTGCTAGCTGTGACCGCCGTTGTGCCGGCGCGCTGCGTAGGCACGCTTGTCATCGTCGCCTTCATCGCCAGGGTGGTCGTCATCGTCGTCCGCCGCCCAGAAGTCGGCGGCTCCAGGCTGCGGCCGTTCCCAGTACCCGCTGTCCTCCATCGACCTCGGCGAGGGCGGCAGGTAGTCGTCCCAGCGATCCTCGATCCGTACGGCGGGGCGGAGAACGGACGCGGACGACTCAGGCACATCCGTAACGGCCGAGCTGGGCAGCGCGATCCGGACCGGCTCCTGACGAGCCGCATGCCCTTCGTCCGCACCACCGGCTTCCCCCGCCGCCTTGTCCACGACCGCCCGCACCTCGCCACCACCTAATGGCACCCTGGCGGCAGGCACGTCCTCGCATGCCTGGTCGATGAGAGCCGCCTGCGGAAGCTCCTGGAGCCGGGCACGGCAGGCAGCGGATGCTCCCTGCACCCGCCGGCTATCGGCGTGCTCCTCCGCCTCCCCAACCTCCAGCCGATCGACGGAGGCTGCCCGGTGAGCCGTCGACCGACCACCCGAGGACATCCCTTTAACCGACGGCCGCCCCGCCGTGGACACCTCTTCAGCCGGCGGCCGCCCATCCGACGACGATTCCCCGACACGCACTGGACCAGGCGACCCACTGGCACGCGACCCACCCGACGACGAGCCCTCGACATGGGACCGACGAACCGACGACGCCCTCTCGGCACGCACCGGACCAGCCGTCGATGACCCCCCAGCACGCGACCCACCCGGCGTCGAGCCTTCAGCACGGGAGCGGCCAATCGCGGGGCCTTCAACGCCCGGACGCTCGACGGAGGGTGTCTCCTGGCCACGCGGAAGATCGGCCTGAGCCCGTCGCAGGTTGGCCTGAGCGCGTGAGAGCTCGGCCGAGGGGACCTTCGAACCAGATGCGGGATCGGGAACGCGGGTCCTGGCCACGGCAAGGATCACGGCGGGCCTGCGCCGAGGAGGAGTCGAGGTGAGCGGAACACCGTCGTCGTCGTCCCGAACCGCATCACCCGCCAACTCGCCGCCGCCTTCCGCACCCGCACCCGCACCCGCCCCCGAAGCCATGACGGCCGGGGACTGAGGGCTCCGTCCGCCTCGGCAGCGAGCGCGCGCCGTCGGGCCCAGGCCCCCGCGTGGGCGCCGAGCAGCAGCAGGAGCAGGCCACCCGCGATATAGAGCCCGTATTGGCCGATGTTTCCTATCGGGGACTCGTTCGACTGGGCCTTGACGCCACCAGCCTGGACGGGCGCGGTATTCGTACCGTCTTCCTTGGTGCCCGCCGGGTTCAGGCCGCCCGTCTCACCCTGGCCGCCGGCGGTCGGGATCGGGAGGTTGCCGTCCGAGTCGGTGTCGGGGATGGCAGGCAGCTTGGAGGTCGGCTGGCGGGTGGTCGGCTTGCTCGTGGGCAGGGTCTGCTTCTTGGCGGGCAGGGTCGGCAGCGGATCGACCTTCCTGGTCTCCTTCGGCGTCTCCCGGGTCTTGGCCGTCTCCTTCTTCGGCTGGGCCGCCGGCGGGGCCGGGACCGTGACGTAGGCGGCGCCCGATTCGTCCGACGCGATCGACCCGCCGTCGCCGTCGCCCCGGAACGCCTTGACCGTGAACCCCACCTTCTGCCCCGCCGCATTGGCAGGCACGGTGAGCGCCGCCTCGCACGTGCCGCCGGCGCACGCGCTGTCCACAGGCAGCCGCCCCACGACGCCGGACTGGGTGTTGGCCACCTCGTACGACTGCAGGTCGGACTCGGAGCCCTTGCTCCAGGTCACGAGGACCTTCTTCGTGCCTTGGAGCCGGGCGTTCACATTGCCCGGGGTCTCGGCGGGCCGCCGCAGCTTGAACGTGCTGCCGGCGTATTTGGTCCCGGTGATCTCGCCCTTGAGGGTCACGGTGAAGGTGCCGTTGGGGGCGTTCCCGGCGTCGAACGTACCGGAAATCGTCTGGTTCGCTCCGCCATCGGCCACCTTCTGCGTGGGCGTCGAGGGCCCTTCGACGTACAGGCCCACGCGGAGCTGCATCAACCCCGTACGCGCGGAAACCGTAACGGACCGGCTCGAGACGACCTGGCCATCGGAGGGAGAGGTGATCTGCCCGGCAGAGTCGGCCTGCGTCACCACGATCACTTTGGATGACGTGGAGGCCGTGGACGCCTGGGCGGAGCCGCTGAGCACCATGGATCCCACCGCGACGATCCCCACGGCCATCACTCTGCCAACTACCGTCACGACGCTTCCCTCCATCGAGAGCCTCGCGCCGCCCGCCGCCCTGACGAGGGCGTTCGGACGACGACCGGAAGTGCAGTCCGCCCGGCGATACGGTCACCGACCGCCCCCGGACCTGCACCTTAGCGACTTCGTTCCGGCTCTCCCAGACCCTTTGTCGCAGACGGTATGGACCGAGGGTAAGCGGAACGTTACGCGAGATATCCAACTCTTGGACACCTCGTCCAAGAAGTCGTGACTTGATTGCGACCTTGCCTCACAAACCCCAGGGATCGCACTATGCTCACGCCTTCCCACACACCGGGGAAAGGCTTATATCGCCAGCTCAGCACCCTAAAGGTGGCTATTCCTCATGGATCCCGTCCGTTTCGGAGAATGGTGAGTGGCGACATCCAGCTGCCTTGCAGCACGCATTGTCGGATGCTGGGCGGCGGCGCTTCTCGCCGAACCCGTTCATCACGTCGCAGGCGTGGCGCTGTCGTGTCGTCGCCGTTCTTGCTGCATGCCTGTACTGGCGCTCCCCGTCCGGGCACCGTCCCGGCGCAGTCCTCTACCGGTCGGCACTGCCCGGAGGAGTCGGCTCTGCCGGGCCCGCTCGCGATCTGCCGTTCACGGTGCGGGTGCCGACTATTGGCAACGAAATCGGTAACGAGGTCCAGACGTCGGCTACTTGGTCATTGATCTCGCATCTGGTCAACTCGACGCCGTTCTGGGCGGCCAATGCAGCGGCTCTCGTGCAGGCGCCCTGCGGGTCGAACAGGGCCAGCCTGGCGGCGGCCAGCGCGCTCAGATCGGCGGCGTTGTTGACGCGATGGCGGGCCACGCGCACGGCGCCCACGGTTGCGAACGCCGTGGCGACGGCCATCAGGAGCCCCATGAGCGCCACGCCCCACAGCGTGGCTGACCCTCGTTCCCTGGGATTGATCGCTACCTCCCCTTGCTGATGGGGGTGGCCATGGAGCCGTTACAGCTGAGATGCGGCAGGTCGTCAGAGGGCGGCACCGCTGGCTTCCAGAGATGCCGGACGGTCCTGGGTCTCACGGCTCCATGGCTCCCGTCTCCTATGTCGTGGTGGTTGTCATGGTTCGGTGTCGGCGGTGGCGGAGGCGGATACGCGGACTGCCGGCAGCGAGGAACCCCATGCCGGTCGTACTTGCACGGTGATCTGCACTCTTGTGGTCTCTGTGTCGCGCGTTACGTCTACGTGCGCGTCCGGATGTGTGGCTGAGCGGGCGACGTCGCGAACCTGGTCCAGCGGCTCGCCCCGAGCGGCGGCCCGGGCCGCCGCTCGGGCGGCGTCCACGCATTCCAATTGGGCACCTACGGCTTGGATGGCCCACAGCGCGGCGGCCAGGACGACCATGAGCGCGGGCAACATCGCGGCGGTCTCGGCCGTCACCGAGCCGCGTGACGCCCGCCGCCGCACGTCCGTCACAACTCGCGCAGGACCCTGACCCTGTAGCGGCCTCACGGCCTGCGCCTGTGCGAGGCTAGGGCACCCCGTGGCCCACGAGGCGGGCACGGTCTGCGCGGGACGGAAGGTCACCCGTTCGTGTTGAGCGCTTGGTCGATGAGCGACGACAACATTTCCTGGACCTCCGGGCTGCTCACCACCTTGAAGAGGAGTGCGGCGAAAGCGCACGCGGCGATCGTTCCTACGGCGTATTCGGCTGTGGACATGCCTCGCTCCCGGTTGACGGCCGCGTAATGCGGCCACCTGTTGAACCGCCGTCGGGGGCTTCGAGGTGTGCTGGGGTCGTCGGGAGCAGTAGTCGATGGCATGTGCGGAAAGGCGTGAGGCGTTGCTTGGCGCCCGGCCTCCGGCTCGATGTCCCTTGCGGACGCGTGAGGTGACTGGGCGGCTTCTGCGGCGTTGCGAGTTGCGCTCGGAGCTGCGATGGAGTGCGGCGGGTTGTGTGCGGCCATGCGGGCCGCAGTGCCAGGTGATGGGATAGGGGCCGAGTGGGCGGGCATGGGCGAGCTCGTCTTGCTGGGATTCACCTTGCGAGCTGCGCTGTTTTTCGACGTGGCGAGGGGCGCGACTGGGATGGCGCTGATGGTGCCTGGCGTGGTGGCGGGACTGTGCATCGTGCCTCCAGGTGCTCGGTGGAGCCGGGTCTTGTCCGGCGGGAGACCTAAGGTTCGCCGAGACGAGGCCGGGCTCGATGGGCCGAGTGACGTTCTGTGGATGGATGAGGGCGACGCGCACGTCCTGTGGATAACGGAACTCTGTGTATGACCGAACCCGGATGCTTCTGGCACCGATGAGTCCCGCGGGTATGAGCGCGATCTTCACCGGAAGGCGCACCTACGACTTGACCGGTGGCTGGGGCGGCGAGCAACCGCTGGGTGACGCGCCGGTGTTCGTGGTGACGCATTCGCCGCCGGCCACCGTGCCGGCCGGACGCACGTCCTTCACCTTCGTCGATGGCGTCCGGGCGGCCGTCGAACAGGCCCGGCACGCGGCAGGCGACAAGGACGTATCGGTGATCGGCGGGGCGAGCATCGCGCGGCAGTGCATGATCGCCGGACTGCTCGATGAGATACAGATCCACCTGACGCCCGCGATTCCGGGCCAAGGCATCCGCCTGATCGACGATCTCGACGGGAACGAGATCAGCGCGATGCAGACGCGCGTGCTCGAGGCACCCGGCGTCACGCACCTGCGCTACCGCGTCGTCAGGTGACCGCCCCGGCCGCGATCGCGGCCGCCCGAGCTCAAGCGAAGAGCAGAGGTCGATAGCGCAGCCGAGGTCGTCGCCTGCTCGCGGTGGTCGCCGAGGTGGGCGCTCTGACCGCCGCGGAAACGTTCGCAGGAGCTGTGCGATCGGACGAGGTAGCACCTGGCCTTCTGGCCGGTCGGCCGTTCGAGTGGCCGGTCGGCCGTTCGAGGGTTGTGGTGTCGCCGCCGGGCTCACCCAAAGCCACCTGGTGGGTTTCGCGCGCGATAGAAGCTATGGGAGGACGATCGTGGAGGCGAGGCCGGCGATGACCGGGATGATGCCGAGAAGGACGAACGCCGGCAGGAAGCACAGGCCCAAGGGCGCTACCGCCTTGACGCCGACCCGCCTGGCCGAGGCGACGGATGCGGCTCGAGCGGCATCTCGGGCGTCGTCTGCCAGGCGGGTCAGGACATCTGCCACCGGAGCGCCGCTCTGAGCTGCTCGGGTCATGGCTCGAGAGAGCCGGCCCAATGCGGGGTCGTCGGCGAGGAGCGCCCAGGTGGGCTCGGGGTCGGCGCCCAGGCGCAGCTGGCTGCTCACCCACGTCAGCCTCTCGCCCAGGGGACCGCCGATCGCGTTGGCGGCGATCTCGGTGGCCGCGCTTACGGGGCGTCCGGCGAGCAGGCAGGCGGTCATCAGATCAGCGGCGAACGGCAGATCGGCGGCGATTCGTTCGTGCTCGTGCTGGGTCTGCTCGGGCTTCCTCTTGTGGAGGTAAGTCCCGACGGCGGGAGCGATCAGGACGGCGGCCAGGATTCCGAGCGCGCCGCCGATCAGGGTGGCGGTCGCCAGTCCAGCGCATGCGGCGGTGATGATCGTCTTGCGGTTGATCGGCTGTGTCCGGGCGTGGGTGGGACGGAGCCAGGTCGGGTGGGGGTGTTCGACCTC
>NZ_VCKY01000368.1 GCF_005889735.1 Nonomuraea turkmeniaca
GCCCGATGCCGTGCCGCCGCCAAGGCCAGTGCGCCCAGCACCGCCACCATCGGGTAGACCAGCGGCACGAACGCCGTCCCCACCGCCAGCACCAACCCGAGCGCCCACGCCGCCCGGCGGGCGCGCCGGCGTTCGGCGGTCAGGAGGGTCGTGCCGAGCGAGGCGTAGACCGGCAGCAGCACGAACACCACGGCCGTGCCCAGCCGGCCCGCCGCGATCGCGCCGGTCGCGACGGGCAGCAGCGCGTACGTCCCCGCCGCCCATGCCCGCGCGGGCACCGCGGGGATGACGTGCCGAGTGGCCAGGTACGCGGTGGCGCCCGCCAGCGGCACCGAGCCGAGCAGCAACACCGACACGGCCAGCCATGTCTTGCCCAACGCGAGCGTGGACAGCGCGGCCACGACCGCCACGTACGGCGGCGCCCACGCGTCCGACCCGAGCCCGATGTCGTGGAAGCCCTCGGTGTAGAACGCCCAGAGATCGCCGGCGCCGCCGATCACGGGAACGAGTGCGCCCCCGCCGAGCCGTCCGCCGCCGATCAGGGACCGCTCGGCGACCAGCGAGATGGCGGTCAGCGCGAGCAGGAGGACGACGCCCGGCCGGGAGAGGAACCGTTTGACCGCGCCGCTGTCCGGCGGCGGCAGCACCTCGTCCTCCTCCGCGGGGCCGTGATGGTGGTGGCGGCCGGCCGAGTCGACCGGGGCCTGGCCGGCGAGGAAGCTCTGCACCATGTCGACCAGGCGCCGGTAGGCCGCACCCGGCGGCGTCATCAGCCGCTTGATGCGGATATATCCCTTCTTGCGGCCGTGGCGGCGGGCACGCCGCGCCCTGAGCAGCCGGAGCGGGTGCACCAGGATCGACCCCATGGCCACCATCTCGTCCAGCGCGTTCGCGGGCTGTTTGCTGACGAGGAAGAGCAGCGTGCGGAAGGCCGAGCCGAGCACGTTCCGCAACAGGGCCCACACCATCGGGCCGAACGGCAGGTTCGCCATGACCACGAAGATCGCGTTCCGCCGGTCCAGCCGGCGCGGATGGTCGCCACTGACCGTGATGCGCCGGCGCCGGCGCGCCGCCGCCTCGGCGTGCCAGGCCACGGCCGAGGTCACGGCCAGGACCTTGTGCCCGGCGTTACGCACCCGCCAGCACAAATCGAGGTCGTCCCGGAACAGCGGGAAGAACGGGTCCAGCCCGCCGACCTGCTCCCACACGTCGCGGCGGATCAACATCCCGGCCGTGGACACCGACAACACCTCGCGAGTGCCGTCGTGCTGCCCCTGGTCGAACTCGCGCGGCTCCAGCCCGGTGTCCCTGCGCCCGGTACGCCCCACCGTCACGCCCAGTTCGAGCAGGCGCCGATGGTCGAGCCAGTCGCGCAGCTTGGGACCGAGCACGGCGGCTTTGGGATCGTGTTGGGCCGCGGTGAGCAGGGCCTCCAGCGCCCGCCTGTCGGGGGCGCAGTCGTCGTGGAGCAGCCAGATCCACTCGTCGGCCCCGCGTGAGGGCATCCTTTCGAGCGCCTCGGCGACGGAGTCGGCGAACGCGGTCGAACGCGGCAGGGACATGACGTTGCCGCTGCCGAACGTCTGGGCCAGCAGGTCGGCCGAGCCGTCCCTGCTGCCGTTGTCGACGCCGGCCACGCGGTCGGGCCTGCGGCTCTGGCCGGCCAGCGCCCGCAGCGTCTCTTCGAGCCAGCGCGCGCCGTCGTGGGCGACGACGATCACGGTGACGTACGGACGGGACATCGGTGGGTGACTCCTGGGGGGATGATCAGGCGCGCCCACCCTACAGGCGAAAGCAGGTCAGGAGGTGCGAAAAGGGTCACGCGGCTGCCCGCGTGACCCTTCCCCTCCACGACTAAACGGCCTGGCGTTTGATCCGTCTGCGCTCCCGCTCGGACAACCCTCCCCAGATGCCGAACCGCTCATCGTGCTCGAGTGCGTATTCAAGGCACTCGGCACGGACCTCGCACGATCGGCAGACCTTCTTGGCCTCTCTGGTGGAGCCGCCCTTCTCCGGGAAGAACGCCTCCGGATCGGTCTGCGCGCACAACGCGCGCTCCTGCCAGCCGAGTTCTTCAGCGTCAAGCTGATCCTGTGCGATGACCGGATCGGTCACTGCACACCTCCCTGCCGCCCGCCCGCAATGGAGCCCCCCATGGACGCCTTCCTTATTACCCACCCACCGGAAGGCGTAACAACATGGTTGTAATTACACGCGCGTGCCGTAGCTGACGTCAAGCGGCATGCAGGTATCCGGGGAAAGACCAGATCTCGCCCCGGTGTGCTCGGCATGTGATGTTCTCGCCCGCCACCTCATCCGCTCATGGGTTTCGGTCAAGCTCGTTCAGCCTGTCAGCGGTCCGAACCGTACCAGGGCGGGATAGACGCCCGCCCGTGACCCACCTTCTCTCTAGTCGTTCATTGCCGGTCCGTTACCTGCGCGGTTCGTTGGGCGTGTATATGGCTGTCGGGTCGATGGGGTCGTCCCCCGGGCGGCCGCCCAGGGCGTCTCCCCGGTACGCCGACGGGTCGATCCGCATCGTCGACTCCCCCTGGTCGGCCGGCGCCTGATGGGTCGGCTGGTAGGGGCGCGGCTCGTACCCGCCCTGCTGGGGTTCGTACGGGCTCTGCTGGGGTTCGTACGGGCTCTGCTGCTGGGGCTGCTGGGGCTGCTGCGGGTGGCCGAACGGGTCGTTGTACGGCCCGGTCTGGCCGGCGTAGTCCGGGACGCGCAGGTCGGGCGTGGTGCCGGCGGTCGCCGTGTGCTGGTACGTCTCCGCCTGCTGGTAGGCGTCCATGAGCTGCTGGGCGCGCGGGTCCACGGGCGGATCGGGCTCCTGGTAGGCGTTCGGGGTGGCGTACTCGCCGCCCGAGTAGCCGGTGAACGGGGTGCCGCCCTGCTGCGGCTGGTCGAACGCGCTCTGCCCGTGGTACGGCGGCTGGAACGGCACGCTCGGCGAGGTGTCGCCCGTCGGGTAGGAGGGCTGGTCGCCGGGGGTGGAGAAGGCGTCCGGCGGCGCGTACGGGTTCTGGTGGTCCGCGGGCGGCGGCGCATAGGCGTCGTCCGCGGGGGGCGGCGCGTACGGGTTCGGGCTCGGCTGGCCGTAGAGGTTCGGCTGGCTGTCCGCCGGGACGTACGGGGCCGGCTGGTACTCGGCGGCCGGGGTGTTGTACTCCTGGGCCGGCGGGGTGGCGTACTCCTGGACGGGGCGGTCGACGTTCGGCGCCGTCTCGGAGGACGTGTAGGCGGCCTGCACGAACCCGGAGTCCTGCCCGGACCCGCCGTTCTGCCCAAAACCGGGGTCCTGCCCGAAACCGGCGTTCTGCCCGAACCCGGGGTCCCGGCCGAAACCTTGCGGCTGTTGCTGGTCGGACGGCGCGGGGGGCAGCGCCGCCCTGACCGGCTGGTACGCCTCCGGCCGGGGCTGACCGTAAGCGGGCTCGGCGGACTGGACGGGCTGGGCGTCGGCGGCAGGCGGCGCATAGGCGGACTGCTCGGGCTGACCGCCGCCGAAGATCGGCGGCTGCTGGCCGTAACCGGCCGGGGGCTGCTCCGGCTGACCGAACTGCTGCCCGGACGGCGGCTGACCCATCGGCGGCTGCTGCCCGTACTGCGGCTGCTGGCCGTAGGCGGGAGGCGCCTGCTCGGGCTGGCCGGGGGCGGGCTGCTGGCCGGACGGCGGCTGCTGGCCGTAACCGGCGGGGGGCTGCTCGGGCTGACCGCCGCCGAAGCTCGGCGGCTGCTGGCCGTAACCGGCCGGGGGCTGCTCGGGCTGACCGAACTGCTGCCCGGACGGAGGCTGACCCATCGGCGGCTGCTGCCCGTACTGGGGCTGCTGGCCCGACGGCGGCTGCTGGCCGTACGCGGCGGGAGGTTGCCCGTAGCCGGGCTGGGGCTGCCCATAGGCGGGATCCTGCGGCCCGCCGGCGAACGGCGGCTGCTGGCCGAACTGGGGGTGGTGGTAGACCTGGGCGACCGGACGCTCGGGCATGACCTGCGGGATCAGATAGACCAGCGCGATGGCGGCCAACGCCAGCTGAGGCACGCCCAGGAGCACGAACTCCACGACGTCGCGGGCCCCGTCCCCGGCGAACAGCCCGAGCAGCAGCGCCAGCATCCCGAACACCGATACCAGGAGCAGCCCGGCCGCGGCCCCGTACATGATGGGCTTGGCCTTGGGCGACGGCTGGCCGACCTTGGTGACCAGCAGCACCGCGCCCAGCAGCAACGCCACGAGGACCGGGCTCGTCACGCTGGAGAAGTTCGCGGCCGCGCGACCCGTGAAGGTCGAGCCCGACGACGAGCCGATCAGGATGTGACCGATCGCCAGAAGCACGTTCAGCAGTCCAGTGACGAGCATGATCCAGGCGGCCGGCTCCTTCAGCCGGGCGACGTCAAGTTTGCTCACAAATACCCCCAACGGACCCTTTAGCCCGAAGGGAGTTTGCCACATCGCCAAGTCCGGCGGCGGGAGTCCCAGGAACCCCATACATCTCAATTCGGCCTATACCTGCGAGTACTCCCGCAAGAGTGGGGAAAACCACTCCCGCGGTGGGCTTGTCAGTGACCGGTGAAAGACTGGGCCGCATGCACATCGTGTCACTCGCCGGCGGCATCGGCGGCGCCCGTTTCCTCCGCGGCCTCCGGGCGACCGAGCCAGACTCCACGATCACCGTCATCGGCAACACGGGTGACGACATCACCCTGTTCGGCCTGCGGGTCTGTCCCGACCTCGACACCGTGATGTACACCCTGGGCAACGGCATCGACGAGGAGCAGGGCTGGGGCCGGGCCAAGGAGTCCCACGTGGTCAAGGAGGAGCTGGCCGCGTACAGGATGGAGCCGCAGTGGTTCGGGCTCGGGGACCGCGACTTCGCCACCCACATCGTCCGCTCGCAGATGCTGGCGGCCGGTTACCCGCTCTCGCAGATCACGAAGGCGCTGTGCACGCGCTGGCAGCCGGGCGTGCGGCTGCTGCCGATGAGCGACGACCGCTGCGAGACGCACGTGGTGATCGAGGACGAGCACGGCAAGCGCGCCGTGCACTTCCAGGAGTGGTGGGTGCGCCTGCGCGCCTCCGTCCCCGCCCAGTCGTTCGCGCTGGTGGGAGCGGACACGGCCAAGCCGGCGCCGGGCGTGCTCGAGGCCGTCGAGGATGCCGACGTGGTCATCCTGCCGCCGTCCAACCCGGTCGTGAGCATCGGCACCATCCTTCAGGTCCCGGGCATCCGCGACGCCCTGACCGCCAAGACCGTGGTCGGCGTGTCACCGATCATCGGCGGCGCGCCGGTGCGGGGCATGGCCGACGCCTGCCTGACGGCCATCGGGGTGGAGACGAGCGCCCAGGCCGTCCTGGAGCTCTACGGCTCGGACCTGATCGACGGATGGCTGGTGGCCGAGGAGGACGAGGGGGTCGCGCTCGACGGCGTACGCGTCGTCGCCCGCCCGATCCTCATGCACGACGCCGAGGCCGCGGCCGGCATCGCCCGTACGGCCCTCGACCTGGCCCTGGAGCTCGCTCGATGACCATCGCAGGACCTCGCCGCATCGAAGTGATCGCCGTCGAGGGGGTCGGCGAGGTGCGCCCGGGTGACGACATCGCGGCCCTGCTCAAGGACGCCGACCTCCAGGACGGCGACATCGTGGTCGTCACCTCCAAGATCGTGAGCAAGGCCGAGGGCCGCATCCGCCAGGCGCCCGACCGCACCCAGGCGATCGAGGACGAGACCGAGCGCGTGGTCGCCAGGCGCGGCGACACCGTGATCTCCCAGACCCGCCACGGCTTCGTCATGGCCGCGGCGGGGGTCGACGCCTCCAACACCGAGCCCGGCACCGTGCTGCTCCTCCCCGTGGACCCCGACGCCTCGGCCAGGCGCATCAGGGCGGGACTCGCGGAGCGGACCGGCGTGATCGTCTCCGACACGTTCGGCCGGCCGTGGCGCAATGGGCTGACCGACGTGGCGATCGGGGCGGCGGGCCTGCGGCCGCTGGACGACTTCCGCGGCATCTCGGACGAGTACGGCAACCAGCTCAACGCCACCGTCACGGCGCTGGCCGACGAGATCGCGTCCGCGGCGGAGCTGGTGAAGGGCAAGCTCGAGGGCGTGCCCGTGGCGATCGTCCGCGGGCTGTCCCACCTGGTCACCGATGACGACGGGCCCGGGGTGCGGCCGCTGGTGCGGCCGGCCGACGAGGACCTGTTCCGCTACGGGTCGCGGGATGTCGTGTTCGCGCGCCGCACGATCAGGGAGTTCTCCGACCGGCCGGTCGATCCCGAGGCGGTGCGCAGGGCCGTGGCGGCGGGCATCGCCGCGCCCGCGCCGCACCACACGACGCCGTGGCGGTTCGTGCTGGTCGAGTCCCCCGAGACGCGCACGAAGTTGCTCGACGCGATGCGCGAGGCGTGGATCGAGGACCTGCGGGGCGACGGGTTCAGCGAGCAGTCGATCGCCAAGCGGATCAAACGGGGCGACGTGCTGCGTAACGCTCCCTACCTGGTGGTGCCGTGCCTGGTGATGGAGGGGTCGCACACCTACCGCGACGCGCGGCGCAACGCGTCCGAGCGGGAGATGTTCGTGGTGGCGACCGGTGCCGGGGTGGAAAACTTCCTGATCCAGCTCGCCGTCGAAGGGCTCGGCTCGGCGTGGGTGTCGTCCACGATGTTCTGCCGCCCGGTCGTGCGCGCGGTGCTCGACCTGCCGGAGTCCTGGGATCCGATGGGCTGCGTGGCCGTGGGGCACGCGGCGGCCCCGCCCCGGGATCGTGCGCCCCGCGACCCGGCGGACTTCATCGTGACACGCTGACCCGGGCCTCGACTCCGATGTCAGTTGACTGTTTACCCTTAGGAAAGTTTCCTTTACATTCGGAGCATCCCCCCATGTAAAGGAGCGCTTTCATGCGAAGGATGCTCACGTTAACCGCCGTGGTAGTGATCGCCGTCGCCACCACGCTCTTCAACACGACCCCGGCGTTCGCGCACGGGTACGTCAACTCCCCACCGAGCCGGCAGGCCAACTGCGCCCAGGGCAAAGTGCCCAACTGCGGCAACATCATCTACGAGCCGCAGAGCGTGGAGGGGCCGAAGGGCCTGCGCAACTGCCACGCCAACCTGTCGCAGTTCGCCCAGCTGAGCGACGAGAGCAAGCCGTGGCCGGTCGCGTCCGTGGGCAGCACGGTGACCTTCACCTGGACGTTCACCGCCAGGCACGCCACGCTCAACTACGAGTACTACATCGGCAACACCAGGGTGGCCGTGTTCAGCGGCAACAACCAGCAGCCCCCGGCGACGGTCTCGCACACGGTCAACCTGTCCGGCTACTCCGGCCGCCAGAAGATCCTGGCGATCTGGAACATCTCCGACACCACCAACGCCTTCTACTCCTGCATCGACCTGCAGATCGGTGGCGGCGGCAACCCCAACCCGACGCCCACCCCGAC
>NZ_VCKY01000369.1 GCF_005889735.1 Nonomuraea turkmeniaca
CCCCCCACGACATCACCCCCGAGCACCCCCGCGACGCCGACCGAAAAAGCGCTGGCGCAGGCCAAGAAGGAGAACCGGCGCGTCGAGGTCGAGTCGATGGGCTCGGAGAGCACCACCTTCTACGCCAACCCGGACGGCAAGACGATCCGGATGGAGTCCAGCGCCCAGCCGTTCCGGAAGAGGAACGCCGACGGCAAGGGTTTCACGCCGATCGACACCACCCTCGTCAAGGCGGACGGCGCCATCAAGCCCAAGGCCACGCTCGGCGACCTCGTTCTGTCCGCGGGCCGGGACAAGACCCTGCTCAAGAGCCAGGCGACCGGCGCCGAGGCAGCGGCGGACGACGCCACGGCGAAGATCAGCACACCCTCGGCACTGCCTGAGCCGCAGCTGAAGGGCAACACCGCCACTTACCCCGACGCCTATGGCAAGGGCCGCGACCTCCTGGTGACCGCGACCGCGACCGGTTTCCGGCAGCAGGTCGTCATCACCGAACGGCCCAGCGGTCCGGTCACCTTCAAAATGCCGGTGGCACTGCCCGCCGGGCTCTCCTTCGGCAAGAACGCGCAGGGCCGGCCCGTCATCGTGGGCAAGGACGGCAAGACGCTGACCGAGCTGCGGCCGACGCTCCTGCAGGACGCCACGGCCGCCGACGCCTACGCCCCCATCGACGAAGGCAAGGTCGGCAAAGCCGCGATCAGCCTCGATGACGACGGTAAGTCGCTGGTGTTCGCCCCAGATGCCGCGTTTCTCGCTGACCCTGCGGTCACCTATCCCCTGACCATGGCGGCCGTGACAGCCGACTGGTGGGAGACCCACACCGGCGCAGGCGGTCTGCCCAAGCAGGGCTGGGACACCTTCGTCAACAACGCCGACTACCAGGACAGCTGGTACAACTTCAACCTGGACCGGATCCTGGTCGGCAAGTCCAACAGCGGCACCGTCCGCTGGCGCAGCTACATCAAGTTCCCCGACATGCCCGCCGAGTTCCGCGGACTCAAGGTACAGAACGCCGACCTTATCCTGTGGAACCACCTGTCCAACGACTGCGGGACCTACATCGGCTCCGGGATCACCACCCGGCAGGTCACGTCCCCCTGGGACGAAGCGACCATGACGTGGAACAGCCAGCCGTCGGTCACCTCAACGGGCCAGATCACCGAGGGCGCCGCCTACAGCCCCAACTGCACCAGCGGAGCCGCAAGCTGGGCAGGCAAGGAATGGGACCTGGTCTACTCGATCGACGACATCGTCCAGGCCTGGTCGGACGGTGCCTCCAACTACGGCGTCCAGCTCACCTCCGGCAGCGAGTCGGACACCACCAACTGGCGCCGCTACCGGACCGACGAGGCAGGCGGCTGCAGGAGCACCCCGCTGGAGGAGTGCAAGGGGCAACTCCACCCGCCCATCCTCACCGTTGACTTCGAAGCGCCTCCGCCGCCGGTGCCGAACATTGGATATTGGCTTTATCCCGGAGAACCCCATCCGACGACGGCGGATGAGATTCGCGCCTTCGCGGACGACCCAGCAAAGGGACGCTCTGCGACTGCTCTTCCAAGCCCTGAAGATGTTTCGTGGGAGAAGGCCTCGGAGCTCAGGCTCCGTTCCGGCCAGGACATCTCCACCTCGGCAGAAGATCTTCTGAACGGTCCTGCGCCTGTCGAGGAACCACAACCCGATGCAGCTCCGCCAAGCGTCGTAACAACGTCGCCCGCCAGAGATGCAACCAACACGGCGACCAAGCTTGATGTCTGGGCTGTGTTCAGCGAAGACGTATCGAAGGCGGAGATAACCCTCAAGGACTCCGCGGGAAACGCTGTCCTCGGAAGCAAAATTACCGGCCAGGCTGCGGATTTCGTTGGATTTACTCCAACAACGTCCTTGACGCCAGGGTCGGTTTACGTTGCCCAGCTGAGTGGGGTGGAGGATGCAGCGGGCAACGCGATGCCCTCCTACTCCTGGTCGTTCACGACTGACGGCACGCCACCGGCGGTGTCTTCGGTGAGCCCGGTGGCCGCGGCCACCGATGTTCCAGTCACCACCCCGGTCACAGTGACATTCAGCGAAGTGGTCACTGACGCCCAGTTCACGCTGAAGGACTCCGGCGGATCCGCGATTGCCGGATCATCGGTGATGGATACCACCGACCGAGTGCTCACCTTCACTCCTGAACAGCCGTTCACCGAGACTTCCACCTACACCGCCGAGGTGTCCAGCGCGAAGGACCTCGCGGGCAACTCCCTGGCCGCGCCGTACAGCTGGTCGTTCACCACGGGTGCGAAACCACCGAGCGGGCTCGTGGCGGCGTACGGCATGGATGAGGGTGTCGGGACGAGCGTGAGCGACTCCTCTGGCCACAACAACACCGGAACAGCCACTGCCACCTCGTGGCAGAACGGAAAGTACGGCAAAGCGCTGCTGTTCAACGGCACCTCCAGCTGGGTGACCGCCCAGGACGCCGCCTCGCTGCGCTTGGAGAGCGGGATGACGCTGTCGGCCTGGGTCAACCCGGCCTCGGTGACCAACTGGAGCCCCGTGGTGGGCAAGGAGCTGAGCGAGGGAGGCGTCTCGTACACCCTGTACGCCGCCAACGGCGACTCCGTCCCCTCTGGTTGGGCGCAGCCCGAGCCGGAGGCCGTCTCGACCGTAGCCGGTACCTCCCCGTTGCCGGTCAACACCTGGAGCCACCTGGCGCTCACCTACGACGGCACGTACCTGCGGTTGTTCGTCAACGGCCAGCAGGTCAACCAAACTCCGTTCAGCGACAGCCTGTATGACGACGGCAGCCCGCTGCGCATCGGCGGCAACCAGATGTGGAGCGAGTACTTCAGCGGCCTGATCGACGAGGTGCGCATCTACAACCGCGCGCAGACCACCACCGAGATCCAGACCGACATGACCACCCCGATCGGCAAGACGGCGCCGACGGACACCCAGGCGCCGACCGCGCCCGGCTCGCTCGCCGCGACGGACGCCGCCGGAAGCGCGCAGCTCACCTGGACGGCCTCAACGGACAACGTGGGCGTGCACGCCTACACCGTCCACCGCTCCACCACGCCGGCCTTCACCCCGTCGGCCGCGAACCAGGTCGGCTCGTCACCGGCCACCACGTTCACCGACGCGGGCCTGTCAGCGGGAACGTACTACTACCGGGTCCGCGCCGCCGACGCGGCCGGCAACCTCAGCCCGTCCTCGAACGAGGCCTCGGCCACCGTCACCGCCCCGCCGGCGAACCCGGGCCTGGTGGCCGCGTACGGCATGGACGAGGGCACGGGCACCACCGTGGGCGACTCCTCCGGGCAGAACAACACCGGAGCCGCCACCGACACCACCTGGGCCAACGGCAAGCACGGCAAGGCCCTGTCCTTCAACGGCACCTCCAGCTGGGTCACCGTCCCGCACGCCCAGTCGCTGCGCTTGACGAACACACTGACATTCTCGGCGTGGGTCCAACCGGCCACAGTGGCCGGCTGGCGCACCGTACTGTCCAAAGAGAACACCAACGGCCACGCCTACGGCCTGTACGCCTCCTACGGCGGCGTCCCCCTGGGCTGGCTGGAAAACGCCACCACCTCCAAGTCGGTGGTGGGTGACGATGCGCTGCCGGTCAACCAATGGAGTCACCTGGCCGTCACCTACAACGGCACCATCGTCACCCTGTACCTCAACGGTACCCAGATCGACCAGACACCCATGACCGGCAACCTCGCCGACAACGGCGGTGCACTACGCCTCGGCGGCAACAACATCTGGTTGGACGAGTTCTACAGCGGCCTGATCGACGACGTACGCATCTACAACCGCGTCCAGACCGCCTCCGAAATCCAAACCGACATGAACACCCCCATCGGCGCCGCGGCGACCAGCACAGCACCAAGGCTGAACACGGCCACCGCGGATCACGCCGGGATCGCGAAGCTGACGGTCGACGACAGCCGCACCATAGACGGCGTCACCGTCACCTCCATCCTCACCCCCCGCCTGACCACCTGGCTGCCCGCCCAGCGCGACGGCGAGGCGAAAGTGGAGATGGAAATCTCCCGCATCCCCGCCAAGGCCAGCAAGTCCGGCAAGTTCGTCAAGACGGACGAGACCACTGAGGGCAAACAACTGGTCTGGTCAGGTCAGGCCACCGCCAAGCGCGCCGACTCCCGGGTGACGCTGCAGGTTCCCGGTGGGCGGCTAGGAGACGGCGATTTGGTGAGGTGGCGCGCCCGCGCGACCGCCCCTGGTGCCAACGGCGCCTGGACTGGTTGGCACACCATCAGCGTGAGCATCCCTGCAGCCACCCCTGCTGATACTCGCCCAACCCAGCGTAAACTCGACAATGCCGTCGTCCAGAGTGCGCCAGCCGCGGACGACCCGATTCCCATTTATGAATTCGATCGCATTACCCCTGACGAATGCAATAAGGAAATCGCCAAAGCGGGTCGTCCGCAGGGCTGGATCAAAAACCACTATGCCTGGTGCTCCATCGGCGACGTTTCGGCGATAGACAGCTCCACCCCTAACTGTCGCATCACCTTCTGCCAGGCAAAGGGAAAGGTGATGACCATTGTCCAGACCTTCCACGGCAAGGGCAGTCTGGGCGCGGATGAAGCAAAGGGCGCCACATCACGAGACATCGTGGTTGACGTCTATTATCTGGATACCCAACTCGACGACATCTATAACGTAGGCATCGGTTCGCGCCAAATGACGATCGGCGTAAATCCGGTGGGCACTCGATGCCAGCACGTAACCGAGTTCGGAGGCAGCCCGAACGTCAATCACCGCACCAAGTCGATAAATAGCTGGGACGGTGGTACTGCGCGGTTCCGGCTGCGCTGCCCCAAGGAGAAAGCAGATCCGAAGCGGACGCTCGTCTGGGAAGTGCACGACAACGGAAGTCCCGCCAAGACGGAAGACAAGGAAAACGTGGAGGCCGTAACAATTGACGGCTTCCGTACGTATGTGAACTGGCCGACCTGGCCGGGCATCCAAGGCTATTACTCGGTTTCAGGGAAACCGCTCGAGGATCGCACCATTGTTCGGTGCGACAGCGCCAGCTACATCGCAGGCGATGGTGGCTGCATCCTCGACAGTGTCGTCCCCTCGATCGTGTTCAGCACCGGATCAGACTATGACGAGGCATACGAGCATTACTACAAGGCGTGCAACGATCCCAACGACACCTACGAGAAGCCTCTCGGCTACGTCGGCCCCGGAGGAGGGGCGGGGAAGACCATCATCCAGGGATGCGGCGGCGAGGATAAGAGCAGGGCATGGCTCCACAGGCTCTCAGGCGACCTCGCCGACGCCTATCGTAGAAAGTATACGAGACCGAAGTGCATAGAGATCTGGGGAGTAAACTACACGCAGAACCAAACCCGTCAATGCGATGAATACCCCTTCGCCTCCACGTATGAGCGATGGGAATGGTCCTCGCTCTGGGACGGCGACAAGCCGGCCAATCCCGATAAGTTCTCCGTCTGTCCCATAGCGAACGACGACAACAAAAAGGCCGGCGACGCGCTCGACAAGAGATTCTATCTTCGAGACCGAATCCTGCATGGCGATCCGTTCTTTGTCCGGTTCAAGACCAAGATCGACGTGCGACCGATCGAGCAACTTTGCGGCAATCCCACCAAGGAATACCAAGATTGGGATGATCGCAGACGGTAAAGCATCGGGCGACGCCTTCTAGCGTCAAGCGATAAGCACTCCCTGTTTGAGCCGGCCCGGGTGCCGAAACGGAAGCTTCAGCGCTCCCGGGCCGGCTCGGCATGAACCATCTTCCCGATCGACTTATCGAGGAGTAGTATCAGGCACCATGTACGATCTTGCTGCGACAAACTACTACCTGCGCTTGCTGCGTTCCAGCTCTGCTCAGTGGCTATCCGATCGAATGTGGTGGATCTCTGTCACGCCAAAAGCTCAACAATCGATTGAGATCGACGATATCCACGAAGTCCTCGCGGGTGGGACTCCGCCAGAGGTTCGCCAAGAAGACGGATACGAACTTCCGATAACGCTGCACTGTCCGGTAGTGGCATTCTTTGTCCATCGGTCCGCAGGAGACGGGACGGTATCGATCCTCAACCTGTCCTCTGAATCCGCCTCCTTGAGAGACTATTGCCGCGCTCTGAGCAGTGGTGCGTCGGCGCTGGGAATCGAGTGGGGCGGCAGAACTTGGGAGGCCATTGCGTATGCCGAGGACGGGGATATCGTCGCGTACTTCCCCGAAGGTTTCTCGCGCGAGCTCGCCGGCGGAACCAATCCGGAAGCGCTCAGCCAAGAGCTGCAATTCATCCACCAATTTTCCGAGGACAGTCCTGCTGGCGTTCTCGCACAGAAGGCGGCGGCGCTGGCGATTCTGGAAGCCCGGTCAGGGCTCCGCATCACCGAAGAGTGGCTGAATTCAACCCACGAAGTCGTCTACGTCGACGTTCCGGTCGGCGTCGGCGATTCGGCATACGGTGATGCCATCGCTTCACCGCCGACTATTCCGAATCCACCGGATGCGTGGCCGCACAGCAAGAAGTCTGAACTTCTCTTCCGGATTATCGACCTGCTTGTCGCGAAATTCGGCTTTGAATGGCCGGAGATTGCAGAGGCCCGTAGCGCTTACGGCTCGGGGCATGTCCCCGAGGAGGCGCTCCACACAGAGGTCATGGACCGCACACTTCGCCTCGGGCGAGATTGGCTGCAGGCTACCAATGAATATGAATCGTCCGCTGCGAACTCTGGGCTCATGAGGTTGCGATGGAGGGCTGGGATTGCCGTCCGAGTCGCGCTCAGAGAGATCGAACAGAGCAACCCCAAACTGTCCTCGCTTCAGCTTGCCAAAGAAGCTCTTGGGACGGAATGGCCGACCGTTCAGCAGCATATCCTCAACCTCTGATCTACTTTCTGAGAGTAAGCCGCCAGGGCTTTTAAACGTCTGGCTGACGCGGGGTTGAGGAAGGCTCTGGGCCAGAACCCCCCGCTACCTGGCCTGCGCGATCTCAGAGGGCGGTTCGCGGGTTGATGTCCCTTTGACCGCTTGCGCTGCATGAGGAGGGCTGGCGCGCCAGGGGCAGGTCCAGGGCCAGGCAGAAGTCGCGTGCTCGTGATGGGCGACGACGACCTCGGCCTTCTCCACGTCGGCCATTGTCGCGGGATGACCATCGACGTCGCCACGAGTTTCGCGCGCGACCGCCTAATGGGCCAGCCAGCGCAGCTTTCCTTCGGTGGTCAGGAGGGCCAGCTCACCGTCCGCGGTGTAGGCGGCCGAG
>NZ_VCKY01000036.1 GCF_005889735.1 Nonomuraea turkmeniaca
ACCGTGGGGTGTGGGCTTTCTGACCTGGGCGATCGATATCGGCGCGGTCGAGCGGGCGCTGGAGCACAACCCCGCGGCGGTGATGTTGTCCTTCGGTGATCCGCGCCCGTTCGCCGATCGGGTCCGTCAGGCGGGCGCGGCACTGATCATCCAGGTCACCGATCTGGAAGAGGCCAAGCAGGCGGTCGATGCAGGCGCCGACGTCATCGTGGCGCAGGGCACCGAGGCCGGCGGGCATGGGGCCCGGCGCGGGCGGTCCACCCTTCCGTTCGTGCCCGTCGTGGTGGACCTGGCGGCACCGGTGCCGGTGCTGGCGGCCGGGGGGATCGCCGATGGGCGCGGCGTGGCCGCCGCCCTCGCCCTGGGTGCCGCGGGGGCGCTCATCGGCACTCGCTTCCAGGCCACGACCGAGGCCCTCGCCGACCCCTCGATCATCCAGGCGATCATCGAGGCAGATGGGGATCACACCGAGCGCAGCACCGTGCTGGATATCGCCCGTGGCTCCCGGTGGCCGGCGAAATACCCCGCCCGCACCCTGGAGCACCCGTTCCTCGACCAATGGCGCGGCCGGGAGGCCGAATTGGCCGCCGACCCTCAGGCCAGGCAGGCGTATCACGACGGCATAGCCCGAGGCGACATACCCCCGCTGCCGGTCTGGGCCGGCGAGGCCGTCGATCTCATCAACGACCTGCCATCCGCGGCCGATCTCGTCGAGGCCCTCGCTGCTCAGGCTGAGGACGCGCTGGCCGGTGCGGGAAAGCACTGATCACAACATTTGCCAGGAGCGGCGGCGCCGCCCGGGGGAGGGCGCCGCCGCATTCCAATCAGATCGTCGTGGCGCCGCCACCCACCCCGGGCCCGCCGAAGGACCGCCGGACGGGGGTCAGCTAAGGCTGGGAGGCCGCGGTTCGGTCGGCCTCCCGCCGGCTCTCACTCACCACGTCTTGCCGGGCCGGCACGATGAGCATGGCCAGCGCCCCCACCACGGCGGGAATCGCGAACGCGTAGAAGTTCGCCTCGATACCCCAGCCAGAGGCGAGGACGGCGCCGCCGTAGATCGGTCCGCAGATCGCGCCGAGCCGGCCGACGCCCAACGCCCAGCCCAATCCGGTCGCCCGCATGTGGGCCGGGTAGAAGTTCGCCGTGTACGCGTTGACCAGCACGGTCGTGCCGATGGTGCACGCGCCGGCGATGGCGACGAGCGCGAACAGCAGCGCGCTCGGCAATCGGAAGCTCATCAGGAAGATGCTCACGGCGGCGACGGCGAACATGCCGAACGTCACAGGCTTGGAGCCGAACCGGTCCGCGGCCATGCCGAGCAGCGGCGTGCCCACGATGGCGCCGAGGTTCAGCACCAGGAGGAAGGCCAGCGCCGACCCCAGCGGGTAACCCGCCTGACGCATGATCTGCGCGAGCCAGGTGTTCAACCCGTACACGAGCAGCAGTCCCGCGCCGGTGCCGAGCCAGAACAGGAGCGTCCCGGTGAGGAACGGCCGTCCGAAGAGCGATTTGATCGCGCCCGCCGGTCCCTCCTTGGTACGCGGGGGCGCTTTCTCCAAGGTCAGGTCGTAACGGGCGGCGAGTTCGGCGGCCTCGGCGTCCCGCCCGCGGAGGAGCAGGTAGTTCGCCGACTCGGGCAACATCCGCCAGGCCACCGGCAGCAGCAGCAAACCGAGGATCGCGCCGATCCAGAACATCGCACGCCAGCCCAGCGCCGGGATCACGCCGATCGCCGTCAGCGAGGCCACGATGCCGCCGATCGAATACCCGGAGAACATGAACGCGTTCGTGGTGCTGCGGCGCTTCGGATGGGCGTACTCGATCGTGAGCGCGATGGCCGTCGGCACGACGCCGCCCAGACCGATGCCGGCGATAAAGCGGGCGAACCCGAACAGCTCCACAGTGGGTGCCGCGGCCGCCAGGCCCATCGCGATCGAGAACCACGCGATGCACCCGAGCATGACGCGCCTGCGTCCCACCAGATCGGTGATCGTGCCGATCACCATCGCGCCGATCAACATCCCGATCAGCGCGTACGAGCCGATCCGGCCGATCTCGGCCGCGCCGAGGGTCCACTCGGCGGACCCGTCGGCCAGGGTGGGCACGACCGTGCCGTAGACGATCAGGTCATATCCGTCGATGATGATCGCCGCGCTGCAGAGCGCGATGACGACGATCCTCGACCTCGAGTCACGAGGCCCCGCGTTGTTGCTCACAGCGCCTCCAAAGCGGCTCGCACATCATCGGGCCACGGCACGGCGTGGGCGGCGTCAGGGGCCGCGAACGCGACCACCACGCTCCCGACCGCCGCGACACTCGATCCGTGGCGGACCGTGAACTGGTAACGCATCGACTTCTCGCCGAGGTGGGCGATGGCGAGCTCGATCTCGACGGTCTGGCCGAACCAGAGCCGCTCCCGGTAGTCGACCTCGTATCGCACCCTGGGGGTGCGGCCGAACAGTTGCTCCTGGCCGAGACGGCGGAGGAGTTCGGCCTCGGCGGCCTCGGCCCAGCGCAGGATGACGCCGTGATGGTGGTGCCCGGCGGCGTCGGTGTCCGCCCACTCGACCCGGCGGGTGATCGTGACGGCGTGCCGGGTTCCGGGGGCGGTCTTGTGAGAGAACGTCGCGGACGTCATGTCAGACGTCCTCCTGGCTCACAGGTCGCCTGCGGAGCAGGGTCGCGGACGGTGGACTCTGATGGGACATGGGGGTCTCCTCAGCGGATGGGGGGGTTCTTGGGTCGGGGGTCTGTTTTGAGTCGCGGAAGGGACCGACCGGCCTGAGCGCAGGCAAGCCCGTTACGCAAGCCGCCGGAGCGGCGGTTCGAGCCCGGATAAGGTCACGGCACGGCCGCCTGCTCGTTCTGGACGATTTCGCGAAGCCTGAAGTGCTGCAGCTTGCCGTTCGTGTTGCGCGGCAGGGAGTCGCGGAACCGCACGTCACGGGGGTATTTGTAGGGGGCCAGGACCTGCTTGACGTGGTCTTGGATCTCCTTGGCCTTGGCGTCGTCGCCGGTCACGCCGTTGCGGAGCACGACGAAGGCGCACACGACCGAGCCGCGTTCGGCGTCGGGGCGGCCGACGACGGCGCACTCGAGCACGTCGGGGTGGGCATCGATGGCGGCCTCGACCTCGGGCCCGCCGATGTTGTAACCCGACGAGACGATCATGTTGTCGGTGCGGGACTGGTAGTAGAAGTAGCCGTCCTCGTCCTTGTGGAAGATGTCGCCGGTGACGTTCCAGCCGTTGAGGACGTAGTTCTTCTGGCGCTGGTCGTCGAGGTAGCGGCAGCCGACCGGGCCGATGACGCCGAGGAGCCCCGGTTCGCCGGGGCCGAGCTCGGAGCCGTCGGGATCGAGGATGGCGGCGCGGTACCCCGGTATCGGCGTGCCGGTGGCGCCGGGGCGGATCTCGTCGCCGGCGGCCGCGATGAAGATGTGCAGCATCTCGGTGGCGCCGATGCCGTCGATGATCCTGAGCCCGAGCCGCTCCCGTAGCTGCTCCCACGTGTCTTGGGGAAGGTGTTCGCCTGCCGACACCCCGGTCCGCAGCCCGGCGAGCTTGCGTTCCGCGCCTTCTCTCAGGATGGCTTTGTAGGCCGTGGGCGCCGTGGCGAGAACCGTCACTCCTTCGCGTTCGACGATCTCCGCGAGTTGCAGCGGGGTGGCCGCCTCGGTCAGCAGGGTGCAGGCCCCGGCCCGCAGCGGGAAGACGACGAGCATGCCGAGGCCGAAGGTGAAGGCGAGGGGGGCCGAGCAGGCCACCAGGTCGTCCGCGGCCGGCTTCAGCACATGACGGCCGAAGGTGTTGTCGATGGACAGGATGTCGCGGTGGAAGTGCACGGTGATCTTCGGGACGCCGGTGCTGCCGGAGGTCGGCCCGAGCAGGGCCACGTCGTCGGCGGCGGTCTGCACATCGGTGAACTTGCCGGACTTGGCGGCGGCCCGCGTGCGGAGGTCCTCGGGTCCCGTCCCGCCGTACTCCAGGATCGTCAGTGACGGCTGCGCGGTGTCCCGGACGGTGCGCACCTCGTCGGCGAACCGGTGGTCGACCAGTGCGATGGAGGGCCGGGTGCGCTCCACGATCGGGGTGAGCTCACGGGCACGCAGGGCGGCCATCGTGGTCACGACGACGCCGCCGGCTTTGAGCACCCCGAGCCAGGCCGCGACCGTCCACGGGTTGTTGGGGGAGCGCAGCATGACACGCTGTCCCGGAACCAGGCCGAGGTCCTCCGTCAGCACCTGGGCGATCTGGTTGGCACGCGTCCGCAACTCGCCGTAGGACCAGGTCTCCCCGGTCGGCGTGCGCAGCGCGGGCCGGTCGGCCCCGAACATGGCGACGGGGACGTCGATGAGCTCCGTGGCGGCGTTGAGCCGGTTGCCGTACTGCAGATCCGGTGTGGTGAACTCGATGGTCGGCCAGAGATGTGCTGGAGGCAGGTGATCGCGCGCGAACGTGTCGACGTGCGCCGAGGTCGAAGGGGACAAGAAAGGAAGTCCTTCCATGAGCCGCCGGGGGTGTGGCGGTCAGGTGGTGCGGATCAAGCCCTCCTGGACGACGGTGGCCAGGTGACGGTAGTCGCGGGTGAAGAAGCGGCCGGCGGCCAGGCCGCGACCGGCGTCGGCGGCGACGGCTTCCTGGACGTAGAGGAGCCAGTCGCCGACCGGTCCCGGACGGTGGAACCACATGGCATGGTCGAGGCTGGCGGTGATCAGCCCGGGCTTGGCCCAGGGCAGGTCGAGCACCCGCAGTACGGGTTCCAGGATCGTGTAGTCGCAGACGTACGCGAGCGCGGCCAGGTCTCGCTGGGCCTCACTCAGTCCCTCGACAGGCCGGAGCGCGTCGAACGGCTTCAGCCACACCGCTTGGTGCGGCACCTGTTCGCCCTCGACGGTGAGGTAGACCGGGCCGGGCACGTGCCGCATGTCGAAGCTCCGGCCCGCGGACCAGTAAGCCTTCGACTCCTCGGTCATCGAGCCGCCGCTCCGCTCCGCGAGGTACGCCGCCGAAGCGGGCAGCTCGTCGGGCCCGGGGACGATCCCGGCCGGCTCGGCCAGGAAACTCGCGCCGGCCTCGCCCGCGGCGAAGCTCGCCAGGCAGACGTAGACCGGCTTGCCGTTCTGGTAGGCGCGCACCTGGCGGCTGCTGTAGCCACGACCGTCGCGCAGCAGCTCCACCTCGTACCGCACCGTTGCGCCGATGTCGGCCGGCCGGAGGAAGTAGCTGTGCATCGAGTGCAAGGTCTTGCCGTCGGACACCGACCGCATGGCCGCGGCCGCGGCCTGGGCGACCAGGTCGCCGCCGTACGCCTTGGGCCACGGGCAGGGCTGGGTGGTGGCGGTGTAGGCGAGGTCGAAGTGCTCCGGGTCCGTGGGCGTCAGCGTGACCGCCGAGGTGAAGACCGCGGAGGTCGTGAGCGTCCCGGTCGTCATCGGTCCAGCCAGTCGCGCAGGTCGGTGTCGGCGACGTCGGGCAGGTTGACGACGATGTTCTCCGGCGTGCGCGTGGTCATCCACACCAGCGGCTTGGAGCGCGAGAGATTGCACTCCACGTGCGGCATGAACGGCGGCACGAAGACCCAGTCACCCTCCTCCATGTCGACGTAGTCCTCGAACTTCTCGCCGAAATAGATGCGGGCCCGGCCGGACAGGACGTAGCCGCCGGTCTCGGCCTCGCCGTGATGGTGCGAAACCGAGCGGTAGCCGGGCTCGTTGCTGACCTTGCCGAACCACAGCCTGGTGGCCGGCGTGTGCTGAATGCTGACCCCCGAGATCCGGACGGCCCCGCCCGAGTCGGCGGTGTTGGCGTCCTCGGCACCGCCGCGTGTCACGACCGGAGCGACCAGACCACTGGGCAGTCGATACATCGAGTTGTCGCCCTCGAGGCGGTACTTGCTGAAGTCGGGCTCCACGGGTCGGCTCCGTTTCGATCGGGATTCGGACGGTCTGGGGCAAGCAGGATCCAGCCGTTGAATATCTCGTATCTTTCACGGTCGTCATGGATTGTCAATACCGAGTCCAGATGTTCCGCGACGCCTCGGGCCGCATGATGCCAGGTCCGGGGCCATGTTCGGGCGAGGAGCCGACAAGAGTCATTGCGTTTTGTTGACGATCGTTGAATCAGCGCGATACTTTGACCTCGGCCCGTCGTCACAGGAGGAGGACAGCGTGCGGATTGCGGTCATCGGAGGAGGCCCGGGCGGGCTGTACTTCTCGGTCCTGGCCAAGCAGTTGGGACCCGAACACGAGATCACCGTCTGGGAGCGCAACGCTCCGGACGACACCTTCGGATTCGGCGTGGTGTTCTCTGACGAGACCCTGGGTGGGATCGAGCACGCCGATCCCGCCATCTACCGTCAGATGGAGTCGGAGTTCGCCCGCTGGGACGATATCGACGTCCACTACCGGGGACAGGTGCTCACCAGCGGAGGCCACGGTTTCGCGGCGCTCAGCCGCAAGCGGCTGCTGGAGATCATGCAACAGCGCTGCCGGGAGCTCGGCGTCACGATCAACTTCCTCGCGGAGGCACCCGACGTGGCACAGCTCGCCGCGACCCACGACCTGGTGGTCGCCGCCGACGGGCTGAACTCGCTCGTGCGCTCCAAATACGCCGACTCCTTCCACCCGGACCTGGAGCGGCGCGCTTGCAAGTACATGTGGCTCGGCACGGACAAGGCGTTCGACGCCTTCAAGTTCTACGTCCTCGAAACGCCGTACGGCGTGATCCAGGGGCACGGCTATCCGTTCGACGCCCATGGCAGCACCTTCATCGCCGAGATGCACGAGGACGTCTGGCGCAGGGCCGGCTTCGACGAGCTCGCCAACCGGGAGTTCGCTCCGGGCGAGTCCGACGAGAAGTCGATCGCGCGGGTGAAGGAGCTCTTCTCCGAAGAGCTGGGCGACTGCTCCCTGCTCGCCAACAACAGCAAGTGGATCAGCTTCACCACCGTCCGCAACGAGAGCTGGCGGCACGAGAACATCGTCATCCTGGGCGACGCTGCCCACACCGCACATTTCTCCATCGGCTCAGGCACCAAGCTGGCCATGGAGGACGCCCTGAGCCTGGCCGCGTGCCTGCACGAGCAGCCCACCCTCGACCAGGCGCTCACCGCCTACGAAGCCGAGCGCAAGCCGGTCGTCCAGTCCACTCAGCGGGCAGCGCAGGCGAGCCTGGAATGGTTCGAGAACCTGGGGCAGTACGTCGGCCAGGAGCCGGAGCAGTTCGCGTTCAACATCATGACGCGGAGCCGTCGTGTCACCTACGACAACCTCCGGTTGCGCGACCCTGAGTTCGTGGCCCGCGTCGACGCCTGGTTCGCCGGCCGGCAGTCGGGCCGTGCCGGGGACGGAGCCGGGACGCCGCCCATGTTCCACTCCTTCCGGCTCGGCGAGCTGGAGCTCGCCAATCGGATCGTGGTGTCGCCGATGGACATGTACCGGGCGGTCGACGGGGTCCCCAATGACTTCCATCTGGTCCATCTGGGAGGAAAGGCGCTGGGCGGCGCGGGTCTGGTCATGACCGAGATGGTCTGCGTCTCCGAGAGCGGCCGCATCACGCCCGGTTGCGCCGGCATCTGGAACGAGGAGCAGTCGGCCGGCTGGCGGAGGATCACCGACTACGTGCACCGCGAGAGCAAGGCGAAGATCGGCATCCAGGTCGGCCACTCCGGACGCAAAGGCTCCACCTGCCTCATGTGGGAGGGGATAGACCAGCCGCTCCCCGAGGGCAACTGGGAGGTCGTCGCTCCGTCCGCCCTGCCGTACAAGGAAGGGGTCAACCAGACCCCCCGCGAGCTCGCCCAGGCCGACATGGAGCAGATCAAGCAGCAGTTCGCCGACGCCGCCCGCCGCGCCGACGAGGCCGGCTTCGATCTCCTGGAACTGCACTGCGCGCACGGCTACCTGCTGTCGTCCTTCATCTCCCCGATCAGCAACCACCGCAGCGACGACTACGGCGGAAGCCTGCAGAACCGGCTGCGCTACCCCCTGGAGGTCTTCGCCGCGATGCGTGCGGTGTGGCCCCGGCACAAACCCATGACCGTGCGGATCTCGGCCACGGACTGGATCGACGAGGGCATCACCGGCGACGACGCCGTGGAGATCGCTCGCGCTTTCGCCGCCGCCGGCGCCGCCGCGATCGACGTCTCCACCGGCCAGGTGAGCCCGCTGGAGAAACCGGCCTTCGGCCGGTCGTACCAGACTCCCTACGCCGACAAGATCCGCAACCAGGTCGATGTCCCGACGATCGCGGTCGGCGTGATCTCCTCCTACGACGACGTCAACTCGATCCTGCTCGCCGGGCGCGCCGACCTGTGCGCCTTGGGCCGGGTCCACCTCTATGACCCGAACTGGACGTTGCACGCCGCCGCCGAGCAGGCCTACACCGGACCCGGGGCGGCGTGGCCCGACCCCTGGCGCCCCGGCCGCCGCAAGCCGCAGACGGGACGTACCGACGGGCCCAAGCCGCGTCTGCAATTGATCCGCGAGGGTGTGACCACCACCCGGCACGCGCGGTGGCGGCCGTGAGCCGGACCGGCATCTCCATCTGAAAGACGTGGACGAAATCCCGTCCGATCATCTGGATCGGACGGGAATTCCGCGTTATGCGCGGGTCTTCAGCCGCTCCTCCGGGATCACGGCTGTGCCAAGAATCTCGATCATGGCTTCGGGCTGCCAGAGCCTCGTACATCCGATCCCGGCCATGGCCGGGTAGACCGGGCCGGCCAGCTCCCGCCAGACCTCACCGATCTCCTTGCCGTGCGCCTGGTAGTCCTCGACGTCGGTCAGGTAGATCGTGATGCTGACGAGGTCAGCGGGCTCTCCTCCGGCCGCCCGCAGGGTGGTCAGCACATTCCCGAAAGCCTGGCGGAACTGCTCGACGATCCCGCCTTCGACGATGCGCATGTTCGCGTCCAGCGCGGTCTGCCCGCCCAGGTAGAGCGTGTTCCCGTGCAGGGTGCCGTGCGAGTAGCCCCTGGGCTTCGGAAGGCTGTCGGGGTTGATGGCGATGGGCTTCACGAGGCTTCCTCTCGACTTGATGCTATATTGACAATATCTGACGATCGTGAAAAATACGATACATAGGTGCCGTTGAGGAGTCACGTACATGAAGCTCGCCACTGTGTCCCGAGGTGCGGGCACGAGCACCGCCGCCGTTCTCGTCGACGACCTCTGGCGGCGTCTTCCCGCCGCGGACCTGGGAGCCTGGCTGCTCGCCGAGCAGCCTGCCGAGCCGGGCGAGCCCTTGCCGGGCTGGGGTCCGGTCAACCCGCTGCCGCGTCCCGGCAAGGTGATCTGCTGCGGGTTGAACTACGCCGACCACATCGCCGAAACCGGCCGTGATCTGCCGTCCCACCCGACGCTCTTCGCCAAGCACGCCGACACCCTGCTCGGGCCGGCCGAAGAGATCGTGGCGCCGAAGGACGTCGCCCTGGACTGGGAGGCCGAGCTCGCCGTCGTGGTCGGGCGCCCGATCCGCGGAGCCGACCGGGACGAGGCCGCGGCCGCCATCGCCGGCTACACCGTCGCCAACGACATTTCCGTGCGCGACTGGCAGAGGCGCACCGTGCAATGGTTCCAGGGCAAGGCCTGGGACCGCACCACACCGATCGGTCCGGTCGTGGTCACGCCCGATGATCTCGACCCTCTCGCCGGCGTCGCGATCCGCTGCCGCGTCAACGGCGAGCTCGTCCAACGGGCGAACACCCGCACGCTGGTCTTCGACTGCGCCACGCTGCTCGCCTACATCTCCACCTTCACCGCGCTCCGGCCCGGCGATCTCGTCCTCACCGGCACTCCCGGCGGCATCGGCGCGGCCATGGATCCGCCGCGATTCCTCGCCGACGGCGACCTCGTCGAAACCGAGATCGACGGGATCGGTGTCTTGCGCAACCGGGTTCGCCTCCTCCCCTGACTCACACACGGACATCCACCCGCTCCATGTCCAAGGGGTGCGGCGCAGTCAGCGCATCAAGGTGGGTCGCTCGTCGGAGAGCCGTTCTCCCAAGACCGAGGTGACGGCGGCACGAAGCGTGGTGCCGTCGTCGTCGGCGAGCGCGGCGTCGCGCAGCCGGGCGAGCGCGGAGGCGGCGTCGGGACGGCCCGCGAGCCGTCGTGCAGAGTCCATGAGGACGGCGAAACTCTCGCTGCCGTGGGAGTGGGTCTGCCCGTATCCCTTGAGCACGCCCTGGCATTCGACGATCTCGCAGGCCAGGTCGTAGTCGTCGGGCGCGGTCCGCACGACGAGGTCGAGCCAGTCGTCGATCCCCGCCTGCTCCCGGCCGAAGCGTAGCGAGCGAGGCCGCAGCGGGCGCATCAGGGCCATCACCCACAGCGCCGTGAAGCCAGCGACGGAGGTGGTGTTGACGACCATCCCGTTGCGGGTCAGCTTCGTGACGACTCGACGGAAGGGCGCCGAGCCGGCCAGCCACCGGCCCAGGCGGGTGGGGAGGGTGTCGGTGATCTCGTCGATCTGGGGGTGGAGGTACTCGCGGACCTGCATGAGCTGGCCGGACTTGGCGTGCGCTTCCTCGCGGATGCCCGCGATCCGGCGCCGCCGGATCTTCTGCAGTGCGACGTGGATCGTGTCCTGGTAGCACATCCAGAGCGCGGCGTGGCGGGCCGTCCCGGTGGTGAGGCGCGCGGCACCCTTGTCCTCGGACTCCAGGGCCGCCACCCGGGCGACCCGGGCGAGATAACGGTCGGTGTAGGACACCCCCTGGTAGACGGCGGTTCGTACGCAGCCGTGCAGGAGCATGGAGCGGGCAGGTTCGGGGAACTCGGCCACCCGAGCCGCCTGCGCCTGAAGGTCCGGTCCGACGAGTTGCCCCGGGTCGGTGGCCGCGAGCGTCCTGTGTCGCTCCTCCTCCGCGGTGGCGGCCTCGGCTGCGGCATCGTGCGGAGGGCGGCGGCCAATGGCGACCGGTACCGGTCCGCTGCCTGCCGGGCGGGAGGGCGCGGGCGTGGGCGCAGGTTGCCGCGCCGCGTCGAACCCGAGGGCGAACGCGGCGAGGGACGCCTCGACGGCCTTCCCTGACGTACGCACCGCGGCCTCGAACTGCTCGCGGGTGAACGGCAGCGCCGCCGAACCGGCCAGCGCGCCGAACAGCGAGGCACTGATCACGCTGCGTGCTTGCTCGGCGAGGTGCATGAAGTTCGCGCCGACGAAGCGCTTGGCGGCGGCACGAGCGTCCTGGATCAACTGGTCACTGTCGGCGCGGCCGTCGCCGAGCGCGATCCGTTCGGTGATCGCGTAGACCCGGTTGGTGGAGGCGATCAAGGTCGTGCGGTCGGGGGTGCAGAAACCGCGCTGGATGGCCCGCCCGGCCTCCATCAGCTCGGAGGCGATGACGATGTCGACCTCGCCAGGAGTGGGGAAGAGGCTGAGCACCGGTTCGGGCCGGGCGCGCTCGGCAGGCGCCTTCTCGGACGGCGGGAACAGTTCTACGTAGTAGACCGTCGCGCCGGTACGCTGCGCGACCCCGGCCACCGAGGTGCTCTGGGCGGTGTACCCGGCGGCCTCGCCCACGGAGACGATCCAGTCGGACAGGACACCCCCGCCTTCTCCTCCCATCGCCAGGATCGCGATCGTTATCGGGCGCCGCCCGGACTTCCAGCTCGACATCAAACCACCTCGTACTTCGCCGCGCGGCGTTCGACGGGTGCGGACAGCGCCCTGATCCAGGCCGTCCGCACCTTGGTGAGTGCGCGGTCCCACCATGTCTCGTTGACGACCACATCGGTCCGGTAGAACGACGGGCAGAGCGATGCCGCGTGGGCGTTCGCTCCGCACACGCCGCAGCCGACGCAACTGTCGATCACTGTGGCGACCGGGTCGGTCCGCATGGGGTCGGGGTTCGGTTTGATCGTGAGGGAGGGACACCCGGACACCCGGATGCAGGCGTGGTCGCCGGTGCAGGTGTCGGCGTCCACACCGAAACGCTGCCGGACGACGCGCTTGCCCTCTTTGATCTTCTTGTTCGTCTCAGGCTTGACGCGGCGCTGCCGGTTCAACTGGCACTCGCTCTGCGCGACGATGACCTTCGGGCCCCGTTGCTTGGAGGTCAGCGCTTCCACGAACAGGTCGCGCAGCTCGCCTACCTTGTAGGTGTTCGTGACCGTCTTGGCCCACGTGACCCCGACGCCGCGCACGGCCTTCTCGATCGGGTGCTTGGTGGAGCGGATCGGATTGTCGGCCTGGGAGGACAGGACGTCCTGGCCGCCGGTCGCCGCGGCGTATTCGTTGTCGACCACGAGGAGCACCTGGTCGGTGCCGTTGAAGACGGCGTTGCCCACACCGCTGGTCAGACCGTTGTGCCAGAAGCCGCCGTCGCCCATGACCGCGATCGTCCGGCGGTCGGCCTCGGCGGAGTTCAGGGCGGCCGCGCCTGCCGAGCCCAGGCCGTAGCCCATGGTGGTCGCGCCGAGGTTGAACGGCTCGTTGATGGAGAAAAGGTGGCAGCCGATGTCGGCGCTGATGTGGTGCTGCTTGCCCGTCTCGCGCTCGGCGAGCTTGAGGGCACTGAAGATCGGCCGCTCGGGACAGCCGGTGCACAGTCCCGGCGGACGGCCGTGCACCGCCTTGGGCTCCACCCGGGGGGCGAACGGGCTGCCGGGGTCGTCGTCGGGCAACAGCAGCGCGGGTGCTCCCTCGACGGCCTCGGGCCGGTACTTGTTCAAGAAAGCGGACAGGCCGCGGGTCACCGCGGTCGCGGTGTACTCGCCGGCGATCGGCAGCAGGTCCTTGCCGTGGAGCACGGCTCTCGCGTCGGCGCGCCGGAGGATGGCGTGGAGATTCTGCTCGAGGTAGTCGGGCTGGCCCTCTTCGACCATCAGCACCGCCCGCTTGCCCTCGCAGAACTCGAGGATCTCGGAGTCCACGACCGGATAGGTCACGTTCATGACGTAGAGCGGGATCCGGGTGTTGCCGTAGGCGTCCGAGCAGCCCAGCAGTTCCAGCGCCCGGTTGAGCGTGTTGTAGAGGCCGCCCTGGACGATGATGCCGACGTCGGCGGCATCGCCCGCGAAGACCTCGTTGAGGCCGCGCTCGCGGATGAACTCCACCGCTGCGGGCCAGCGGGAGCCGATCTTCTCCTGCTCGTGCAGGAAGCTCGCGGGCGGGAGCACGATCCGGCTGGGGTCCCGTTTGGGCTGCTCGATCGCGTCCTTGATCGTCATTTGCGGTCGCACGTTGTCCTTGGCGACGAAGGCGCCGTGCATGTGGCAGGACCGCAGCCGCAACTGGAGCATCACCGGAGTGTTGCTCGCCTCCGACAGCTCGAACCCCGTCTCGACCGCCTCGACGATCGCGGTGATGTTCGGCCGGGGGTCCAGCAGCCACATCTGCGACTTCATCGCGAAGGCATGAGAGCGCTCCTGCATGATGCTGGAGCCCTCGCCGTAGTCCTCGCCGAGGATGACCAGCGCCCCGCCCGTGACGCCGCCGCTCGCCAGGTTGGCCAGAGCGTCCGACGCCACGTTGAGGCCCACCGTGGATTTGAAGGTGATGGCGCCCCGCAGCGGGTAGTGCACCGAGGCCGCGAGCATCGCCGCCGCGGTCGCCTCGGACGCGCTGTTCTCGAAATAGACGTCCAGCTCTTGGAGGATCTCCCGGGCGTCGCCGAGCACGTCCATCAGGTGGGAGATCGGCGCGCCCTGGTAACCACCCACGTAGGCGACCCCGGACTGAAGCAGGGCCTTGGTGACGGCCAGAATGCCCTCGACGTGCAGAGTGGTCCCGGCGCCATGGCGCAGCTGCTGGACCTCGGTGGCAAAGGACCGCTCGGCCATCCCTGCTCCTCCTCCTTCGTTCAGGTGGGGCTGGCCTCACACGCTAACTCATCTTCTGCTTGTGTGTCGACCGTCAAATTGCCGCACTATAGGCCCGGATCGTTGCGCAAACACCGAGCCTGCAAGGCGATACACCTCAACAGGTCAGCTAATGCTCGCTATCATGACGACGGTTAAATCTGCGTAACACGGCGCATCCTGTCATCGGGCGCGCATAGGCACGGAGGTGCACCGGGATGGCAGAGGACGACGAACTCGCCGGACGCGGCCAACAGCCGCGCGCGTTGATCGTCACGGTGTACGGGCTGTACGCGCGCGAGAGCGGCGGCTGGATGAGCATCGCGGCGCTCATCCGGATACTCGCCCAGTGCGGGGTGGATGCGCCGTCCGTCCGGTCTGCGATCTTCCGCCTCAAACGACGCGGCCTGCTCACATCGGCCAAGATGAACGGCGTGGCCGGGTACGCGCTGACCGACGAGGCGTACCAGATCCTGCGCGAAGGCGACCGCCGGATCTTCGAGCGCCGGCGCGCGACCACGGACGAGGGCTGGCTGCTGGCGGTCTTCAGCGTCCCCGAGACCGAGCGCGACAAGCGGCACCAGTTGCGCTCGCGCCTCTCCTGGCTCGGATTCGGAACCGTCGCCGCCGGAGTCTGGATCGCCCCCGCCCACCTGCTCGACGAGACACGTGACGCCCTGGAGCGCCACGGCCTGAGCGCCTACGTCAACCTCTTCCAGGCGCAGCACGTCGCCTTCGCCGACGTCGCGGGCCAGGTCGCCGATTGGTGGGACCTGACCCGCCTGCAAGCGCTCTACCAGGAGTTCCTGGACCGCCACCAGCCGATTCTCGACGGCTACCGCGATGGCGCGGACACTGATCCCGCTCAGGCGTTCGCCGACTACATGAGCGCTCTGACCGACTGGCGCCGCCTGCCCTACTCCGATCCCGGGCTGCCCCTGGAGGTGCTCCCCGAGGACTGGAACGGGGTCCGGGCCGCCGACATCTTCTTCGAGCTCCACGAACGGCTTGCCAAACCGGCTCACACGTTCGCCGAGTCGGCCCTGCGTGGCGTATAGCCCGGTCCTCAACGCGATGACCGCCCCCGGACTGCGTCGTGGGCTGTGGACGCGGTGCTCGACATCATCGAGGGTCTCCGGCCCCCGCGGTCAATCGTCGATCGCCTGGTAGACAGCGGTCCAGAAGTCGTGCGATCTCGGCAGCCTCTGGTCGCCTGCGTGCGCCCGCTGCATGATGAAGATCGTCGTCATGTCCTCGGCGGGATCGTTGTACCAGGCGGTGCCGTAGAAGCCGGGCCATCCGTAGCTCCCGACTGACGGGCCGAGGTGCGTGAGACGGGTGCGGACCGACACTCCGAAACCCCAGCCCATGGTGTCGAAGTACCCAGGCCAGAACCCGGAGACCGCCTTCTGCGCCGGGGTCAGGTGGTCGCTGGTCATCAGCGTCACCGACGGCCGCGAGAGCACCCGCTCGCCGTGGTAGGTGCCGCCCGCGAGCAGAGCCGAGGCGAAGGCGAGATAGTCGTCGGCGGTCGAGACGAGCCCGCCGCCACCTGATTCGAACGCCGGCGGCCGACTCCACCGCCCGTCGGGGGCGTCTTCGACGACCGGATCGCAGATCCGCTCACGCAAGGCATCCCCGAAGGCCATGCCAGTGGCCCGGGCGATGAGCACGCCCGTCACGTCGGCGGCGGTGTCGTACATCCAGCGCTCGCCTGGCTGGTGGACGAGCGGCAGTGTGCCGAGCCGGCGGATCCACTCGTCCAGGGGTGGTTCGCCGAATGCGTTCAGTGCGTCGGCGATCGGGATCGTTCCCGGCTCGGCGGGGACCATGCCGGTGCCGAGGGTGAAGGTCAGCAGATCCCGCAGCGTTATCGGGCGTTTTGCTCCTCCTCATCTCGCCCGTTCGCCCGTTACAGGTTGCGCGACGAACCGCACGTTCGGCGAGGACGTTGAGGAAAGATCCCCGTCCGAGGACCGCTCATCGGCAGAAGTGCACGCCTGGTCCCGCTCTCTCGCCGGTCGTGCAAGAGCCGAAGTCGAGTAGCCCGGTACACCGAGGCCGGCCTATCGGCGGGTCAGGCCCGCCGCGATGATCGCCAGCATCCCCGCCATGAGGATGGGGAGGCCGATCGACAGGAGCGCAAGGTACCCAAGGACGATCAGCGCCACGCCGGCGATCGCCAGCGCGGTGCCCCGTCCCGGGGCCGTGCGCACCATGCCGTACGCCATCAGCACGGCGGACCCGACGAGTGCCCCGATGGCCCAGGCCGCCGGCCGGCCATGCTCCTGTGCGATCAACGCCACGTACCAGACCGACATCGTCACGGCGATCATGACCGCCAACGCCGCCAGCACAGAGCCGGCGTCGAACGGACTCTCGGTGGGCCCCGCCCGCCGCATCCTCCTGGACGCGGTGGGCGCGTGCCCCTCCTCGCGCGGACTGCCTTCGCCGGTCATGGCGAGCCCTCCTCATCGCGTTGGGACAGCGGCGGTGATCTCGCTGAACTGGTCCCGCCCCTCCGGCTTGCGCCGCCGCCACGCGCTCCATCCGGGCCGGCAACCGCTCGTCTCCGCTTCGTTCATCAACTAGCAATCAGTTTAGTCTCTATTGAACTCAGAGAACGGGACGGAGTGCGTCGGGCAGGGGGTGGCGTCGGCGAGGGTGGCGTAGCCGATGAGACGCGGCACCCGGACCCCGAGCAGGCGCGTGCCCGGCTTCGTGAGCCGGCCACCTCTGCCGCTTCACATCGGCCCGGCGATCCCACATTGTGGGGGTCTGTATCCGACCTCGATCAACGAGGCGCCGCACGGCCACCTCTTCGGTGGTCATCGGCTCTTCCGGCACGGAAAGGACTCCCCCCATGGCCCTTGCCAGCGTCCTGCTTCCCATCGCTCTGGCGATCATCATGCTGGGGCTCGGTCTGAGCCTGACGATCGCCGACTTCCGGCGTGTAGTGGCCTACCCCAAGGCCGCCGTCGTGGCGCTGACCTGCCAGGTCATCCTCTTGCCTGCCGTGTGCCTCGGTCTCGTGCTCGCCTTCGGCCTGCCACCGGCACTGGCCGTCGGCATGATGCTCCTGGCCGCGTCCCCGGGCGGCACGACCGCCAACCTCTACAGCCACCTGTTCGGCGGCGACGTCGCGCTGAACGTGACGCTCACCGCGATCAACTCGGTGCTGGCCGTCGTCACGCTGCCTCTGGTCACCAACCTGTCCCTGAGCTACTTCGGCGATGCGGGCACGCTGGGCCTCCAGTTCGACAAGACGCTGCAGGTGACCGCACTGGTGCTGGTCCCCGTGGCGGCCGGCATGGCGGTGCGCAGGTTCAGGCCGCGGTTCGCGGACCGGATGGAATCCCCCGTGAAGATCGCTTCCGCCGTCATCCTGATCCTGGTCATCCTCGGCGCGCTGCTGCAGGAGCTGGACAATCTCGGCGGATACCTCCGCTCCGTGGGCGCCATCGCGGTCCTGTTCAGCGTGATCAGCTTGGCCGTCGGCTACTGGGCGCCCCTCCTGGCCGGAGTCGGCCGCCGCCAGGCCATCGCGTCCTGCATGGAGATCGGCATTCACAACGCGACCCTCGCGATCACCGTCGCGCTCAGCCCGGCGCTGCTGAACAACACCCAGATGGCCGTCCCCGCCGCGACGTACGGCGTCCTGATGTTCTTCACCGCGGCCGCCGCCGGCTTCCTCGTCCGATCTCGTACGTCAGCTGATGCCGCGTCCGAGGCGAGCACCCCCTGAGTGACGGCACCCGGGGGTCAGTGGGCGGCGGTGGGGTTGGTGAGGATGTCGAAGGCGTGGCGGCGATGAGCGGCGAAGAGCTCCAGGGCATCGTCGATGTCGCGGGAGCGCAGGGCGGCCGCCAGCTCTCGATGCTCATCGGCGATGTGCGACAGATAGCCCTCGGAGCTGAGGCCGATCCTGGTGAGCAGGAACAAGTGCACCTGGGAGCGGATGGCCTGCCACGCCTCCTGTAGCCGCCGGTGCCCGGTGGCGGCGTACACGGCGTTGTGGAAGGCGATGTCGCTGCGCACCATCGCATGCTCGTCCTCGGCGCGTGCCATACGCTCGGCCGCCTTCTCCACCGCCGCGATGTCCTCGTCCGCGGCATGGGTGACCACCAGCTGGACGGCGAGGTGTTCCAGTGCGCCGCGCAGGCTGTCGAGTTCGGCGACGTCCTCTGGAGTGAGCGTGGTGACGGTGGCGCCGCGGTGCCAGGCGCTGCGGACCAGGCCCTCGCGCTCCAGCCGGAGGAGCGCCTCGCGCACCGGACCGCGGCTGACCTCCAGCCCGCCTGCCAGCTCCACCTCGCGCAGTTGTGCCCCCGGCGCGTAGAACCCCGCGAAGATGGCCTCCCGGATCCGGTCTGCGACCTCGTCCGCGAGGCCCCGGCGGCGGGCCGGGGTCACCCTGCCCTGTTCGCTCATGACGCTCAGCCTCTCATGGCCTGGCCTTCTTTGCCGCAATGTCCTAATGTCAACATTCATACATCGGTGCCTCAGGAAGGATGTCCCGTGACCGTTCTCGACTCCCCGATCCCGCGGTTCCACCTGGCCATGCCGGTCGACGATCTGGCCGCCGCGCGTCACTTCTACGGCGAGGTGCTGGGCCTGGAGCAGGGCCGCAGCTCCGACACCTGGGTGGACTGGAACCTGCACGGCCACCAGTTCGTCACGCATCTGGCGCCGGCCCGCGCGCAGCGCATCCACAACCCGGTCGACGGTCACGACGTCCCGGTGCCGCACTTCGGTCTGATCCTGACCGTCCCGGAGTTCCACAAGCTCGCCGACCGGCTCCGCGCCGCGGGCACCGCGTTCGTCATCGAGCCGTATGTGCGCTTCGAGGGGCAGACCGGGGAGCAGTGGACGATGTTCCTGCTCGATCCGGCGGGCAACGCCCTGGAGTTCAAGGCGTTCGCCGACGACTCCCAGGTCTTCGCCGCCTGACGGTTCGGTGCCCGGCGTACGGGCCCACGCAGGCCGGCGCCGTACGCGCCTGCCCACCACTCCTGGGGCCGGTCGCGCTCGTCCACCGACCTGAGATGTCACCTCTGCGCGTCGCCAGGCGTCATCCCTTTGAGAGCGTGAACGAAGGGAGACGGATTATGGCGACGTATCGCGATCGATCTGATCTGAGGGAAGCCATGAGGTCTGAGACGCAGGACGAAGCCGCCGCCCGTGCCGGCTTCGTCACGTACGACGAGTTCGAAGGGCCGGACCTCGACGCCGCGCGCTGGAGCCGGGTGCGCCTGCCACTCCCGGAGGGCGGTGACCACGTCCCGCTGGACCCCAACGCTGAGCTGGCGGTCGGCGAGGGCGAGGTGCGGGTGACGATCCCGCGCTTCTCGCTGTCCCATGACACCTTCCAGCCTGCCGACAGCGCCAAGTACCTCATCTTCTCGACGGGCCAGTTCGAGCTGCCGCCGGATCGGCCCGCGACGTTCGCCGTCGACCTCGCGGTCGAGAACATCGGCGGGGACCCGGGGGACTACCGCCGGGGAATGGCCGCCTTCCACGTTTTCGACTTCGAAGCGAGCAAGCGTGTGTTCGCCGTCTGCGGCACCTCCACCCGCGTGCTCGCGCTGCATGAGCAGCTGGGCGCGTGGGGAGCGGACGAGCCCTTCTACCACATCGTCGAGTCGCCGTACGAGGACTTCGACGACGACTTCACCACCCGGCCTCGCGCGTGCGAGATCACGCTCGACCGGAGCCGATCGACCGCGACCTGGCGCGTCGACGGCCGCACCGTGTACGAGGCCCACGGCACCCTCATCCCCGAACGTGTTCGCATCGGGTTCGGGATCTGGACGATGTTGCCGATCCGGGACGGTCGCAGCCGCTCGCTCGACGGGCAGGGCATCAACGCGCGGTGGCGCCGGTTCCGTGTAAGCGGGCTGCTCACGACCGATCGTCCTTCCGCGCTGCCAGGATGATGAGAGCCCCGGAGACGATCCCGGCGAAGAAGGGGGAGGGCACCAGAAGGACGCCGCCTAACGCACACCACGTCGCGAGGCCCCAGCCGATTCCGGCGGGCACGGCCACCCCGCGTCCGGCGAGGTGCCATGTCAGGCAGCCCAAGAGAATGAGGGGCACGGCGAAGCTTCCCGGACCGGCCCAGAAGGTGACCTTGTTCTGAAGGGACTCCACCATCTGAACGGCGCCCTCCTCCGTGAATGCGAGCGGGACGGCCGCCCACATCCCCCGATCCACCCAGCCGGTGATGTCCTCCCAGGCGATGAGCGCCAGCAAGGACAGGTGTCCCGTTCCCAGCACGAACATGATCCCGCTCGCCCAGCGGAGCAGCCGCTTTCTGGAGTTCACCGTGACGTCCCTTCATTCCTATGTTGACTGACATAGGCTATATCGATCAGCATTTGCTCTGTTACTCGGCATACCTGGTTTGATGGTCCGCATGGCCACGCGACGTATCCAGAGGACTGAGGAGAGCCGCCGGCTGCTGGTGACGGCCGCCGCCGAACTCTTCGCCGAGAAGGGATACCGGCAGACGAGCTTCATCGACATCGCCGAGAAGGCCGGCATCAGCCGCGGTTCCATCCCCTGGCACTTCGGCAACAAACTGGGCCTGCTGGAAGCGGTGCTCGACGACCGGCTGCACGCCGTGCTGACCACTTTCGCCCCGCCCGCCGGGGAGCGCCCCGCTGATCCGCTCGACCAGGTCATGGGCTTCATCCGGCTGCCCGTCACGCGCTTGTTCATCACCCTGCTCGCCGAGGCCGTGGAGGTCGACTCGCCGATCCGCGAGCACTACGCGCGCCTTCACGCGGCACTCCGGCAGGGGGTGCGGGCCCGGATACCGGTGGAAGCGCTGCCCCCGGGCACCACCCTGGAGGCGTTCACGGTCCTGCTGGTGGGCACCGTCATCGGCGTCCACGCCCAGTGGCGGGTCGCTCCCGACGCGGTGGACCTCGAGGCCGTCCACGCCACGATCCGCGCCCTGCTGCCGGCGACCCTCCGACAGGCCTGATCCGTCCGGAGCGGGTGCGGCGGGTGCATGCGGCGATCGACGAGCTCGGCCGGATTCCGAACCGGACCGCCCGGACGCTCGGGACCGGGCCGGTCGGAGTGGTGGGTATCGCCGTCACGGGGCTGCGCCGCCCGTGTCTGACGGGTCTCGTCGAGGCACGCGCCACCGAGGCTGAGGCGTCCGCTGATCTGGTCGTCCCGTGACGCCACCCCGGCCTCCACGCCGTGCGACGTGACGGGCAGTGGCCGGTTCTGGCCAGGTGGGTGGTCGCGGGCCAACGGGAGCCGGGCGTAGGCGTCAGCAGGAGCCAGGTCCGGCGCATCGCCTGTTCTGGGTGGCGGAGGGCGACGTTCGTCGATCTCAGCAAGCTTTCAGGAACTTCAGACAGTGCTCGATGTCAAACCGGCGAAGATACCCGCGATATACCGGTGGTCTATAGCTTGTCACGGGTGTATGGGATTAAGAGGTCCGCGGCCGTGCTCGCGATCATGGCCTTCATCGTTGTCCTGCTCGGACCGGTCGCCCCCGCCAGCGCCCAGGCACTCCCCGGCGGCAAGGCGAATTACGTGATGTCGTTCGGCCTGCTGAGACAAGGCACCTCCGGGGACAATTGGGTGCGGCTCGGGACCTATCAATTCGGCACCGACGGTCGCGTGCAAAGCCGTACCTGGTGGTGGGATCAGCGGCAGCCGGCTGCCCGGGTGGGCACCGGCGCCGTGCCCTCCGGCGCCTGTTCGGGCACCACCGGCACGGTGCGGCAGTGCGAGATCCAGACCGTCGGCGGGTTCACCTCGGCAGCCTCCGAACAGCGCAGCGGACGCTACCGCCTGTACAACGCCGACGACGGGCGGCAGATCGTCAACATCGACTGGGATCAGGACTCCTGGCTGTCCGAGGAGTGGTCCGTTCATCTCGCACCCGACGGCACCTACAGCCAGCTGAGCTTCAAGTATTCGAAGAAGTTCACCCACGGCTACGGCTACGGCAGCAACGCGGCCTTCACCGAGCGCCGGGCGATGAGCACCGTGCTGAAGGCTCAGGCCGGCACGACGATGACCTACTACCGGGCGGCTCATGACGAGGTCAAGTTCGTGAAGAGTACCTGGGGCCTCGACCCCTGGCGGCAGTGCACCACGTCCACCTCGTGCCTCACGGTGAAGACCCAGGCCCCCAAGAGCTGCAGCTGCGCGGGCTCGGACAACAAGGGCCTGAACAACTACATCCAGAAGGTCGGCAGCTACGACCGCCGGGACACCTTTTGGCACTGGTGCGACTGCTTCACCGAAAAGGCCCCGTGCCCGCGCGGCAACAGCCACGTCTATCCGCTGCTGCAGATCATCGATGACAACGGTGGGTGGCGGGGCTGGGTCGGTGTCGAGGCCGCGTTCTACCCGTACAAGGACATGGCCGACCCCCGCTCACACGACATGCTCTCGGTCTTCCGCGTCGCCGACTGGATCTGACCGTTTATGGCCGCAGTCCCTCGTGGCTGCGGCCATGGCCGGCGGTTCCGGCCTTGAGGTCGTCCACCTTGGCGGCTACCACGCCGAACCTCGCCGTCACCCCCGCCGCCGACGAAGCGGACTTCACCCTGGCAGTCGCCATCCCCAGCTGGGGCTGGCAACCCGCCATCACCGTCAACGGCGAACCCGTGTCCACGCGGTCCCCGACGAGCGGACCGGCGTCGTCACCCTGCACGGCGACGCCAAGTGCCCTACTTCTCCTGGGCAAACCGTGGACTCTCCGACATGACCGTCTGGATCCGCGACGGCGGCTCCGGCGCGGCGCCCGCGCGAACCGGCTCAGCGTAGGCCGGGACGAACCCGGTATATAGATGAAATTTTCATGACCCAACATGTCAATGTCCGGAGCGTCCGGCCACGTGGCGCGTAGAGAGGGTGCTTGGCGCCCGGACCTCTGGACGACCCCGGCATTGACATATGAGAGCGCAACTCAGAATCTCTTTGGGAGCGCTCCCAAGTTTTTCGCATTCCAGTCCCGGAGATCGAACCAGCAAGAGGGCGTACCACATTCGACGCCGGCCCGGACTCGGCACAACGTCCGCATCCCCGTCTGAGAAAGGACATTGTTGTGGATCTGCTGTTCAAAAATCAGGGGCTGTACCTGGCTCTGTACCGGTTCGTGATTGGGCTGCTGTTCGCCTGCCACGGCGCGGCGACGCTCTTCAACGTGATGGGAGGGCCACAGGGACAAGTGCCCAGCATCGGACAATGGCCCGGATGGTGGGCCGCGGTCATCGAGCTGATCGGCGGCACCCTCGTCCTGCTCGGGCTGGCCACCCGCGCAGCCGCCGTCATCTGCTCAGGGACCATGGCCTACGCCTACTTCGTCGTCCACCAGCCTCAAGCGCTGTTCCCGATCGAAAACGGCGGTGAGAAGGCCGCGCTCTTCTGCTGGGGCTTCCTGCTCATCGCCGCCCTCGGACCTGGCCGCTGGGCATTGTCCACGGTGCTGACGCCCGCGCGATCTCTCGCACACGACCGGAGGTGACAACCGCGGCGCGCCGTGCTGCGGCGGATGATGGACCGGCCCGACCCGCCCACGGCGATCGTCGCCTCGACCGATGTGGCGGCCGTGGGCGTGCTGCACGCCGCGCACAGCCTGGGCGTGACAGTGCTGGACTCAGGGGTGAAGGCCGGGATCCAGACCCGCATCGCCTCCACCTGCCGGTGCGCCGGTCCGGCAACCCGCAAGGGGAGCGTCCACGGCCGATCCGGCGTCTGGAGAATGCGGACGGTAATACCGCGCCGCTCGCACCGGGGCTCGGCCCACCCCTTGAGAGCGGGGGAGGGGTTGCCGACCTGAACCGAGCACCGCCTGGTGCGCCGCGGCCAGACCCGCGTACGGTCCGCGGTGGACGGGCGGCACGGTGGCCGCATGGAGACCGCGCTCCCGCGGGGACTCTCAGGTGAGGAGCCGTCATCCGGACCGCCGGCCACACCTGTGCCCGTCTCCGAAACGACGCCGCTGCCGGAAGTGCTCGACATGGACGGTGACGGGATTCAAGACGCGAACGACAATGACACCGACGGGGACGGCGCAGAGTACGGAACCGATCTGGACGACTACGGCCCGGACCTGGGTGAGGCGACGCCCGAGCCGGACTCGTCGACGAAGACCTGAGCAGATCAGGCTCGGGCCCGTGGGATCGCCGCTGTAGTCCTCGCTTCTGCCCTTACCGCCGGCTTGCGGCGGGTTCGACAGGCGTGCCTATGATCCCCCCATGTCTCCCCTCACGCTTCCGCGCCAGCATGCCCGCACGGCCCGTTTCAAACTCGGTATCCCCAGGGACTTCACGATCTCGCCGGACGGCGCCAGGGTGGTCTTCCTCAGGTCCTCGGCCGGTGACGACCCGGTGAACCGGCTGTGGACGCTGACGGTGGCCACGGGGGAGGAGCGCCTGCTCGTGGATCCCGGCACCCCGTCGGGCGTGACCGTGCCGGAGGCGGAGCGCGCGCGCAGGGAACGCACCCGCGAACGTGCGAGCGGTATCGTCGCCTACGCGACCGACGCCGCCGTCACCAAGGCCGTCTACGCGCTCGACGGCGAGCTCCGCATCGTCGACCTGCTGACCGGCGCGATCACCCTGCTCAGTGCGACTGGATCCGACCCGCGGCTCGACCCGGCCGGGCAGCACATCGCCCACGTGTGCGACGGCGCGTTGCACGTCGACGGCAGGCCGCTGCTGACGCCGGACGGCCCCGAGGTGACCTGGGGGCTGCCCGAGCACGTGGCGGCTGAGTCGATGGCCAGGCACAGGGGCTACTGGTGGGCGCCCGATGGCACGCGTCTGCTGGTGGCGCGCGTGGACAACGCCGGGGTGAGCAGGTGGCACCTGTCCGAGCCCGCCGATCCCGGCCGGCCGCCCAGGACCATGGCCTATCCGGCGGCCGGTACCGACAACGCCGACGTGACGCTCTGGCTGACCACGCTGGCCGGGGAGCGTACCGAGGTGATCTGGGACAGGACGGCGTTCGAGTACGTCGCGGCGGTGTCGTGGACCGGCCAGGGCCTGCTGGTGCTGGTGCAGAGCCGCGACCAGCGCACCACCCGCGTTCTGGAGGCCGACCCCGAGACGGGTGCCACCACGCTGCTGCGCGAGGACACCGACGACGCCTGGCTGGAGCTCGTGCCCGGCACACCCGCCCGCACGGCGAGCGGGGAGCTGGTCTGGACGGTGGACCGCGACGACACCCGCCGCCTGATGGTGGGCGACGACCTGGTGACGCCGCCGGGTCTGCAGGTGCTGCGGATCCTGGCGGTGGACGGCGACACCGTGCTCGCGGAGTGTTGCGACGAGCCGACCGAACGCCACCTGTACAGCTACTCCAGGGCCGCAGGGCTGGTCAGGGTCACCTCCGAGCCGGGCCTGCACACCGGGACGCGCGGCGGGGGCGTCACGCTCGTGGTCACCCGCACCTTGGAAGAGCACGGGGTCCGCGTCGCGGTGACCGACGGGCGGACGGCCACGCCGATCACCTCGAACGGCGCGGTCCCGGTCCTGCGCCCGAAGGTGGAGCTGGTGTCGCTGGGCAAGCGGGAGCTGCGCGGCGCGATCATGTTCCCGACCGGGCACGTGCCGGGCTCGCGGCGGCTGCCGGTGCTGCTCGACCCGTATGCCGGACCGGCCGGCGCCCTGGTCCTGCGGGGGCTGGACGGCTTCGCGGTCTCGCAGTGGTTCGCCGACCAGGGCTTCGCCGTGCTGGTCGTGGACGGGCGCGGCACGCCGGGCCGGGGGCCGGCCTGGGAGCGAGCCATCCACCTCGACAAGCTGAGCGCGGCGCTGGAGGACCAGGCCGACGCGCTGCACGCGGCCGCGGGCCGGTTCCCCGACCTGGACCTGGACCGGGTGGCGATCCGTGGCTGGTCGTACGGTGGGTATCTGGCGGCCGCGGCCGTGCTGCGCCACCCCGACGTTTTCCACGCCGCTGTCGCCGGCGCGCCGGTCACCGACGCCCGCCTCTACGACACCCACTGGCAAGAACGCTACCTGGGCCACCCCGATCAGCACCCCGAAGCCTATGACCGCAGCTCCATCATCGCCGACGCCCCGAACCTGCGCCGCCCGCTCATGCTCGTGCACGGCCTGGCCGACGACAACGTCTTCGCCGCCCACACGCTGAGGTTGTCGGCCGCGCTGCTGGCCGCGGGCCGCCCGCACACGGTCCTTCCGCTGTCGGGCGTCTCGCACATGGCCGCCCAGGAGGAGGTTGCCGAGAACCTGCTCCTGCTGGAGCTGGACTTCCTGCGCCGCAATCTTCCCCATGTCTAGCCTCCGATGTCCTCGGAAGCCCACTCAGAGGCGATCAGTGGTTGTCGTCTTTGCGGGGCGGTCGAGCAGGAGGTCGGCGGCTCGGGCAAGGACCTGGGCTCGGGTGCGGTCGCCGTGGTCGGCGGCGAGGAAGTGCTCGCCGATCGCCAGGCAGAAGGCGAGCATGCTGCGGGCCTCGACCTCGTCGGCATCGGAGCAGAAGGTGCCGATCATTTCGCGCAGCAGCGCCATGCGCCGGTTGTCCACCCGTCGCAAGCGCTCGGCGACCGCCTGGTCGCGCCGGGCCCAGTCGCGGATCGCGAGGTCGATGGGCAGCAGGCGGTCGCTGGAGAAGGTGAGCATGCCCGCGCGCTGGATCTTGGCCTTCGGGTCGCCCCCCTCGCGCTCGATGCGGTCGATCACCTCATCGATGCTCTCCCGCTCCCAGACGTCCAGCATGGCGTTCAGCAGCGCGTCGCGGTCGGCGAAGTACCCGTAGAACCCGCCTTTCGTGACGCCGAGCTTCTTCGCCAGCGCCTCGACGCGGACGGCGTCCGGACCGCCGGCGGACAGTGCCCGCAGACCTTCCTCGATCCACCTGTCACGCGGCGTACGAGTCGCGCCCACGATGTGTCCCACCTCACTTCTCCGCCGTGTATACGCCACCGTATAAACGGGCTATCTTCAGTCTATACGGTGGCGTATACACGAACGGAGACAGTGACGTGACCGGCATTCTTGTCGTCTTCCGCTACCCACGGCCCGAGCACGCTGACAAGCTCGTCGGCCGCTTCGCACGGCGGTCCTCGTGAACCCCGACGGCCTGCCGGGACGGCGGGACCATGGCCGCCCGGCTCCGGCGGACGGCGGCGCGGCCACCGTGGAATGTGTCGTGGGCACGCGCAACCTCCCCGAGTCCATCCGCGCACTCAGCTCGTTGTCCCGCGTCGACTACGTCGACTACTTCACCCTCCCCGTCGACGCGGACGCAACGCCGGAGCAGTGGGCGCGCGCGATGTTCGGCGACGTCCCCAACGTCGCGGAACAGCTGATTTGGCGCGGCCTCCTCGGTTTCCGGCTCAGCCGAGGCCCATCGCCGGACACCGTGGGCGGCTGGCGCATCGCCGAACGCGGCGAAGACTGGATCCGGCTCGAGGCCGTTTCCTGGTTTCTGACCGGCAACCTTCTGGTACGGGCAACCGACGGGCGGGTGTCGCTGGGGACCTTCCTGCGCTATGACGGGCTTCTGGGCCATGGTGTGTGGCCTCCGCTGTCCGCCGTCCATCGCCGGCTCACGCCTGGGGTGCTCCGCGACGCCGCGGCCAGGATCGGCGACTACGTGCGGCGACCGTAAAGCACAAGGGAGATTCGCGTCACCCCCTCGGCTTCCACCCCTGGCCGACGCCGGCGAAGTGCCAGGCGCTCGAGCACGCCGCGTCGAGGCTCGAACTCGGGGCACGAGCCCGCCGGTGCCCGTCGCGCTCGCCGATGGCCTGGTCGTGGTGGCTCGCGGTCGAGCGCGCCAGGTCGTACGCATAGGATGCGGTTCATGCAACCGGCAACTCAGCCCGCCGGAGAGCGGCAGCGGGACGCCGATCGGACCAGGGCGGAGATCCTGGAGGTCGCGACGCGCGAGTTCGCGCGACGGGGGTACGCCGGGGCCAGAGTGGATGAGATCGCCGCGCTGACCCGCACCACCAAACGGATGATCTACTACTACTTCGGCAGCAAAGAGCAGCTCTACATCGCCGCCCTGGAGACCGCGTACACGGAGGTGCGGGCGGTCGAGCAGACCGTCGACGTCGAGCATCTGGCGCCGGTCGAGGCGATACGCACCTTGGCCGAGCTGACCTTCGACCACCACGACGCGCACCGGGACTTCATCAAGCTCGTCAGCATCGAGAACATCCACCACGCCGAGCACATCCGCAAGTCGCCCGTGCTGGCCACCCTGGGCACGCCGGTGATCGGGATCATCTCCCGCATCCTGGAGGCGGGACGGGCCTCGGGCGACTTCGTCACAGAGGCGGACGCCATCGACGTCCACATGATGATCAGTGCCTTCTGCTTCTTCCGCATCGCCAACCAGCACACCTTCGGAGTGCTGTTCGGACGCGACATCGCCGCGGAGGAGGAGCGCGCCCGGCTGCGCGCCATGGTCGGAGAGATGGCGGTGGCCTACCTACGCGGCGCCGGCGCTCCATAAGCCTCCGCCCGGCCCCGACGGGGGAGCCGGAGATCGCACGCCGTGCTGGCAGGGCCGACCACAGGATCCCTCTGGGCTACGTTTTCCAGCGCATGGGCGCACCATCCAGGAGGTACGGCCGGTGACTGTCACCATGCCGCTCGGCGACGGTCACGTTCTGCCACAGGTGGCGATCCAGGACTAGTAACGTAACTCACTAGTACGTACATTAGTGAGTCATGCCCCGCGTGCTGGTCCTGAACGGGCCCCTTCTGAACCTCCTCGGCCGGCGCGAGCCTGCCGTGTACGGCGCCACGACGCTGGCCGAGATCGAGCGGCAATGCCACAACGCGGCCCCGGCACACGGCCTGGAGGTGGACCTGCGCCAGAGCGATGTGCTCGCCCTGGCCCACATGTCGCTGCCGCTGGAGGGGACGGAGTGATGGACTCGTACCTGATCGGGTTGATCGGCTCCGGCATCGGCCCCTCGTTCAGCCCCTCGCTGCACGAGCGCGAGGCCGTCCACCACGGGCTGTCCTACGTCTACAAGCTGCTCGACACCGACCGCCTGGGTGACGACGTGGGAGGACTGGTCCGCACGGCCCGCCGCTTCGGCTACGACGGGCTCAACATCACCCATCCCTGCAAGCAGGCGGTGATCCCGCACCTGGACGCGTTGTCGCCGGACGCCGCCACGCTCGGTGCGGTCAACACGGTCGTCTTCGAGGGCGAGCGGGCGATCGGCCACAACACCGACTGGACGGGCTTCAAGGGCTCGTTCACCCGAGGCCTGCCCGACGCGCCCGTCCGGCAGATCGTGCAGCTCGGTGCGGGCGGGGCGGGCGCGGCGGTCGCGCACGCGCTCCTCACCCTCGGAGCCGAGCGCATCACCCTCGTGGACGCCGACCCGGCCAGGGCGGTGCGACTGGCCGCCGAACTGACCGGCCGCTTCGGCGCCGGGCGGGCATGCCCCGCCGCCGAGGATGACCTGCCAGAGCTGCTGGCCGCCGCCGATGGCCTGGTACACGCCACGCCCACCGGCATGGCCCACCATCCAGGCCTGCCGCTGCCCGCCGAATTGTTGCGCCCGGCGATGTGGGTGGCCGACATCGTCTACCGGCCCGTGGCAACCGAGCTGCTGAAGCAGGCCCGCGACCTGGGCTGCCGCACCCTGGACGGCACCGGCATGGTCGTCTTCCAAGCCGTCGACGCCTTCCGCCTGTTCACCGGCCGCGCTCCGGACGTCGAGCGGATGTTCACCCACCTGACCGACCTGGTCACCGACTGAGGAGGACCCATGCGCAAGTCCATCGCCACCGTGTCGGTCAGCGGCACCCTGACGGAGAAGCTGGAGGCCATCGCGGCCGCCGGGTTCGACGGCGTGGAGATCTTCGAGAACGACCTGTTGTCCTGCCCGCTGCCGCCCGAGGAGATCCGGGCCCGCGCCGCCGACCTCGGCCTCGGCATCGACCTCTACCAGCCGTTCCGCGACTTCGAGGCGATGCCCGGACCGGACCTGCGCCGGGCCGAGCGCAAGTTCCGGCTGATGGAGCGGCTCGGCGCGGACCTGCTGCTGGTCTGCTCCAACGTCTCGCCGCAGGCGATCGACGACGACGAGCTCGCCGCCGAGCAGCTGCGGCTGCTGGCCGAGCGGGCCGCCGAGCACGGCATCCGCATCGCGTACGAGGCCCTGGCATGGGGGCGGCACGTCAACGAATACCTGCACGCCTGGCGGATCGTCCGCATGGCCGACCACCCCAACCTGGGCACCTGCCTGGACAGCTTCCACATCCTGTCGCGCGGCTCCGACCCGATCGGCATCGAGGCCATCCCCGGCGAGAAGATCTTCTTCCTGCAGCTCGCCGACGCGCCGCTGCTGGCCATGGACGTGCTGCAATGGAGCCGCCACTACCGCTGTTTCCCCGGCCAGGGCACCTTCGACCTGACCGGGCTGGTCGAAAGCGTGCTGCGCACGGGGTACGCCGGCCCCCTGTCGCTGGAGGTCTTCAACGACGTCTTCCGCCAGGCGTCGGTGGAGCGGACCGCGCTGGACGGCATGCGGTCGCTCATCGCGCTGGAGCAGGATCTGCGGGGCGTCGCCCATCCGGCCGTGCCGGTCGGGTTCGCCTTCGCCGAGCTGGCCGACACCGGATCGCTCGGCGAGGTGCTGACCGCGCTGGGCTTCGCCCGCACCGGGACGCATCCCACGAAGCCGGTCGAGCTCTGGGAGCAGGGCGGGGCACGGCTGCTGCTGAACGCCACCGGAACCGATCCCGCGCTCATCGCCCTCGGCCTGGACAGTCCCGATCCCGCCGGGGCGGCCAAGCACGCCGAGACGTTGTTGTCGCCGGTGTTGCCACGCGAGCGCGCCCCGCGGGAGGCCCGCCTGGAAGCGGTCGCCGCGCCGGACGGCACCGAGATCTTCTTCTGCGACGACGCCTGGCTCGGCGACTTCCACCCCTCGGGGCCGAGCACTGGGCCGAGCACTGGGCCGAGCACTGGGCCGAGCACAGGACCGAGCACAGGACCGAGCACAGGACCGAGCACTGGGCCGATCAGCGGCATCGACCACGTGGCGCTGACCCAGCCGTGGCACCACTTCGACGAGGCGGCGCTGTTCTACCGGACCGTGCTCGGGCTGCGCCCGCAGGAGAGCCTTGAGCTGCCCGACCCGTACGGGCTGCTGCGCAGCAAAGCGATGTCCAATGTGCCCGAGCCCGGCACGATGTCCAATGTGCCCGAGTCCGGCACGATGTCCAATGTGCCCGAGGGCTCGGTGCGCATGGTGCTCAACCTGGCCCAGGTCGGCGCGGCCGACATCCCCTGGCAGCACGTCGCGCTGGCATGCGACGACGTCATCGGCATGGCCCGCAGGCTACGGGCCGAACACCCGGAGCTGCTGCTGCCCATCCCCGGCAACTACTACGACGACCTGGACGCCCGCCACGACGTCGATCCCGAGCTGCGCCGCCTCGGCGTGCTGTACGACCGGGACGAGCACGGGGAGTTCCTGCACCTGTACACGGTCACCGTGGGACGCGTCTTCTTCGAGATCGTCCAGCGGGTCGGCGGGTATCAGGGATATGGAGCCGTCAACGCCCCCATCCGGCTCGCCGTGCAACACGCGGGAGCTCACTAAGATGGCCCGGTGACCTCTCAGCCCGCCACCGCGTCCAACGTGCCCGAGTCCGGCACGACCGAACGCCAGCGGGACGCCGAGCGCACCAGAGCCGAGATCCTCGAGGTCGCCCAGCAGGAGTTCGCCCGCAACGGCTACGCGGGAGCGCGCGTCGACGAGATCGCCGCCCGCATGCGCACCACCAAGCGCATGATCTACTACTACTTCGGCAGCAAGGAACGGCTCTACATCGCGGTCCTGGAGAAGGCCTACGCCGAGGTCCGGGGGATGGAGCGGGGGATCGAGGTGGAGCACCTGGCCCCGATCGAGGCCATCCGCACGCTGGCCGAGCTCACCTTCGACCACCACGACGCCCACCGGGACTTCATCAAGCTCGTCGCGATCGAGAACATCCACCAGGCCGAGCACATCCGCAAGTCCGAGGCCCTGGCCAACCTCGGCACGCCCGTGCTCGACCTGATCGAGGCCATCCTCGACGCGGGCATGGCGAGCGGCGACTTCGCCACCGAGGCCGACGCCATCGACGTGCACATGCTGATCAGCTCGTTCTGTTTCTTCAGGGTGGCCAACCAGCACACGTTCGGGGCGCTGTTCGGCCGGGACATGGCCGCGCCGGAGCATCGTGACCGGCTGCGGCGGATGGTCGGCGAGATGATCGTGGCCTATCTGCGTGGCCAGGCAACGGGTACCTGATCAGGAAGTGGCCGGGTGACAATCAGTAACACCCTTGTAATGTACGAACCGGTGAGTTAGTTTCCTGCCACTGTGTTCTTCCCCCAAATCGCAGTGTGAGGAGAATTCGTGACGGTGCAGGGCAAACCCCGCAAAGCGGCTGTGGCGGCCTGGATCGGCAGCGCGCTCGAGTACTACGACTTCTTCATCTATGGCACCGCTGCCGCGCTGGTCTTCAACAAGATCTTCTTTCCTTCGTCTTCGCCGGCCGCGGGGACGCTGTTCGCACTGGCCACGTTCGGCGTCGGCTATCTGGCCCGGCCGGTGGGCGCCTTCGTGCTCGGACACGTGGGTGACAAGTTCGGCCGCAAGAAGGTGCTGGTCACCACGCTGGTGATGATGGGCGGCTCGACGTTCCTGGTCGGGTGCCTGCCCACGTACGACCAGGTCGGGGTGCTCGCGCCGGTTCTGCTCGTGGTGCTGCGGCTGATGCAGGGCTTCTCCGTCTCGGGCGAACAGGCGGGCGCCAACTCGATGACGCTGGAGCATGCCCCCGAAGGCCGGCGCGCCTTCTACACGAGCTTCACGCTCAACGGTACCCAGGCCGGGCAGATCATCGCCACGGCGATCTTCCTGCCGATCGCCGCGCTGCCGGAGGAGGACCTGTTGAGCTGGGGCTGGCGGGTGCCGTTCTGGCTGAGCGTCGTGGTGGCGGTGGTCGGGCTGGTCATCCGGCGCACGCTGGAGGAGACCCCCGCCTTCGAGCAGGAGGTCGCCACCAACACCGTCGCCAAGATGCCGCTGGCCGTGCTGTTCCGCGAGCAGTGGCGGGACGTGCTGCGCGTGGTCGTGGCCGCGGTCATCGCCTCGGTGAGCACGATCTTCACCGTCCATGCCCTGTCCTATGCGGTCAACACCATGGGACTGGAGCGTGGGCTCATGTTGTGGGTCGGCGTGCTGGCCAACATCGCCGCCGTGCTCACGATCCCGCTGTGGGGCAGGCTGTCGGACCGGGTGGGGCGCAAACCGGTCTTCATCGGCGGCTCGCTCGGCTGCGCGGTGCTGATGTTCGCCTACCTGTGGTCGATCTCCGCCGGCGACTATTTCCTGATCTTCCTGGCCGGGATCGTCATGTTCGGCATCGTGCACAGCGCCACCAGCGCCGTCTGGCCGTCGTTCTACGGCGAGATGTTCACCACCAGGGTCCGCCTGTCCGGCATGGCGATCGGCACCCAGATCGGCTTCGCCATCGCCGGCTTCGCGCCCACGGTGGCCACCGCGGTGGCCGGCACCGGTCCCGAGAGCTGGCTCGGCGTCTCGATCATCACGGCGGTGGTGTGCCTGGTCAACGTGGCCGCCGTCGCGACGGCCAAGGAGACCTACAAGGTGCCGACCGACCAGCTCGGGCTCAAGCCCGCCGGGCGGGTGACGGTGTGAGCGGGTTCCGCGTCTACGCCGTGCGCTACGCCCAGCGGGACGCCCGTCGCGGCGAGCACTTCCACGGCTACGAGCCCGGCGGCGAGAGCTCCCATCCGACCGCTTACTACGTCTGGCTGGCGGTCTCCGAGGAGCACACCGTCGTCGTCGACACCGGCATCGCCCCCGGGCGGGCCGCGCGGGTCGAGGGCATCGACTACCGCTGTTCGCCCGTCGATGCCCTGGCCGAGCTGGGCGTGCGTGCCGAGTCGGTCGATCACGTCGTGCTGACCCACCTGCACTACGACCACACCGGCACCGCCCACGAGTTCCCACAAGCCCGCTACGTCGTCCAGCAGGCCGAGCTCGACTACTGGACCGGACCCTGGGCGGAGCGGATCGGCCGGGAGCGCTGGCTGCTCAACGACGACGACCTGGCCCGCCTGCGGGCGGCCCGCAAGGACGGCCGCGTGCGGGTGGTGGACGGCGACGCCTTCGTCGTGCCCGGCCTGAGCGTGCACCTGGTGGGCGGGCACACCGCGGGCATGCAGGTGGTGCGGGTCGCCACCGCCCGCGGCCCCGTGGTGCTGGCCTCCGACGCCAGCCACTTCTACGAGAACATCGAGAGTGACCGCCCCTTCCCGATCCTGCACAGCATGACCGGGATGTACGGCGCCTTCGACCGCATCAAGGAGCTGGCCGGCGGCCCCGGCCTCGTGGTCGCCGGCCACGACCCGCTGGTGCTCGAACGATTCCCGCTGTCCGGTCCCGACGTCGCGGTGATCGCGCCCTAGCGCGGTTTCCGCACGCCGGGGCCCCGTGGGCAGGAGCCCGGGGATCAGGCGGGAAGGACCTCGATCTTCCCGGTGGGACGTGGGCTGTGGCTGTCGTTGAAGAAGTACTCCCCAGGCCGCGTGAAGGTGTACTGGAATGACTCGCCCGGCTTGAGCCGGATGTCGAAGAGGCCCTCGAAGAACTGCGTGGCCCCGTGGACGTGCACGTTGTCCGCGGGGTTGACGAAGGTGACCGTGGTGCCGGCGGGCACCCGCAGGTGCGTGGGCGCCATGGCGTTGACCGCTGTGGACTCGACGGTCCCGACCTGGCCGTTCTCGTAGACGCGAGCGAGCACGACGGTGTTGTTCACGGCGCTGCCGTCCACGGGGCTCCCGGAGACCGGCCGCCTGATCACGGGCGCGGGCGGTACGGGCGCGGGCGGCGCCGTGCCGCCGAGCTTGAAGGCCCACAGGTGGTCGCCGCGCGGCGCGGAGTTGCCGTACGGGATGCCGGTGCCGCCGGCGTACACCGCGAGGTACTGCTCGCCGTCGATCTCGTAGGTGATGGGGGAGCTGCTGACGGCGGCGCCGGTCTGCCAGCGCCACAGCTCGTGGCCGTCCCGGGCGTCCAGGCAGAGCAGGTTGCCGTCGGGCTGCCCGATGAACAGCAGGTCGGTGGCCGTGGTGAGGATGCCGTTGCCGTGGGCCAGCGAGTACGGCAGGTTCTTCTTCCATCGCACCCGGTTCGTGCTCGGGTCCACTGCCACGACGCCGCCGGTCATGTACTCGCCCGGCGGGCGCAGGCCGTTGGACGCCTCGGTCAGCGAGTGGGCGGCCGCCACGTAGCCGAAGCCGGTGTACACGAGCCGGGTGCTGTGGCTGTAGGACTGGTGGTTCCAGTCGGCGCCGCCGCCGTGGCCGGGGATGGTGAGGATCGGCTCGTCCCAGTGCGGCGTGTACAGCGAGCCGATCTTGTAGTTGGGCACGGCCCGGTGCGGGAGGCCCGGTGTCTCGGTGCCGAGCGGCTGCCACACCGGCGTGAGCTCGGTCCAGCCGCCCTGGCGCGGGAAGGGCTGGGTGGGCCAGGTCTTCTGCCGGGGCTCCTGCGGCACGGGCAGCTCGTCGATGCCGAGCGGGGCCGAGCCGTCGATCCGGTCGAGGATGTAGTACATGCCGGTCTTGCTGCCGTACACGACCAGCTTGCGCATCCGTCCGTGGACGCGGGCGTCGACCAGGACCGGCGCCATGACGTTGTCCATGTCCCAGATGTCGTGGTGGATGGACTGGAAGTGCCAGCGGTAGGCGCCGGTCTTCAGATCCATGGCCACGATCGAGTTGGCGAACAGGTTCTGGCCGCCGCGCTGCGAGCCGTCCTGGGAGGAGCGGCTGCCGCGCGCGTTGCCGAAGGTCCAGTAGACCAGGCCCAGCTCCGGGTCGATGGCGCAGTGCATCCACGGCGTGGCCCCGCCGGTCTGCCAGGAGTCGCCTTCCCAGGTGTCGTTGCCGAACTCGCCGGGAGCCGCCGTGCCCCAGAAGTGCCAGACCAGGTCGCCGGTCCCGGCGTCGAAGGCGAGCGCGGCCCCGCGCGGGCCGTCGTTGGTGCCGCAGTAGAGCATGCCGTCGTGGTAGGTGACCGCGACCTTCTCCAGGTTGCCGTACCCGTTGTGCTGCCGCTCCCAGACCACCTGGCCGGTCTTCTGGTCCAGCGCGATCACCCAGTTGTCGTTGGCGCAGGTGAAGACCTTGCCCGCGCCGACCGCCACGCCGCGCCTGGTGACCGCGCCGCGGGTCTGCTCGTACTTCCACAGGGTCGCGCCGGTGCGGCCGTCCACCGCGACCACGTTGCCCGGCGCCGACTCGACGTACAGGACGCCGTCCACCGCCACGGCCGTGCTCTGGCTGTTGCCCGCCATGAGCCCGCCCTCGATGTGGTTGACCCACGCGCCCCGCAGCCGCCTGACATTGCCGCGGTGCAGGCCGGTCAGCCCGCTGTAGTTCTGGTTGGCGAGGTTCCCGCCGACCTTGGGGAAGTTCCGGTCGGAGCGGTGGGTGGCCGCGGCGGCCTCTCCCGAACCCGCGAGTGCGACGGCGGCGACGGCGCCCACGAGTAATTCTCTGCGACGGACCATGGCCATTCCTCTCGTTCCACTGCATGGATTGATAGATCTGCTAGGCGGACTCGTCTGTGGGCGCACGCGGCCGGCAGCACAACCGAGCGGGCTGCTACAGGCCGAGGTAGATGCGCCGGACCTCGGGATCGTCCCGGAGCTCGGCCGAGGTACCGGTGGCCGCGATCTCGCCGTTCTCCATCACCAGGCAGGTGGTGGTGACGTCGAAGGTGAGCTTGGCGTTCTGCTCGACGAGCAGGATGCTCAGCCCGTCGGTGTTGAGCCGCTTGAGCACGCCGGCGATCTCCGCCACGAGGATCGGTGACAGGCCCATCGAGGGTTCGTCCAGGAGCATCACCTTGGGACGGCACATGAGCGCGCGGCCGACGGCCAGCATCTGCTGCTGGCCGCCCGACAGCGCTCCGGCCAGCCGGTGGCGCATCTCGCCCAGGACGGGGAACAGCTCGTACACCTCGTCGATGGGCGTGCGTTTCCAGCTGGTGGTGTAGGCGCCGAGCAGGAGGTTCTTCTCCACGGTGAGCCCGGGGAAGACGTGCCGTCCCTCCGGCACGTAGCCGATGCCGTGCCGGACCAGGGTGTGCGCCGGTGCGCGCAGGAGGTCGTGGTCGCCGAAGCGGATGGTCCGCCCCTGGCGGGGCGCCAGGCCCATGACGGCCTTGAGCGTGGAGGACTTGCCGGCGCCGTTGGCGCCGATGATGCCGAGCGACTGGCCGGGCTCCACGGTGAAGGACACGTCATGGGCGGCCCGGACACCGCCGTAGTGCACAGAAAGGCCTTCGACGGTGAGCGTGGTCATCGGGTCGCCTCCTCGACGGCGGTCTCTGTGGGGGCGGCCATGGAATCGCCGAGGTAGGCCTGGACGACCGCCGGGGCGATGGCGACCTCCGCGGGCGTGCCTTCGGCGATCACCTTGCCGCTGGCCAGCACCGTGATCCGGTCGCACAGGGACATGACCAGGCCCATGTTGTGCTCGATCACCACGACCGTCGCCCCGGAGTCCCTGATCGAGCGGACGATCTCCGCCAGCTGGCGTACCTCCTCGCCGTTCAGCCCGGCCGCGGGCTCGTCCAGCAGCAGCAGAGACGGGGACATGGCCATCGCGCGGGCCGTCTCGACGCGGCGCTGGATCCCGTACGGGAGCGCCCGCGGCACGGCATCGGCGAAGTCGGCCAGCCCGAACCTGGCGATGATCTCATCGGCCCGCGCGTCCAGCGCTCGCTGGTAGCCGAACACCTTCCAGGGCAGGCCCGCATAGCGCCAGATCCACGAGGTCCGGGTGCGGTCGAGGCCGAGCAGGATGTTCTCCCGCACGTTCAGGTCCTCGAACAGGCGCAGGTTCTGGAACGTGCGCGCGACACCGCGCAGGGACAGCCGGTACGGCCGCGCTCCCGTCACGTCAAGCCCGCGCAGGCGCACCTTCCCGGCGCTGGGGGTGTAGAAGCCGCTGACGATGTTGAACAGGGTGGTCTTGCCCGAGCCGTTGGGGCCGACGACGCCGCGGATCTGGCCGGGCGGCACGGTGAGCGAGACGTCGTCGAGCGCGACCAGTCCCTTGAACCGCATCGTCACGCCCTGGACCTCCAGCACGTTCTCGCCGTCGCCGGCGTGCGCCACTTGTTCGTAGGGCTGGAAAGGACCCAGCCGCAGTCTCGCTCCCGAGCCGTGGCGGCGCAGGAGGCGCCGGAACTGGTGGGGCAGCCCGGCCAGCCCCGTGGGGGCGAAGACCACCACGAGCACCACCACGATGCCGTAGCCGAGCTGGGCGTAGGCCGACACGTCCAGCAGCGCCTCCCGCACCGCGGCCAGTGCCAGGGCGCCGACCACGCAGCCGAGGATGCTGGCCCGGCCGCCGATGATCACCATGGCGAGCAGGAGGAACATGTTGGCGATGTTGAACGATTCGGGCGCCACGAACCGGATGAGGCCGGCGTACAGGACGCCGGCCAGGCCGCCGTACACGCCGGACAACACGAACGCGGTCATCCGCAGCAGCGGGATCTCCGCGCCCAGCGCGCCCGCCGCCAGGTCGTCGTCGCGCATCGCCCGCAGCCTGCGCCCCAGCGGCGAATGCGTGACGAACAGCGCGAACGCCAGTGCGAGGGCGAACACCACCAGTTCGACGTAGTAGAACAGGTACGCGCTGGACAGCTCCAGCCCGAACAGCACCGGAACGGGAATGTCGCTGATGCCCTCGGCGCGGCCCGCGACGGTGGCGTTGGTGACCCAGTTGGTGAAGGCCAGCGCCAGTCCCAGCGTGACGATCCCCAGATAGTGCGACTGCATGCGCAGCGCCGGGATACCGACCAGCACGCCGAACACCACGGACACGAGCAGAGCCAGCACCGCCGCGCTCCAGAAACCGAAGCCGGCCCGCGTGCACAGGATGGCCACGGTGTAGGCGCCGACGCCGAAGAAGGCGACCTGGGCCAGGTTGATCTGACCGGCCACGCCCATGGTCAGGCCCAGGCCGACGGCCAGGATCGCGAAGATGATCGCGACGGCGACGACGTGCATGGAGTACCCGCCCAGCCCATAGGGCAGCAGCCAGGCGGCCACCCCGACGGGGACGAGGAATGCCAGACGCTTCATGCTCGGTTCACCGTCGCCTCTCCGAAGATGCCGGTGGGCCGGATCATGACCACGACGGCGAAGACCAGGAACGTGACCAGTTCGGAGTACTCCTGGAAGTTGCCCGCCGCGAACGCGTCCAGCAGCCCGAACGCCACGCCGCCGACGATCGCGCCCGGCATGCTGCCGAAGCCGCCCAGCATGGCGGCCGCGAAGCCCTTGATGCCGAGCGTGCCGCCCATGGTCGGGTTGACGTACAACATCGGCCCGATCAGGCTGCCGGCCAGCGCCGCCAGGCCCGCGCCGATGGCGAAGGCCATGGCGTTGCTGCGGCCGACGTGGATGCCGACCGCGGTGGCGGCCTGGTGGTCCATGGCGACCGCCTGCATGGCGGCGCCTCGCTTGGTGCGCTGCAGGAACAGCGCCAGGAGCCCGGTGGCCAGCGCCGCCACGCTGATCACGACCAGGTTGTAGGTGGGGATCCGCACGCCCGCCAGGTCCAGCGGCTCGGTGGCCACGGGGGAGGGAACCGCGTGACCGGTGGCGCCCCAGACCAGCACCGCCCCCGCCTCCAGCACCGCGCCGAAGCCGATCGTGCCGATCAGCATCAGCGTGAAGTCCTTGTTCTCCAGAGGCCGCAGGAAACGCTCGATCACCAGGCCGATGAGACCGGTGACCGCGATGGCCACGACGATCGCGATCGCGAAGGGGACATGGGTCGCCATGTAGAACGTGGAGGCGGCGTACGCGCCGATCATGACGACGCTGCCGTGGGCGAAGTTGACCAGGCCCATGGTGCGGTAGACGATCGAGAACCCCATCGCCACCAGTGCGTACACCGCTCCGAACGTGACCCCGCCGATCAGGGTCTGAAGGAATACCTGCACGTCAGCTCGCGACCTCCGGGACGACCTTGCCGTCCTTGACCAGCCCGATCTTCGTGGCGTGGATGCCGACGCCGTTGGCGTCGTAGGTGTAGTCGCCCAGGAGCCCGGCGCGTTTCACGCCGCGGATGGCGTCCGCCAGTTTCTGGCCGCCCTCGCCGTTGGTCTGCTTGAGCGCCTCGATCATGATCGACGCGCCGTCGTACGCCTTGGCCACGTGCATGCGGGCTTCTTCGTTGTAGGCGGCCTTGTACTTGGCGGCGAAGGCCTTGATCTGATCGCTGGCCTCGTTGCTGAGGTACGGCGAGCTGACGACGGAGCCCTCGGCGTTCTTCAGCCCGGCCGTGTCGGCGTACACGTCGGTGCCCATCGGGGCGCCACCGGCGAAGATCGACTTGATGCCCAGCTCGCGCGACTGCTTGGCGATCAACCCGGACTGGACCTCCTCGGCGCCGATGAACAGCACCTCCGGACCCTGTTCGCGGATCTTGGCCAGGTTGGAGTTGAAGTCCTTCTGGTCGGGGGTGACGACCTCGTCGGCGACCGGGGTGACGCTCCTGGACTTGAGCGCGGCCAGGAACGCGTCGTGCTCGCCGGAGCCGTACGCGCCGTTGTTGCTGATCAGTGCGATCTTCTTGTAGCCCTTGTCGTCGATCAGGTACTTGGCGAGCGTCTCGTCGAAGGTCACGCTCGTCGGCGCGTTGAGGAACAGGAACGGGCTCTTCAGCTCGGCCAGCTTGGGTGACTGGCCCGACGTGATGTTCGGGATCTTGGCGTCCTTGAGAATGGGCGCCATGGCCAGGGTGACCGCGCTCTCGGCGGTGCCGAGCATCGCGATGTAGCCCTCGGCGGAGATCTTCCTGGCCACGTTGGTGCCGACGGTGGGGTCGCCCTGGCTGTCGAACAGGTCCAGCTGGATCTGCCGTCCGTTGATTCCGCCGGCCTTGTTGGCCTCCTCGATGGCCAGCTTCACGCCCTTGTGCTCCCATTGGCCGAGCGAGCTGAGCTGCCCGCTCTGCGCGTTGACGTTCGCGATCTTGATGGGTCCCGTGGCACCGGCTCCGGATTCGGCCGACTGCCCGGGCGGGGCGCAGGCGGCCAGCGCCAGAAGCGCCACGGCGGCGATGGAGATTCTTCGGGAGAACAAGTGAGTCACCTCATTAGGGGGTGGATGACAGTGCGGGTGATCGACATGGCCTCGTAATACACGGACTAGTACGTTAGTTATACGGGCTCGGGGAATCCTGAGGAATATCGAACGGACAACGGTTTCAGTCGGTGAAGAGGCCCCGGTAGATGTCCTTGATGTTCCAGTGCCCAGGGGTCGGAACAGGTTCGTTGACCATGGGAACGTCGATGACCGCAGGCCTCCGGGCGGCCACCGCCGTGCGGAGAGCCGCGTGCAACCCGGCGGGGGTCGTGATGGTGTGGCCGTCCGCGCCGCACGCGGCGGCCAGGGCGGCGAAGTCGGGACTGTAGGGCCGTCCGTCCGGGCCGGTGAAGTCGCAGCCATGGCTCCGCCCGAAGTGCGCGCTCTGCAGGTCCGAGATGGTTCCGTGCGAGCGGTTGTTCATCACCACGAAGATCACGGGTGCGTCCTGTTCGACGGCCATCGGCACGGCGGGGAGCTGGGCGCCCATGCCGCCGTCACCGATGAGCGCGACCACGGTCCTGCCGGGCTGGGCGAGCTGCACGCCGACGGCGGCGGCGGGCCCGAAACCCATGGTGGAGGCGCCTCCCGGGGTGATGAAACGCCCTTCCGCCGGGAGCTCGTAGCACTGGGCGACGCCGTTCTTGTTCCAGCCGACGTCGGTCACCAGGATCGCGTCCGGCGGCAGCGCGTCGCGCAGGTCGGCCAGGATGCGTTCGGGCCGCAGGGGGAAGGCGTCGCTACGGCCCCGCTCCCGGCTGCCGGCGAACAGCGCCGATCTGGCCTGCCGAATGCGCTCACGCAGCTCGGGCCGGGCGCTCGGCGGGTGCGACTTCGCGGCTTCGGCGAGCGCCTGGACGGCCGGCCCGACGTCGGCGACGGCGCCGATCTCGACAGGGTAGTTGCGGCCCAGCTCGGCCGGGTCGATGTCGATCTGGATCAGCCTGCCGCCGTCCTCGAACGACCAGGTGAAGCGCGCATCCCAGGAGCTGGCGTCGGTCTCGGCGAACCGGGTGGCCAGCGCCAGCACCACGTCGGCCTCGCGGGCATAGGTGTTGGTGAGCTCCAGCCCCCAGAACCCGGTCATGCCCAGCACCAGCGGGTGCGCATCGGGCACGGTGCCCTTGGCCATCAGCGAGTGCGCGATCGGGATGTCGAAGTGCTCGGCCAGCGAAATGAGAGCGGCGGCGTTCTCGCGCAATCCGCCGCCGACATAGAGCAGCGGCCGCTCGGCCGTGGCCAGGGCCTGCGCGATCCGCTCCGCCGTGGCGGCCGGCAGATCGGGCGGCGCGGCCGAGCTCGCCGGCGGGTACGGGGCCGCGGCCCGGGAGAAGACGTCCATCGGCACGTTCACCAGCACCGCCCCCGGCCGCCCCGTCGTCGCCGTCCAGAACGCCCGCTCGACCGCCCTGCCGAGATCCTGTGCCCGGTGCACGTGCCAGGCCCGCTTGACGAAGGGCCGGAAGATCGATGCCTGGTCGGCGTCGGCGTGCAGGTTGATCTCCTGGTGCGGGTGGCGGCCGCGGTAGTAGGAGGGGATGTCACCGGAGATCACCACCAGCGGCACCGAGTCCAGCGCCGCGGTCATCACGCCGGTGGTCGCGTTGGTGAGGCCCGGGCCGACGTGCACGAGGAGCACTCCGGGCTTGCCCGAGGCGCGGGCGTAGCCGTCGGCGGCGTGTGCGGCGGCCTGTTCGTGACGGGCGATGACGAACCGGATGCGGCTGTCGGCCAGCGCGTCCAGCACGGCGATGTTGGTGTGCCCGCAGGTGCCGAAGACGTACTCGACGCCGAGGTCCTCGAGCTGGGCGACGAGGGCGTGCGCGGCTGTGGTGTCGTGGCCTCCTTCGTCGGCCTCGACACCAAGGTGCTCGACACCAAGGTGACTGTGCCGATTGCTGCCCGCACTGTGTTCGGTCACTGGTCTCCCCAGATCGTCAGGCCCCTGAGCAGGAGGGTCTTGGTCACGGTGAAGTCCTCGATCATCCAGCGGGGCGACTCGCGGCCGATGCCGGAGTCCTTCACGCCGCCGAACGGGACGTGGTCGAGGCGGAAGTTCGACGAGCCGTTCACGACCAGGCCGCCGACCTCCAGCTCGCGCCAGGCGGTGACGATGCGGCGTACGTCGTGGGTGAACAGCCCGGCCTGCAGCCCGTACGAGCTGCGGTTGCACTCCTCGATGACCGCGTCGAAGCCGTCGTAGGGGAGCACGGCGACGAGCGCGCCGAACACCTCCTCGCGCACGACTCGCGCGTCCGCCGGCGGTGCGACCACCACGGTCGGCGCCATCACCGCCCCGTCGCGGCCGCCGCCCGTGGTCACCGTCGCGCCGCCGCGCGCCGCCTCGGCGGTCCACCGGACGACGCGCTCGGCCGCCGCGTCGTCCACCATCGAGCCGACGTCCGAGGCCGGATCCAGCGGGTCGCCCACGGCCAGCGCCTTCACCTCGGCGGTCAGCGCGTCGGCGAACTCCTCGAAGCGGGAGCGCTGGACGTACACGCGCTGGACGGAGATGCAGCTCTGCCCCGAGTTGCTGTATCCGGTGCGGGCGCACACGCGGGCCGCCCCGGCCACGTCGGCGTCCTCGCAGACGATGGTGGCGGCGTTGCCGCCGAGTTCGAGCAGCACCCGTTTCGGCCCGGCGGCATGGGCGACGGCGGCCCCGGCCGTCACACCGCCGGTGAAGCTCACGACCGCGATCTCCGGCGCGGCACACAGCCGCGCGCCCACGTCGCCGCCGCCGTGCAGCACCTGCACGGCCTCCACCGGCATCCCGGCGTCCAGCAGCAACCGCACCAGCGCGGTGGAGACGGCCGGGGCCTGCGGCGGCGGCTTGACGATCGTGGTGTTGCCGGCCGCGAAGGAGGCGGCGAGCTTGTGGGCGAGCAGGTTCGCCGGGGCGTTGAACGGCGTGATCGCCAGCACCGGACCGGCGGGCGCGCGCTGCGTGATCGCGGTGTTGCCCACGCCGCGTGCCCAGCCCGCCACGGGTAACACCTCACCGCCGACGGCCCGGGCCTCGGCGGCGGCCACGGCGAACGTGTCCGCCACCCGCAACATCTCCCCACGCCCGTCCTTGAGCGGCTTGCCCAGCTCCAGCGCCAGCAGCCGGGCGAACTCCTCGCCCCGTGCCGTGACCTCGGCCGAGGCACGTTCCAATATCGTCGCGCGCGTCGCCGGGGCCAGCCGCGCGACCGTCCTGGCACCGTGCCGGGCATAATCGAGCGCCGCGGTGATGTCGTCAGGCTGCGCGAGCCGCGCGCGGCTGACGACGTGCCGGACATACGGGCCGACGCGGTCGGACTGCGGGCCCTCGCTCAGCCATTTCCCGGCGACCAGACACGCGGCTTCGTGGACTTCGTCCATATCGTCTCCGTATAAATCCGCTTGACGGGCCATGCGAACCGCACTGTGGATTTCCTCACGGTATGAGGCCGACAATAGTTCTGGCAAGAGGGCAGACAATCCGCACTGTGGAGCGTGTGGACCGCTGTATGGACTCGGTGTTAGCGTACGGACCGCATGAGAAGGTGAGCGACAGGTTAACCTTCGACTCACGAGTGAGGATCCGTGCCTTCGACGAACAACCCGGCAGACTCCGGTGAGAGCGGCGGCGTTCGGAGCGTCCAGCGGGCGTTCGACATCCTGTCCCTGCTCACCGAGGACCGGCGGACGCTGACGATCCGCGAGGTCGTCGACGAAACAGGGCTGGCCAAGACCACGGCGCTGCGGCTGCTGCAGACCTTGGAGCACATGGGATTGTTGTGGGCCACACCCAAGGGCTACGCGGCCGGGCCGGCCCTGTGGCGCTGGGCTCATCTCGCGCGTCACGCCTGGGAGCTGCCGCCCGAGACCGTCCAGCTCATGCGGGAGCTGGGCGCGCGCCATCGGGAGACCGTCAATCTCTACGTGCTGCGCGACGTCCACCGCGTCTGCATCGCCCAGCAGGAGAGCCCGCAGCCGCTGCGCCACGTCGTGCGGGTGGGCGACGAGCTGCCCCTGTGGGCGGGCGCGTCCTCCAAGGTGCTGCTCAAGGACGCGCCGGAGACCCTGCTGGCGAGGGTCGCACGCTCTTCGCCCTACGGACAGGCGCACGTGGCGCGGCTGCGGGAGTGGATCGACGAGGCGATCCACGACGGCTACGCGGTCAGCCACGGTGAGCGCGAGCCCGGCCTGTCCGCGGTCGCCGTCCCGGTGACGAGCGGGTCGAAGGCCACCGTGGCGGCGCTCTCGCTGAGCGGCCCGACGGTCCGCTTCACCGACGACCGCGTCCAGGAGTTCGCCGCCGACTTGCGAAAAGTGGCCAAGCGTATGTCGGAGCGCGGGTTCGACCATCCCCTGACCTGACTTATGGAGCGTGAATGCAGCAGTTGCCACTGGACGGCATCAAGGTCGTCGACCTGACCAACGTTCTGGCCGGGCCATACTGCAGCTACCAGCTGATGCTGTTCGGGGCGGAGGTGGTCAAGGTCGAGCTGCCCGGCGCCGGGGATCTCGCCCGCCGCCTCGGCCCCGACCCAGAGCTCAACCGGGAGCTGGTCGGCGCTTCGTTCCTGGCCCAGAACGCCGGCAAGAAGTCCGTCGAGCTGGACCTGAAAAGCCCGGCGGGGCGGAAGGTGTTCGAGTCCATGGTGGCCGACGCCGACGTCCTGCTGGAGAACTTCAGGGCCGGGGTGCTCGCCAGGCTCGGGTACGGCTGGGACCGGCTGCGTGCGCTCAACCCCGGGCTGGTCTACTGCGCGATCTCCGGCTTCGGCCAGAGCGGCCCCATGAGCGAGGCCCCCGCCTACGACCAGATCATCCAGGGCCTGTCCGGCATGATGAGCGTCACCGGCACCCCCGAGACGGCACCGCTGCGCGTCGGCTTCCCCATCTGCGACACCATCGGCGGTCTGATGGCCGCCTTGGCGGTCTCCGCCGCCCTGGCGGGACGGCAACGCACGGGGGCCGGTAGTTTCCTCGACCTGTCGATGCTGGAGGCATCCCTGTCCGCCATGGGGTGGACCGTTTCCAACTACCTGATCAGCGGGATGGAGCCGGAGCCGATGGGGGATCAGAACGCCACCGCGGCGCCGTCCGGCACCTTCGAGACCGCCGACGGACCCCTGAACATCGCCGCCAACCAGCAAGCCCAGTTCGAGACGCTGTGCCGCCTGGTCGGCCGCCCGGACCTGCCCGCCGATCAGAGGTTCGCCGGCCGCGAGGCCCGCAAGGAACACCGCGCGGCCCTCAACGACGAGCTCAACCAGGCGCTGCGGGCCAAGACGGCGCTGGAATGGGAGGAACTCCTCTCCCGCGAGGGCGTCCCGGCCGCCCGCATCCTCACCGTCCCGCAGGCGCTGGCGCTCGACCAGGTACGCGAGCGCGGGTTCCTGGCGGACGTGCCGTATCCCGGTGGTGGCGGGCGCCGCGTGACCGTCACGGGCAACGGTGTGCTGATCGACGGCACCGCTCTGCGTCCACGCGATCCCGCCCCTCTCCTCGGCCAGCACAACGCGGAGCTGGGGGTGGCGCATGAACGAGCGGGCTGATGGCGCTCGCGGTGCCTCCGATGGAGGTGCCGCGGGCATCGTGGCCGACTGGTGGGGAACCTCGGTCTCCCGGATCGCGCCCGACGTCATCGAACTGCGGGGAAGACCGGTGCAGGAGCTGATCGGCCGGGTCGGCTTCGCCGATATCGTCTGGCTCATGCTGCGCGGAGAGCTCCCGGACGAGCGGCAGGCCGCGCTGCTGGAGGCCGCCCTGGTGGCCGGAGTCGACCACGGCCCGCACGCCCCGTCGATCGCGGTCGCCCGGATGGCGATCACGTGCGGCGTGGGGCTCAACAACGCCGTCGCCACCGGCGTCAACCTGCTCGGTGACGTGCACGGCGGCGCGGGGGAGCAGTGCGTCGAGCTGCTCCAGGACATCCTGGCGAGCGGCGACGCGGTCGCCACCGTGGCCCGCTGGCGTGCCCGCGACAAGTACCTGCCCGGCTTCGGGCATCGTTTCCACACCCGTGACCCGCGCCGCGACCCGCTGCTCGCGCTCGTGGACGCGGCGGTGGCCGAGGGGGTGGTCGCCGGCCTCCACCTGCGCGCCGCACGGCAGGTGGAGGAGCTGATCGCGCCCGTCCCGATGAACATCGACGGCGCGACCGCCGTGATCTACGCCGAGCTGGGCTTTCCCGCGCCGCTCGCCCGGGGGCTGTTCGTCCTGAGCCGCAGCGTCGGAATCCTTGCCCACGCCTGGGAGGAGTCGGGACAGGGACGGCGCAACAAGGGCCCCATCCCTCCGTCCATCCTGCCCACCGACCTCAGGGCCTGACGACACTTCCTCGTTGGTGGGCGGTCCGCTCTATGGACTGCTCGATCCATGTAACGGACGCACGATATGCCGAACCGGGCGGCAAGGCAAGGCTTGTTCGGGTTGCCGTGGCTGGAATACGCTCAAACCTCCCAGCGGACCAGACGGCCCACTCTGTGGACCGAAGCACGTGAGGTGCTCATGCGCGTCCTGTCGATCGCCGCCCTCGCCGGCGCGGCCACACTCCTGCTCACCGCCACTGCCACCAGCTCCGCGGCCTCGCCAGGCGGGGCGCAGAACCTCGGCGACCCCGACTATGGCGTCTGCCGGGGCACCGACCCCCGCTGTTACCACGACTGGGGCAACTTCGACCCCGCCAAGGGCTACCGCCTGCTCGTCTACAGCCGCACCGCCGGCCCCCGGCACGCCCACCTGGGCACCCCGCTCGGCCCCGGCCTGAACCCGCCGCTCAACGACGACAACGTCGCGGTCAAGGCCGTCATCAAGCTGGGGCAGGAGAACGGGTTCGCCGTGGACTACACCGAGGACGTCGCCCAGCTTTCCTCGGCGGGCCGGTTATTGCCGTACAACGCCGTGATGTTCCTCAGCACCACCCGCGACACCCTCGATGACGCCGCCCAGACCGCGCTACGGCAGTACATCCGGGCCGGCGGCGGCTTCGCCGGCGTGCACAACGCCTTCGGCACCGAGTACAGCTGGCCCTGGTACGAGGGTCTGCTCGGCAACGCCAACTTCTACGACCACAGCGCCAACCAGCCGGGCACCGTCGTCACCGTCAACCGGCGGGACGCCTCCACGCAGGGCCTGCCGCAGCGCTGGGCGTTCACCGACGAGTGGTACAACCTCATCCCGTATCCCACCCGCGTCCGCGTGCTGGCCGAGGTGGACGAGGCCACGCTGGCCCGCGGCGTGCGCGGCAACCTGGGTCATCCCGGGCACGGTCCCCACCACCCGGTCAGCTGGTGCCAGTACTACGACGGCGGCAAGGCGTGGCTCACCACCCTCGGCCACGACGTCAAGGCGTGGACCGATGAGCCGCTGGAAGGCGACCAGTATTTCGTGCAGCATCTTGCGGGCGGTATCAAGTCGGTGCTCGGAATGACGCCGTTCTGCCGCTGACCGTCGATGGGGCGGCCCCATGCGTCACCGAGGGGGAACCTCCGGTGATGGGGCCGGCTCGTCGAGGAGCCGGAGGTCCGACGGGCCGATCGTGGAGGTGGACAGCAGCGCGGTGATCAAGTTGTGGTTGAGCGTGTTGCCCAGCGGCGGCGGAATCTCCTCCTCCAGGAGCCCGGGCACTTTGGCGCTGAGCCGCTTGCGCGTCTGGGTGACGATGTGGGCGGCCCGTTTGGCGGTCCACCGTTCCTCGGGCTGGACCCGGCCGAGCTCGTCGGCGACCTGGGACCAGGTCAGCGGCTGCGGCCAGGGCTCGGGCCGGAGGTATCGCTGGCCCAGGCAGACCAGGACCAGGCGTTCGACGGAGCTCAGGCGCCATCCGGTCGGCTCGCGGGTGTCGGCCTCCTGGCGGTTCTCCGAGTCCGGAGTCCGTGGTGTCAGGACAATCTGGACTTCGAGCAGGTGTTCTTGCTCGGGGCCGACGACGAACAGCGGGGTGTACGCCACCGGCAACGTCAAACGGTGTCCGGTGAGCACCAGCCGCCCTCCCGGGAGGCGAATGGGGAGCTTGCCGAGGTTGTACAGGACCCATTGCGCGTCCTCGTAGGTGAAGTATCCGTGGCGCCGGCTGACGTACGGATCGTTGGGGCCGACGCAGACGTGGACGTCCGGCTCGCAACGCCCGAACACCACATCGAACCCGGAGTCCGGCGCGACGCGTATCCCGCCGTTGGTTCCCCGGACGTGCAGTGTGCCAGGCACCGCCCGGGGGAGCCCGTCGGCGAGGTCCCCCAGCTCCTTCGGCAAGATGTCCACCTTCCTCGGGGGCTTGCGCATCGTCCACGCCATGTCGCTGATCCTCTCAACGCGCCTGCGCGAGGCAACGGTAGGCGCCGGCCCTCGGGAGGGCTCCCGGACGCCGGTGCCTTGACAGAAGAATATTTTAGAATGGCTACTGGCCAGTAAGCTTGTGGTAGATCCATTGCGTAGCATCACAATTACCGCATGTCTGACTTCATGCCGCTAGCACCCGGTGACCCTCAGGAGTTGGGTGGCCTGGAGCTCCTCGGCAGGCTCGGCCACGGCGGACAGGGCGTCGTCTACCTCGCCAGGACCCCCATGGGCGCGCGCGTGGCCATCAAGTGGCTGCGCCCGTCCGATGACGAGGAGAGTGTCGAGCGCTTCCTGCGGGAGGCGGAGGTCGCCCGGCGGGTGGCGGCGTTCTGCACCGCGACCGTGCACAGCACAGGCGTCGAGGATGGCCGGCCGTACATCATGAGCGAGTACGTCGAGGGTCGCTCGCTGGAACGGGTCGTCAGGGAGGACGGCCCGCTCGCCGGCGGAGACCTGGAGCGGCTGGCCATCGGCACCGCCACCGCGCTCGCCGCGATCCACGAAGCCAGCGTGGTGCACCGGGACTTCAAACCCGGCAACGTCATCATGGGCGCCGGCGGCCCGCGCGTCATCGACTTCGGGATCGCGCGCACGCTGGGCCCGGCCACCATGACGAGCAGCACGCAGATCGGGACGCCTGCGTACATGGCTCCCGAGCAGGTCATGGGGTACGGGCTCGGACCCGCGGCCGACATGTTCTCCTGGGCCGGCACGATGGTCTTCGCGTCCTGCGGGCGAGCGCCGTTCGGCACCGACGGGACGCACGCCGTGATGAGCCGGGTGGTCAGAGAGCCACCCGATCTGGGCGCCCTCGACGGGCGGCTACGCGAGCTGGTGCAGCAGTGCCTGGCCAAGGATCCGGCGAGCCGGCCGACCGCCATGGACGTGATCATGCGCCTGTTGAGGAATCCGGAGCCCGGTGCCCACCCCCTCGTGGAGGGAACCAGGCAGGCCGCGCCGGACGCCGGTCGCACCAGGCGGTCGCGCGCGCCGATCCTCGTCGGTGCGGGGGTGCTGATCGCCGCGGTCGCCGTGGTGGCGGGGATAGCCGTGCCCAGGTTGCTGCGGCCGACCACGCTCCCGCCGGTCGCCGTCAAGTCCGCGGCCGCGCCGTCGCCGGACGCGACCACGGCCCCGCCGGCGACCCCCGTCAAGACCACGCTGCCCGGCGGTTCGATCACGCTCTACGAGCGCCCGTCCGACCCGATCACTCTGACGGCGTACGAGGTCTACAGCAAGAAACTTGACGAGGACGTGGACTATGCCCGGCAATCGTTGCGGGGCACGTTCGCGAAGTATCCGGGCAACCTGGAGTCGCTCGTCTCACCCAACGGCCGCTACCTCGCGGGGAGGCCGCACGACTACACCTCGGACGGCTACGACTCGGTCCTCATCACCGACCGGCAGTCCGGCCTCTCCAGTTTCCGGGTCAGGACCGTGCGCAAACCGCTGGACACCAGCATCCGCACCTGGTCGAAGGACAGCTCGAAAATCCTCCTCAACCTCAACAGGAAGGTCGAGAACAAGCAGGGCAAGGACGTCTGGATCTCCGTGGGCTTCGCCGTCGTCGACGTGGCCCAGAACGATGTGGCCCAGAGCAAGGTGCGCGTGGTCAACGTGGCCGACGACTCGATCCAGGAGAGCGACTTCGGCTGGGACGGCAACGAAGAAGGCGTGGTCATCGACTATGGGAAGGACGAGGGGTTGCGCTTCTTCGACGCCTCCGGCAAGCGCACGCGCGACATGCCGGATGTCGGCCCGCTGGCGTCCGGAACCCTCGACATCTTCTCGCCCTCGGGGAAGACGTTCGTGACCGACTGCCCGGGTGGCGGCGACGGCGAGCACTGCCTCTGGGACGCCGCCACCGGCAAGCAGGTACGCAGGTTCTCCTCCGACTGCGACAAGGTGCTCGGCTGGTACGACGAGTCGCATCTGTACTGCTGGGAGCAGGACAACGGCACCCATGACGAGGTTCGCGTCGTGGCGTTCGACGGCAAGCTGACGCACAGGCTGCTGGAGGTCCCGGACAAGCTGGATGTCTCCCCATACTTCACGATCACTCCCTCCGGTTCATGAATCACCAGCGCGGCGCCCTCTGCCCGGGACCCCTCCCGGGCAGAGCCGTGTACGGTCCCCTCACGGACGAAAGGGCTGATCACGTTGGGCGTTCTGTCGCGAAGGGGCCGGCGTGCGGTAGTGGCGCTCGGGACAGGTCTGATCGTCAGCGTTGGATGCAGTGCCGGTGGCCAGCCGGAGAAGGCGCCCTCCTCTCCTTCGTCTTCGCCCCGTCCCTCACCTGAGCCGACCCGGGCGCTGGTCTGGTGGTCCGAAACGATGTGCGTCACCACCCAACAGGTGGACGCCCTGCGGGAGGCGTACGGGAAAGAACCGGACATGGCCGGTTACGTGGCCGAGTCGTACGTCACCAAGGCGATCTCGGTCGTCGACGACGGGATCCAGGCCCTGGAGTCCATGCCCGCGTCAGGGATCGGCGCGGCGGATGCGCACGCCGCGCAGCTGCTGAAAGTCCTCAAAGAGGCGCGGGAGCGGCTGCCCGAGGACGCCACCGCGATCATGGCGGTCTCGGACAAGAAGAAGCCGGCCGCGGCCAAGCAGGCGGCCAAAGTGGTCGACGGGCTACCCCCGCAGGCGACCGCTGTGAGCAATCTGGTCAAGAGCGATCAGACGTTGGCCGTCTCCCACGACCTCGCGCCGAGCTGCACGCCGGTGACGGCGTCCGCCCCGGCGACGGCCCCGGCGGGGGCCTCGGCGCCGACCCGGGCGCTGGTCGGCTGGGCCGCCAAGATGTGCGTGATCAGGAATTCGTTCGGGTCTCTGCGCGAGGATCCGTTCGACGATCCGCTGATGGGGCATTCGCGGTTCTCCCGATTCGTCGGATCGCGGCTTGCGGACTACATTTCCTCGGCCGCGACGAGAATGGGGTCCATCGGAGAAGCGCTCGACGAAGTTCCCCGCACCGGCATCCAGGAGGTGGACGAGCATCGGGCGCGCATGGCGTCGACCGTCAAGAAAGCCGCCGCGAAGCTGCCCGAGGTGGATCTGCTCTACCTGCGTGAGCTGCCCGTCGGCCGGCTGAAGAAGCAGGCCAAGCAGGTGACCCGGGCGATGGCGGCCGGGATCAAGCCCGTGGAAGGGAACCTGCTCTCCGCGGTCGGCCGCCATCCGGCCCTGGCGGCCTCCTATAACGTGGCTCCCTCTTGCGAGTCGCTCACCTCGTCGAGCGAACCCACCGCCACGCCTTTGCCGTCCGCCAAGGACGGGAGCGACCTGGCCGCCTGCCGGGACGGGAAATGTCAGATCAAGGTGTCCAAGCCGGTCATGGTCTCCGTCGGTGGCAGTCGGTTCCTGTTGTCGGCCGCGACCAACGGCCTGACGATCGTCCAGGATTCCGGCTATATGGTGATGGGCGCGGGAGGCAACGGACGTTTCAGCGAGGCCGGTGGGAAGACCACGGAGTTCCACGTCACCGCACACACCCGGGCCGGCGCTGTCGTCGACATCTCGACGAGCAAGTAGGGCCGACACGGCGGGGACACGATGGCCGCCGTCCCCGCCGTGCCTTCATACCGATGAGCGGACGGCCGTCATTCCTGGCCCTCTTCCGGCAGGCCGTTGTCGAACTGCTTCGGCTGGACGTGCTTGTGCGGCTTGCCCTGCTCAGCCTTGGCCAGGGCGGCGGTGTCGGGGTAGTCGGTGACGAAGGCGTCCACGCCCAGGTCCAGGTGGGCGCGGTACTCGGCCAGCGCGTCACCGTGGTCGGTCGGGGCCTGGCCGCGGCGCAGCTGCAGCGGCAGGTACTGGTTCTCGCTGCGGAAGGTGTACACGCCGACCTTCAGCCCGGCCTTGTGCGCGTCGGGCACCAGCGTCGTCGGGGTGCCCCAGCTGCCGTCCGGGTTGATCGGGATCGCCGATGACTTGTCGGGCCCGATCCACTGAGCGTACTCGGCGATCTTCGCCAGCCCTTCGGGCTTCATCATGTCCGCGTAGGTCGTCGGGTCTCCGGCCGCCGCCAGGTCGTACGGCTGTCCGCTGGTGCCCAGCGCCTGCCACAGCGGCACGCGCAGGTCCTTGGCGACCCGCTTCAGGCTGGACGGCTCGAACGACTGCACCACCACCGGGCTGTTCGGGCGGTTGAGCCCGTTGCGCTTGACGGTCTCGATCAGCGGCTCCTCCAGCGGCAGCCCGATCGACCTGAAGTAGGTCGGGTGCTTGGTCTCGGGAAAGACGCCGACCTGCTTGCCGTACTGGCGCGAGAGCCGCTTGGCCAGGTCGAGCACCTCCTGGAAGGTGAGCATCTGGTAGTAGCCGTTGTAAACGGTGTTGCGCTGGCGGATCGCCGGCAGCCGCTCGACCGCTCGCAGCGTCTTCAGCTCGGCCAGCGTGAAGTCCTCGGTGAACCACCCGGTCACGTTGCGCCCGTCGACGACCTTGGTGGTCTTGCGCGCGGCGAACTCGGGGCGCAGCGACACGTCGGTGGTGCCGGAGATCTCGTTCTCGTGCCTCACGACCAGCACGTGGTCCTTGGTCGGCACCAGGTCGGGCTCGATCCAGTCGGCGCCCATGGCCACGGCCAGCTCGTAGCTGCCCTGCGTGTGCTCGGGGCGGTGGCCCGCCGAGCCGCGGTGGCCGACGATGACGACCTGGGATCGGTCGCGTGCGGGCTCCGCCGCGGCGGGCGCCGCGCCGGCTCCGGCGAGGGGGGTGAGGACGGCCAGGGTGGTGGCTGCGATCTTTCGCACGTGTAGCTCCTTGCGGCAGCTGCACCGGAGACTCTCACCGGTGATCGCCGCGGCAATTATGGTAAGGACCGAAATCCGGTTTTGGGCTAATAACGGCGGAATTTCTGGTGACGAGCACCGTGCGGCCCTCGGCCTGGCATTCCCGCGTCAGGAGGGCCCGTGATCAGGGGCGCAGGGACCGGGCGATCTGTTCCACTCGCGCGTGGATGTGCTCGATGTAGATCTCGGACTCGGGCTTCATCAGCACGCTGCGGAGAACGCGTGCGTCGGCGGCGTCGGTGACGACCTTGGGGTGGCGTGCGGCGAACGCCTTCCGGCCGGCTTTGAAAGTGCTCAGGAAGACCGGATCGGGACCGGCCATGCCATCCGCCAGGACTTGGGCGGATGCCCGGTCGATGCCGGTCAGGGCGGTCGGCTCGACGGCTGGGAAGTAGCTGACGATGTCGAGTTCGGGCCGCTGGTAGAGCTCGAGGAGGTCCGAGGACGCGATCAGGTCCGCCCACTTCAGCGCGGCCCGCCGGCCGGCCGCCAGCACCCGGCCGAGCCCATCGGGGGTGGGGGGAAGCAGCCGCAGGGTGAGCCACAGGGCGGCGGCCGAGGCCCCGGCGCGCGAGCATTCCAGGCTGATCTCGCCCAGGTGCAGCTCGGTGGAGGTGAAGTAGGTGTAGGGCGAGTCGTGGAGGTAGAACCGTCCTACCTCCGGGTCCCGGAAGAGCACGGCACCGCAGCCGTACGGCTGGAGCCCGTGCTTGTGCGGGTCGATCACGATGGAGTCGCATTGTGCGATGGCTCGCCAGGGCTCTGGTGCGAGTCCTTCGGGACCGTCGGCACCGGCCAGCAGCGTGAAGAAGCCCCCGTAGGCGGCGTCGACGTGGATGCGGACTCCGTACCGCGCCCGAAGGGCCAGAGCCGCGTGGACGGGGTCCACGGCTCCCAGCCCGGTGGTGCCGGCGGTGAGGACGACGGTGCCCACCTCGCCGGTCCGCAGCAGGTCTTCCACCGCGTCGAGGTCGATCCGGCCCCGGTCGTCGGTGCGTACGGGGCGGCCGTCGACGCCCAGGACGCGGCACATCCGGCCATGGGTGTAGTGGGCGTCCTCGCTGTAGGCGATGCCTTGGGCGGGGTGAAGCTCCCGGGCGACGAACAGGGCTTCCAGGTTGGCGATCGTGCCGCTGGTGGTGAGGTGACCGAGGTGGGTGTCGAGGCCGAACATCGCGGCGAGTTGCCCGACGGCCTCGCGTTCCATCCGGGCGGTGGCGGGCCCGCCGTCCAGGGCGTGGTTGTTCGGGTTGATCAGCATGGCGGCGAGGTAGCCGACCACCGCGGCAGGATGCGGAGGCTTGAGCATCTGCCCTGCGTAATACGGATGGAAGAAGGGATAGTTGTCCTGCAGCCTCCCGGTGAACTCCTGGAAGGCGTCGGCGAAACGATCCTCGTCGACCACGACGGACGGATGCGTCTGATAAGGGCCGAAGGTGTCGGCCCACTCCTGTATCGCCTGTGCGGCTCGGCCCAGCCAATGCTGCAGGTCCACGGGTTTCCCCCTCACTACCAGTCCGCGCAGAGCCGTTCAGCGGCCCGGTACGCCAGGGCCATGACGGTCAGCACGGGATTGACGGCGCCATTGGTGACGTGCACGGACGCGTCGACGACATAGAGGTTGTCGTGGCCGTGCACCCTGCCCCAACGGTCGACGACCGACGTCCGCTCGTCGTCACCCATCCGGCACGTTCCCGACTGGTGCTGCCCGGCGTACAGGCGCAGCGGAACCTCTGCCGTCCACGCCCGGCGCGCGCCCGAGGCCAGCAGCCATTCGCGGGCGCGGCCGGCGATGTAGGCGGCGGTGCGCAGGGTCTCCGGGTGGGTGGTGCCGGACAGGCGGGCGACGGGGATGCCCCAGCGGTCGCGCACGTGGCGGTCGAGTCGCGTCCGCGCGTGCGGGCTGGGGATCTCCTGGACCGGCCCTCCGACGCGCATGACGCGACGGTAGTTCTCACGCATGTACCGCTTGTTCCCCGCACCCCAGCGGGGCACGTCAGGAGGCAGATTCCAGGCCCAGAAGGCGATGGGCAGCGGGATGAACTCGTCGGCGAGCATCGCCCCGCCCACGACTCCCTCGTTGTGATGGGCGAAGCCGAGCGTCGCGAGCGAGACGCCGGGCCCCAGCCCGTCGTGGACGTCCTCGTCCATCTCACCCAGTGCCCAGGCGTAGGCGTGGCCTTGCAGATGCCGCCCCACCTGGTCATGGTTGTTGCCCAGGCCCTGCGGCTCGCGCCGGGTCGGCGAGTTCTGCAGCAGCCGCGCGGTCTCGATCGCGCCGGCCGCGCAGACCACGACCTCGGCCTCGACGACATGGCGCGCCCCTGACCGGTCCACCCACCGGACCCCGGTGACCCGGCCGGCGGAGTCGCAGGTGACGCGCTCGGCGACGGCCTCCGCCAGCAGCCGGGTCCGGCCGGTGGCGAGCGCGCGACGCAGGACAGTGTTGTGCGAGCCGTTCTTCGCCTCCGCCGGGCAGGCGAAGCCGACGCAGTGCCGGCACCGGGTGCAGGCGGCCCGCCCCGCGTACGGCACCGAGTTGATCAGCATCGGCACCGGGAGCACGTCCCAGCCAAGGGCGTCCGCGCCCCGCCGCAGCGCTCTGGCCTGCAAGCCTTCGGGAAGCGGGGGCATCGGGTACGGTTTCGCGCGCGTCCAGTGACGTCGGCTGGCCGTGTGGTCGCCGCACACGCCGATCTCCCACTCGGCGCGCTCGTAGGAGGGGGCGAGGTCGTCGTAGCCGACCGGCCAGTCGGCGAGGCTGCTGCCCGCGGGGACGCCGTAGGTGCCGGCCATGGCGAAGTCGGCGGGCAGGAACCGCCACGCCTGAGCGCCGTAGAGCCGTGTCCCGCCGCCCACCAGCGTGGCGTTGCCGTGGAAACCCGGTTCGTGCGCTCGTACCTGTTGCTCGTTCCCCGCCTCGTCGACGATGACGCGCGGGCTGTCCTCGTAGTCCGGCCCGGACCGGTGTGCATAACGGGCGATGCGGTGATTGCGCAGGTGATCGCGCCCGATCTGCTCGAAGGTGAGGTCGCGGCCACGCTCCAGCACCAGGACCTGCTTGCCCGCCTGGGCGAGGACGGCGGCGGCGACCCCGCCGCCGGCGCCCGAGCCGATCACGACGGCGTCCACCCGCATCATTCGCCCACCTCGAACCCGATCATCCGCCAGGAGACGGCGTCACGGTTGCCGCCGTTGCCCGGATCGCCGTAGAAGCCCTCCATGACATGTCCCACCACCGTGCTCACGAACACCGCCGCGTCGAACGGCCACGGTGTGCGGGTGTCGCCGGATTCGAGTGCACGCAGCAGAGCCTCGCGCTGGACGGGGTCCAGCAGGTCGAAGCGCGTGCCGTAGGTCTCTCCCGCCTCGGCGTCGACGGCGTCCAGACCGGCGCCGTAACACGCACGCGAGCCGGCCAGATCGCCGCCGAACTGCCCGTCGAGGTAGTCCAGGACGCCGGCTTCGGTGCCGCTCGGGTACTCGTCGGCGGGGACGATCGTGTCGACGACCGCGCGCAGAGTCGCGGTCTGCTGAGGCGTAACGGATCTGATCGGGCCGGGCATGGTGACCAGTATGGCGAGCTGGTAAAGCCTCATGTCCCGACACGTCCCGTACCTGCGGTCGTCAGTCGGCGATGTAGGAGATGGACCGGACCTCGTAGCCGGTGGTCTTGGAGCCACGTACGTGCATCAGCATCGCGCCGCCCTCGTAGGAGTAGGCGCACGAGTACCCCTTCGGCTCCTTGCTGCAGCCCTGGAAGAAGTGCGTGACGCCGCGCGGGTCGTACGCCACCTTGAACAGCGTCTTCACCGCGCCCACGCTGCCGACCTCGAGACCGCTGAGTCTGTCGCCCCGCTTCCAGGCGGCGAAGAGATGCTTGGCCGCGGTCGACGGCTTGACGATGTGCCGCGACAGGTAGACCTTGGTGACCTTTGAGCCGGTCACGACCATCGCGATGCCGTTGAGCCCGCCGGGCACGCGCACGCTGGTGTGGACGAACCGGCACACGTTGCCGACGCAGCCGTCGAAGCGGTCGGGCGCGCGGTAGACGTAGGCGAAGATCGTGTTTACCGCGGCGGGGTTGGCGACCTTCGCGGCGGCGGTCCGGTCGTCGGCCCGCCAGGCGCGGAAAAGCTTGTTCGCCACCTTGCCGGACCCGGGGATCGATGATCGAGTAGCCGATGTCGACGAGCAGGTTGACGCCGGAGATGAGGCTGGGAGATCCTCGCTTCGGCCGGCGCCGACCTGCTGGCCTGCGAGACGATCCCGTCCTACCCGGAGGCGCGGGTCCTGGCCAGGCTGCTGAAGCACACGTCCGGGGTCAAGGCCTGGGTGAGCTT
>NZ_VCKY01000370.1 GCF_005889735.1 Nonomuraea turkmeniaca
TCGCGAGCGGGCGGGGGAGTCTGCCATCCTTTTTGTGCCGCGGCATAGGAAACCCCGTGTGATCGGTCGACTACGGACGGCGCTGACGTGCACGTTAGCAAGCGTTCCGCCACGGCGTGGGTCTTTTCCGTTTCGCGTCCGATGTGTGCCGATAATGTGGGCATGAAGCTGCGGATCTTCACTGAGCCCCAGCAGGGCGCGACATATGACGACCTGCTCGCCGTCGCCCAGGCCACCGAACGGCTGGGCTTTGACGCTTTCTTCCGTTCCGACCACTACCAGCGCATCGGCCCCGGCGACCCGGGCCCCGGCTCCACCGACGCGTGGATCACGCTTGCCGGCCTGGCCAGGGAGACCTCACGCATCCGGCTGGGCACGCTGGTGACGCCGGCCACGTTCCGGTTCCCCGGTCCCCTGGCGATCAGCGTCGCGCAGGTGGACCAGATGAGCGGCGGCCGGGCGGAGCTCGGTTTCGGCACCGGCTGGTTCGATGCCGAGCACGCGGCGTACGGCATCCCGTTCCCGCCGCAGAACGAGCGGTTCGGGCGGTTCGAGGAGCAGCTCGAGATCATCACGGGCCTGTGGACCGCGGAGAAGAGCTTCTCGTTCGAGGGCAGCTACTACCGGGTCGCCGACTCGCCCGCGTTGCCCAAGCCGGTGCAGCGGCCCCGGCCGCCGATCATCATCGGCGGTTTCGGCGCCAAGCGCACGCCGCGGCTGGCGGCGACGTACGCGGACGAGTACAACCTGCCGTTCCACACGCTGACCGACACGGCCCAGGGGTTCGGCCGGGTGCGCGAGGCCTGCGAGACCACGGGGCGCAGCCTGGTCTACTCGGTCGCGCAGACCACCGTCGTGGGCCGCGACCGGGCCGAGGTCGAGCGGCGCGCGGCCGCCGTCGGCGAGAACCCCGGCACGCTGCGGGAGAACGGCCTGGCCGGCACGCCCGCCGAGGTGCTCGAGAAGATCGGCAAGTTCGCCGAGCTGGGTGCCGAGCGGGTCTACCTGCAGATCCTGGATCTGGGTGACCTCGAGCACCTGGAGCTGATCGCGGCCGAGGTGCTCCCGCACGTGTAAGTAATCGTTGGCGGGGATTTGCGGGGGTACGGCAGACTTGGGGCGTGCTGCTGACGATCACGACCACCGCGAGCCCCGCCACCGACCTGGGTTTTCTCCTGCACAAGCATCCCGGGCGCGTGCAGGAGTTCGGCCAGTCGTTCGGCACCGCCACGGTGTTCTACCCGGAGGCGGGCGATGAGCGCTGCACGGCGGCGCTCATGCTGGAGGTCGACCCGATCGCGCTGGTCAGGTCGCGCGGCAAGGGCTCGCCCGACTTCAGCCTGTCGCAGTACGTCAACGACCGCCCCTACGCGGCGTCGTCGCTGCTGGCCGTGGCGCTGGGGCAGGTTTTCCGCACCGCGCGGGCCGGCCGGTGCAAGGCCCGGCCCGAGCTGCCCGGCCAGGCGCTGCCCCTGGAGTTGCGGCTGCCCGCGCTGCCCTGCCGGGGCGGGCCCGACCTGGCGCGGCGGTTGTTCGAGCCGCTCGGGTGGGAGGTCGAGGCGCAGGCGCTGCCGCTGGACGAGGGTTTCCCCGAGTGGGGTGAGTCGCGCTATGTCCGGCTCACCCTGCGCGGCACGACCCGGCTGGCCGACGCGCTCAACCACCTGTACGTGCTGCTGCCGGTGCTCGACGACGGCAAGCACTACTGGATCGCGCCAGACGAGGTCGACAAGCTGATCAGGGCCGGCGAGGGCTGGCTGCGCGGGCATCCGGAACGCGGGCTGATCACCCGGCGCTACCTGGGCCGGCGCTGGGCCCTCGCCCGCACGGCGCTGGCCAGGCTGGCCGAGCTCGGCGACGAGACGGAGGAGGAGCTGGAGCCCGCGGTCGCGGAGGATGCGCCCGCCGAGGAGACCGCCGCCGACGAGGTGGCGGCGGCCGAGGCCGACGCCGCACCTGACATGTTTGGTATCGCCGACATTTCGGCGAATTCGTCCGGTGAGGCAGACGCTGTCGGCGGCGCGCAGCTGAGGGGGGCGGGCGCCCCCGAGGGGACCGAGTCCGAGGCCAAGCCGCTCAACGTGCAGCGCCGCGAAGCCGTGCTGCGCAAGCTGGAGGAGCTCGGCGCGGTCAGCGTGATCGACCTGGGCTGCGGCCAGGGCGAGCTGGTCGCCGCGCTGCTGGCCAGGCCCAGGTTCGCCAGGGTCGCCGGCATGGACGTCTCGGCGATGGCGCTCACCATCGCCGCGCGCAAGCTCCGCCTCGACCGCATGCCCGACGCCAAGCGCGGCCGCCTCACCCTGTTCCAGGGCGCGCTGACGTACACCGACAAGCGGCTCAAGGGCTACGACGCCGCCGTGCTCATGGAGGTGATCGAGCACGTCGACCCGCCGCGCCTGACCGCACTCGAACGCGTCGTGTTCGGCTACGCCAAGCCCATGCACGTGCTCGTCACCACGCCCAACATCGAGCACAACGTCCGCTACGAGTTCCTGACCGGCCTGCGCCATCCCGACCACCGCTTCGAGTGGACCCGCGCCGAGTTCGCCGCCTGGGCCACCCGGGTGGCCACCGAGCACGGCTACCAGGTCGCGTTCGAGCCGGTCGGCGCCGACGACCCCGAGGTCGGCCCGCCCACCCAGATGGGAGTGTTCACCCGTGATCAGCATTCCTGAGCTGTCCCTCGTGGTGCTGGTCGGCGTCTCCGGCAGCGGAAAGTCCACGTTCGCGCGCAAGCACTTCAAGCCCACGCAGGTCATCTCCTCCGACTTCTGCCGCGGCCTGGTCGCCGACGACGAGAACGACCAGTCGGCCACCCCGGCCGCGTTCGACCTGCTGCACCACATCGTCGGCGTGCGCCTGGCCAGGGGCCTGTTCACCGTGGTCGACGCGACCAACGTCCAGTACGCGGCCCGCAAGAGCCTCGTCGACCTGGCCAGGAAGCACGACGTGCTGGCCGACGCGATCGTGCTGGACGTGCCGGAGGAGGTGGCGATCGAGCGCAACGCCGTCCGCCCCGACCGCGACTTCGGCCCCGGCGTGGTGATCCGCCAGCGCAAGGACCTGCGCCGCTCGCTGGGCAAGATCTCCGGCGATGGCTTCAGGAAGGTCCACGTGCTGCGCGGCCTGGACGAGATCGACAACGCGGTGATCACGTACGAGAAGGCGTGGTCGGACCTGACCGAGCTGACCGGCCCGTTCGACATCATCGGCGACGTGCACGGCTGCCGCGCGGAGCTGGAGACCCTGCTGCGCGACCTCGGCTGGGAGGGCGTCAGGCACCCGGAAGGCCGTACCGCGGTGTTCGTCGGCGACCTGGTGGACCGCGGTCCCGACTCGCCGGGTGTGCTGCGGCTGGTGATGGACATGGTCGAGGCGGGCACCGCGATCTGCGTGGCGGGCAACCACGAGCAGAAGCTGGTGCGCGCGCTGAACGGCCGCAACGTCAAGACCACCCACGGCCTGCAGGAGTCGCTCGACCAGCTCGCCGCCCAGCCGCCCGAGTTCGTCGAGCGGGCCAAGGGGTTCATGGACGGCCTGCTCAGCCACTACCGCCTCGACGGCGGCCGGCTCGTGGTGGCGCACGCCGGGCTCAAGGAGGCCTATCACGGGCGCGCCTCCAAGCGGGTGCGCTCGTTCGCCCTGTACGGCGACACCACCGGCGAGACCGACGAGTACGGCCTGCCGGTCCGCCTGCCGTGGGCCGAGGAGTACCGCGGCCGCGCCATGGTCGTCTACGGTCACACGCCCACGCTCCGGCCCGAGTGGATCAACAACACGATCTGCCTCGACACCGGCTGCGTCTTCGGCGGCCACCTGACCGCGCTGCGTTACCCCGAGCGCCAGATCGTCCAGGTCCGAGCGGAGAAGGTCTGGTACGAGCCGACGAAGCCGCTCGGCGCGGGCGTCCGCGACCCGGGCATGCTGGACGTCAACGACGTGATCGGCACCCGGCACGTGGAGACCAGGTTCGGCGCCCGGGTCAAGGTCCTGGAGGAGAACGCGGCCGCGGCCCTGGAGGTCATGAGCCGCTTCGCGGTGGACCCGCGCTGGCTGGTCTACCTGCCGCCCACCATGGCCCCGCCGGAGACCTCCCCGCTCGACGGCTATCTGGAGCACCCGCACGAGGCGTTCGAGGAGTTCGCCGCCGCGGGCGTGCGCGAGGTCGTGTGCGAGGAGAAGCACATGGGCTCGCGGGCCGTCGCCGTGCTGGCCAGGACCCCGGAGGCGGCCGCGGCCCGGTTCGGGGTCACCGACGGCGGCACCGGCGCCGTGTACACGCGGACCGGCCGCCCCTTCTTCGCCGACACGGGGCCGCTCGTCGAGCGGCTGCGCGCGGCCTGCGAGCCGCTGTGGGCAGAGCTCGGCTCCGACTGGGTGGTGCTGGACTGCGAGCTGCTGCCCTGGTCCGCCAAGGCCGGCGACCTCATCAGGAGCCAGTACGCCTCCGTGGGCGCGGCCGCCCGCGCCGCGCTGCCCGACGCGGTGAGTGCTTTGGAGGCGGCGGCCGAGCGCGGGCTGGATGTGGGCGATCTGCTGCTCCGCACCCGCCGCCGCTCCCACAACGCTGCCCTGTTCCGCGACGCTTACGCACGGTACTGCTGGCCGGTCGACGGGCTCGAGGGCGTCAAGCTGGCGCCGTTCCAGATTCTCGCCTGCGAGGGCCGGGCCACGGCGCTGGAGCCGCATGCCTGGCACCTGAACACACTGGCGCTGCTCGACTCGCCGCTGATCGCCCGGACCCGTCACGTGTTCGTCGACCTCGGCTCCCCGGAGTCGAGAGCCGAGGCGACGGCCTGGTGGGAGTCGATGACGGCGGCGGGCGGCGAGGGCATGGTGGTCAAGCCGGCGGCGTACGCGCCCGGCCGGGTGCAGCCCGGGGTCAAGGTTCGCGGCCGTGAATACCTGCGGATCATCTACGGCCCCGACTACACCGAGTCGCTCGACGTGCTGCGCAGGCGTTTCCTCGGCAAGAAGCGCTCGCTGGCGCTCCGCGAGTACACGCTGGGCCTGGAGGCGCTGTCGCGGCTCGCGGAGGGCGAGCCGGCCTGGCGGGTGCACGAGCCGGTCTTCGCCGTGCTGGCCCTGGAGTCGGAGCCGGTGGACCCCCGGCTGTAAAGCTTGGGTAAGCCGGGCCGTACGCCGGTGACGTGCGGGTATGTCCCCACTCCAGGGGAGGACCGGCATGGCGACTCAGCGTACCCATCACGAGCACCTGGGCCACGTGCTCTTCATCACGGCCGCCGCGGCCATCGGCGGCTTCTTGTTCGGGTACGACAGCGCCGTCATCAACGGCGCGGTGGTGGGGATCCAGAAGCACTTCCGTGTCGGGCCGGTCGAGATCGGGTTCGTGGTGGCCATCGCGCTGCTCGGCTCCGCCGCCGGCGCGTGGACGGGCGGCCGGCTGGCCGACCGGCTGGGGCGCACCAGGTCCATGCAGGTGGCGGCGCTGCTGTTCGCGCTCAGCTCGTTCGGGCAGATGTTGCCGTTCGCCATCTGGGATCTCGCGCTCTGGCGGGTGATCGCGGGCTTCGCGATCGGCATGGCCTCGGTGCTGGCGCCCGCGTACATCGCCGAGGTGGCGCCGGCGGCCTACCGAGGCCGGCTGGGCTCGCTCCAGCAGCTGGCGATCGTGCTCGGCATCGCGGTCTCGCAGCTGGTCAACTACCTGATCGCCTGGCTGGCCGGCGGCGACGTGAACAACCGTCTGGGGCCGCTGCAGGCCTGGCAGTGGATGCTGGGCGCCTGCGCGGTGCCCGCCGTGCTGTATCTGCTGTTCGCCACGATCATCCCCGAGTCGCCCCGCTACCTTGTCATGAAGGGACGGACCAGGCAGGCCCGCGAGGTGCTGGCCGAGGTCGAGGGCGACGGCGTGAACATCGACGAGCGCATCTCGGAGATCCAGCACGTGCTGCGGACCCAGCGCGTGCCGGGGATGAAGGACCTGCGCGGGCGGGCGTTCGGGCTGCTGCCGATCATCTGGATCGGCATCGCCCTGTCGGCCTTCCAGCAGTTCGTCGGCATCAACGTGATCTTCTACTACTCGACCGTGTTGTGGCAGTCGGTCGGCATCAACCAGAGCGACTCCCTGCTGATCAGCTTCTCCAGCTCCATCATCAACATCATCGGCACGTTCATCGCGATCTCGCTCGTGGACAAGATCGGCCGCAGGCCACTGCTCTTGATCGGCTCGGCCGGGATGGCGGTCTCGCTGGCCACCGCGGCGTTGGCGTTCAGCGCGGCGAGGGTCGTCGGCGACACGGTCACGCTCCCGGACCCGCAGGGGCCGGTCGCGCTGATCGCGGCCAACGTGTTCGTGTTGTTCTTCGCGCTGTCGTGGGGTGTGGTGGTGTGGGTGCTGCTGGGCGAGATGTTCCCCAACCGCATCCGCGCCTCCGCCCTGGGCCTCGCCGCCGCGGCCCAGTGGCTCGCCAACTGGGCGATCACGGTGTCGTTCCCGGCCCTGTCGGCGTGGAACCTGCCGCTCACCTACGCCGGGTACGCGTTCTTCGCGCTGCTGTCGTTCCTCTTCGTGGCCAGATGGGTCAAGGAGACCAAGGGCCGCAAACTCGAGGAGATGGGTTAGCCTCCGAGGCGTGATCGACGACGCCCCGGCCGGGGCGTGCTCGCGGTGCTCGGCGGCTCCGCGTATCGCCACCGCCTTCCTGCGGCCCAAGGCGCGGATTGGGCCGCAGGGAGAGACGGTGGGCGGGGAGATGGGGCGCCTGCGCGCCTCACTCGCCTAGCGCCACCGGGCCTTACCGCGCTGCGAAGTCCTGGGTCCAGTAGATCCGGCCCTGGGAGTTCTTGGCCGCGCCGACGCCGATCAGGTTGAACCGGCAGTTCATGATGTTGGCGCGGTGACCGGAGCTGTTCATCCAGGCCTGGACCACAGCGGCGGGCGAGGGCTGGCCGAAGGCGATGTTCTCCGCCCAGGCCGATCCTCCGGTGAAGCCGGCCGCCTTGATGCGGTCGGTGAAGCTGCGGCCGTCCCGGGAAGCGTGGTCGAAGTAGTTGTTCTTCGCCATGTCGTCAGAGTGGCCGAAGGCGGCGGCACGTAGCTGCGGGTCGTGCTTGACCGGTCCGCAGCCGCCCTTGGCCCGCTCGGCGTTGGTCAGGCGGATGACCTCGTTCTCCTCGGCCGTGCCCACCGTGCCCGTCGAAGGGCCCGTCGAAGGGCCCGTCGAAGGGGAGCCCGACGGCGTGGAGGTGGGCGTGGG
>NZ_VCKY01000371.1 GCF_005889735.1 Nonomuraea turkmeniaca
AGGTGGGGGTGGCAGTGGTGGTGCCGGTCTGGCCGCATCCGGCCAGCACCAGCGTTCCCAGCAGCGCGCCCGCGAAGGCCGTGCGTACGGGCCTCACGAGTAGTCCTTTCACACTGTCGGAACCGAGAGACCCGCGATGTGCGACGGATCACCCTTTTCCACGAGGGTTGATGGCGTCAGCGCAGAGGCAGGCGACCTGGCTATGACAGTTGCGGGACAGCGCCGGACTCGCACCGGACTTCGCTGCGCACTGCGCGTCGGACAAACGCTATCAATCCCCCAAATGGCCGCGCCGTCAAGGGGCGAGTTGGGCCTCGGCCTCGGCGATGATCCGCTGCAGCCGGAGCCCGTGGGCGGCGTCGAGGGGGTGGCCGCCACCGTTCCTGACGGTCGTGGCGAACTCCTCGGCGATCACGTCCAGGGGGTCGTCGTCGAAGGGCAGGAGGACGGCGTTGCCGGTGCGGCCGTACACGGCGAACGTGGCGGGCGGCAGGTCGCCGACGGCGGCCATGCACAGCGACGCCTCGGAGACCGCGCCACCCTCGTGCTCCAGCAGCAGGCCGGTCCAGCCGAGCGACCTGCCGTGCGCGCGCACGCCGGTCACCGGGCCGAGTGCGGCGGCCAGCAGGTCGATCACGTGCGGGCCGACGTCGAGCAGCGCGCCGCGCTCCAGCCGCCAGGGGGTGGCGAAGGGATGGTCGCCGAGGAGGGCGCCGGAGATGTTCGCGGCGTGGCCGCCGAACGGCTCGATCTCGTGGCACCGGGCGAGGAACGTGCGGGTCTGGACGGCGTACCGCAGGGTGAGCACCATCTGGGACCCCACACCCGCCTCCGCTATCGCGTCGGCCAGCCTTCGCGCGTCCTCCAGTGAATCCGCCAAGGGCTTCTCCAGCAGCAGTGCCTTGCCGGCGCGTGCGGCACGGACGCCGAGCTCGGCCTGCACGGCGGGCGGCACGCTGAACGCCACGGCCTCGCAGGCGTCGAAGAGGTCCTCGATCCGCTCGAACACGGGGGCGCCGAGGTCGGCGGCCGCTTCGGGACGTCTGGCCCATACGCCGGCCAAGCGGGTGTGCGGGCTCTTGACCAGCATGGGCGCGTGCGCCATACGTGCCCACGGCCCTGCCCCGATCAGCCCGACAGCCACCGGCTCCATGAAACCTCCGTTGAATTGGGATTCTCTCGGCATATCTCCCACATTCGGGAAGATCCACGCCCTTTCCGAACGGAAATCCACCGACTTTTCCAACACACCGACCGTCCCGTCGCCCACGCCCACCGGCCGGCTCCTGCGACGGCGCCCGTAAGGCCGGCTCCTGCGGGATGGTGTGCCCGGCGACCCAATGTCGCACGGCCGTTCGGTTGAGGGCGGTGTCGGCACCGTTCGGCCGACGTGCGCCCAGGCGTCACGACGCGGCTGGATCGCAGGCGCTGCAGACGCGAGGCGCAGGTGGGGCGGGCGCAGGTGGAGCGGGCGGCGGCAGGCCTGGCCGGGGTAGCCCGGGCAGCCGGGTCATGGGTGGTCGCGTGACCGCTGGATGGCGTGCTGGGGGCGGTGGGCCAGGGTTCCCGAGTCGATGACGAGGGTCTGGCCGGTGATGCAGCGGCTCTCGTCGGAGGCCAGGAACGCCACCAGGTTTGCCACGTCGTCCACCGTGCACGGCCACGGGAGCAGGCGTTCCGCGGCCTTGTCGGCCAGCTGGGAAGGCGTCAGGGCACGCTGGGCGGTCGGCGTCATGACGAGGGCGGGGGCGACGGCGTTGCAGCGGACGCCGCGGGCGCCGTACGCGGTGGCGACGTAGCGGGTGAAGCCGATCAGGGCCGACTTGGAGGCCCCGTACGCGGCGTGGACCGTGTCGCCGACCAGCCCGGACACCGATGACATGAGCACGATGGCGCCGCCGTCGGGCATGACGGGGACCGTGTGCTTGACCATGAGCAGGGCGCCGCGCAGGTTGACCTCCATGGTGCGGTCCCAGACACCCACGTCGAGCGTGTCCAGCTCCCGGTCGCGGCCGTACACCTCGCGATCGAGCGCGGCGGCGTTGGCGTGCAGGACGTCCACCCGGCCGAACGACGCCACCAGGGCCGCGACCGCCTCCTCCACCTGTTTCTCGTCGGACACGTCGCAGGTCAGTGCCATGGCCGTGCCGCCGTGGGCGCGGATGGCGGCGGCGGTGGCCTTGGCGCCGGCCGCCCGCAGGTCGAGCGCGCCCACGAAGGCGCCTTCGGCGCCGAGCCGGGCGGCGCAGGCCGCGCCGATCCCGGATCCGGCCCCGGTCACCAGCGCGACGCGCCCGTCGAAGCGCCCGGTCACCACGCCACCAGCAACGAGGGAAGGCCACGGCCGACGATCGACTTCCGGTACACGATCGGCTGCCCGGGTACGAGCCGCAGCCCCGGCAGGCGGCGGCCGAGCACGTCGAGCGCCGTCCGCAGCTGGAGGCGGCCGAGTGCGGCGCCCACGCAGAAGTGGATCCCGTAGCCGAAGACCATGTGGTCGGCGGCGTTCGGGCGGTCGATCCAGAAACGTTCGGGCTCGGGGAAGACGGTCTCGTCGTGGGCGGCGGAGTCGGTGGACAACAGGACGAGGGCGCCCGCCGGGATCGTCACGCCGTGGAGAGAGATGTCGGTCGCGGCGTAGCGGAAGGAGCCGAGCGAGGCGCCGTCGATGCGCATGCACTCCTCGGCCGCGTTCCCGGCCAGTGACGGCGGCACCGGCCAGGCGTCCTCCCTGAGCAGGCGCAGAACGGTGTTGCCGAGCTGGTTCGGCACGGTGTCGTTGCCGCCGAGCAGGATCGTGGAGATCAGCTCGACCACCTCCCTGTGGGACAGCTCGTCCCCGATGAGTGAGGTCATCAGCGAGGTGAAGTCGTCCTGAGGGTCCTTGGCCCGGGAGGCCACCAGGCGGTCCACGTAGTCGAGATAGGTCAGGAAGCTGTCGGCCAGCTCCAGCTGGCGCTCCGGCGGCTGCGGCGACAGGAAGAGCTGGAACCAGTCCTTGACGTGCGCCTGCACGAACGCCTCGTCGGACTCGGGCACCCCGATGAAGCGGGCGGTCAGCTTGATCGACGGCTCGTGCCCGATCTCGGCCACGAAGTCCGCACCGCCCTGGGGGGCGACCCTGTCGAGCGGCTCCTCGTTGAGCTGCCGGAACGTCTCCTCCATGGCCGCGACCGCGCGCGGGGTGAACGCCTTCGACACCGACCGGCGCAGCCGGGTGTGGTCGGGCGGGTCCACGTTCGCCACGAAGCTGGACAGGAACGAGCCGTGTTCGCCCAGCTTCTCCCTCGTCTCGGCGGTCAGGCTGCGGGAGATCGTCAGCGAGCCCTTGGAGGAGAAACGCCGCGGGTCGCCGTAGGCCGCCCGCACGTCGGCGTACCGGGTCAGGACGTACGCCTGGAGGTGCTCGCTCCAGAACACCGGCGACTCGGCACGGAGCCGGGCGAGGAACGGGTACGGGTCGGCGACGTGCCAGTCCGAGGTGACGTCGAAGTCCTCGATCATGTGAAGATCCTCCGCGGGTTGTCGACGAGCATCTGGTGGAGCTGGTCGTCCGTGACACCCCTCTTGCGGAGCTCGGGCACGACGTCGCGGGAGATGTGGAGAAGGTGGTAGTTCGGGTGGCGTTGGCGTACGACGTCGGCGTCGAAACGATCGTTGAAGCAGTACGAGTCGTGACCTAACACCATCTTTCCGGCGTGTCCGCGTTCGCACATCGCGACCACGACCGACACCCGGTCCTCGAACGAGCTGATCGTCTCGATGCCGAAGCGGTCCATCCCCAGGTAGGAGCCGTTCGCGACCAGCTCTTCGAGGTACGCCACGTCCGTCGCGTCACCGGCGTGCCCGATGACCACCCGGCCGAGGTCGACGCCGAGCGAGGCGAGCAGGCGCTGCTGCTCCAGACCGCCCCTGGAGGCGCTGTGGGAGTGGGTGGTGATCGGCGTGCCGGTCTCCAGGTGTGCCTCGGCGACCGCCCTGAACACCCGCTCGCAGCCCTTCGTCATGCCCAGGTGGTCGGAGGCGCACTTGAGCATGGCGGCCTTGACGCCGGTCCGCCCGATGCCCTCGACGATGTCCCGGACGAAGAACTCCGCCAGCCGGTCCGGCCCGCCGAACAACGACCCGGGCCCCCGGTTGCCGAAGTACGGCGGCAGCGCGTCGTAGGTGTAGAGCCCGGTGGCGGCCACGATGTTCACGCTGGTCAGCTCGGCCACCCGCTGCACCGACGGGATGTGCCGGCCCAGACCGATCACCGTCAGGTCCACGATCGTGTCGACGCCCTCGGCCTTCAGCGCGTCCAGCTTGCCCGCCGCCTCCCTGGCCCGCGTCTCCAGGTCCCAGCCCTCCGGGATGTCCGGCCAGTTCCACAGGATCTCCGGGCTCAGCCCGAAGACGTGCTCGTGCATGAGCGTCGCCCCGAGGTCGGCGACCGGGCCTCTCACGGTTTCAGGCACGGGAACCTCTCGTGCTCGAACGGCCGGTTCACCTGGAGCCCGAGCCCGTCGGTCTGCGAGTACGGCAGGCCGGTGTAGAGGGCGTCGGCGTCGAAGTAGGTGACGGTGAACGACAGCCGCGGGCTGTCGTGGCGGTTCGCGGGCGCGCCGTGCACGGTCAGCGCGTGATGCACGGTCGCGTCGCCGGCCTTGAGGTCGAGCGGCGGCGACACCTCCAGCTCCTTCAGCCACGGATGCTGGCTGAGCTGGTCGTCGCCGGGCCGGGTGAAGCTGCGCCCGAGCAGGCCATGGCGGTGCGAGCCTTCGTAGAACCTGAGCGAGCCCATGTCGGCGGGTACGTCGGCCAGCGCCAGCCACACGGTCAGCATGGCCGAGCGGTCCATCGGCATCCAGGGGAAGTCCTGGTGGAACTCGGTGGCCCCGTGCTCGCCGGCCTCCTTGACCAGGAGGTTGGTGACCTGCACGCGGACCGCGCGGACCCCCCGCAGCAGCCGTACGGCGTTGCGCCCCATCTGGGGGCTCATGGTCATCGCGCCGAACATCTCGTCGCTCGCGGCGATGTCCCTCGCCTGCCCGAACGCCTGGTCGACCGGAGTCTGCTTGCCCTTCGCCCGGCCGCTCAGGTAGCCGGTGGCCCGCTCGCGCAGTTCGGCCGCGGTGCCGGGATCGATGAGCCGGCCGAGCCGCACCCAGCCGTGCTCGTGGAAGAACGCCACCTCGTCGTCGGTGGCGTGGCGCACCGGGATCTCCATGGCCTCAGTCTCGCACCTAAAGCAAGCGCTTGGTAAGAGGACGATTTGAGTACCCCCTACTCATGCGCACCACCCGGGCCCCACCTCACCCTCGGGAGTATGACCACAGTTGAGACATCCCCCACCATCGCCGGCTTCACCCGGTACGCCATGATCGTGTGCGCGGTGGTCGCGCCCCTCGTGCTCGCCCTGACGCTGCTGTTCGCCCCCCACGAGGCCACGGCCGAGGGCGAGGCCTACATCCGGTCCTTCGTCGCCAATCTGGACGGTTACGCCCTGTGGAGCTGGCTCGGCGTCCTGAGCATCGCCGCCTTCATCCCCGGAATCTTCGCGGTGAGCAAGGTGGCCAGGTCGGGACGGCCCGTACTCGGGCTCGTGGGCATGATCCTCGCCTTCATCCTGGCACTCCCGATCGGCATCGACACCGACGGCGTGATCTACGCCGCCACCAAGATCGGGCTGGACGTGCCGACCACCAACCGGCTGGTGACGGAGATCGACGAAGGGCTGCCGACCTCCGCCCTCGGGTTCTCCTTCTTCCTGAGCCTGCTGGGCTTCGTCCTGCTGGGCATCGCCGCCCTGCGTAGCGCGGCACCCAAGTGGGCGGCCATCGCCATGATCGTGGCGCCGTTCCTCATCCCCGTCGCCTGGATCGCGCAACTCGGCAACCTGGCGGCGGGCGCGGCCTGGCTGGTCTTCGCGGCCGCTTCCGGCGGCATCGCTCTCGCCCTGCCGCCCGCGCAGCGCACCTGATCGGCGAGCGGCTGTACAGTCTTTCCCAAGCGCTTGCTCAACGCCATGGGAGGGACCGTGCGGCCGTTCAGGTTCGGGGCTGTGGTGCGGGAGGCGGAGTCGGGCAAGGCGTGGGCCGAGAGGGCCAGGCGGCTGGAAGGGTCCGGGTTCGATGTGCTGCTGGTGCCCGATCACCTGGTCGGACCCCGGTTCGCGCCCATCGCGGCGCTCACCGCGGCGGCCTGCGCCACCGACCGGCTGCGCGTCGGGACGCTGGTGTTCGCCAACGACTTCAGGCATCCGGCGGTGCTGGCCAAGGAGACGGCGACGCTGGACCTGCTGTCCGGTGGCCGGCTGGAGGTCGGGATCGGGACCGGGTGGATGGCGCAGGACTACGCGACGGCCGGGATGACGCTGGAGGCGCCCGGCGTGCGGGTGGAGCGGCTCCAGGAGGCGATCACGGTGCTCAAGGGGCTCTGGGCGGACGGTCCGTTCGGCTTCCACGGCCGGCACTACCGGATCGACGGGCTCGACCAGCGGCCCAAGCCCGTGCAGCGGCCGCACCCGCCGCTGGTGCTGGGCGGCGGCGGGCCGCGGGTGTTGCGGCTGGCGGCCGAGCAGGCAGACGTGGTGAACATCGGGATGCGGGTACGTCCGGACGGCAGCGGGCCCGACAGCAAGGACGGCGGGCTGGAGGCGTTCCTGGGCAAGCTCCGGCACGTCCGCGCGGCCGCCGGCGACCGCTACGCCCGCCTGGAGCTCGGTACGAGCGTGGTCCAGGCGGGAGAGCGGAAGGCGGAGGAGGCGTGGAGCGCGGCCGACAGCTCGTCGCTGGACGAGACGCCCCAGGTGCTCCTCGGTACGCCTCGCGACATGGTTGACATGCTTCACTATTGGCGGGATGAGCACGATATTTCGTACTTCGTGGTGCACCACGAGCGCGATCTCCCCGTCCTCCTCCCCGTCGTCGAGGAGCTCGCTACGGCACGAGGATGACCTTGCCCATGGTGTTCCTGCTCTCCAACGCCTCGTGCGCCGCGGCGGCCCGGGCGAGGGGGAACGCCTGGACGGCGGGCGTGAGCGCCCCGCTCGCGGCCGCCTCCAGAGCCCGGACACTCAGGTCCCGCACGCCCCCGTCACGCCCCAGCAGGTGACCGATCCCGTCGTGCACGGTCACCCCC
>NZ_VCKY01000372.1 GCF_005889735.1 Nonomuraea turkmeniaca
CCACGCCGCCCCCCGCACCACCTGCTGGACGCCCGGCCCACGAGCCACTCCAAGCGGAAAGGTAGGCGAAAGGGGCGAAATAGCGCCGGTCAGTCGGCGAGCCACTCCAAGATGCGCAGCGGGTCAGGCAAAGGCCGCCCGTCCGGGGGCCGGAGCCACGTGACGGGCTGCCCGCTGGGCATGGTCGACGGCGGCGCCAGGACGTAGCTGTCGCGGCAGTGCCACCGCAGCCCCGGGTTGTCCTCGATGGTCGCTGGACCAGTGTCCAGATGGCACGACCACCACTCGTCCTCATCCTCCGGATTGCCCCGCGTGGCCACATAAAACAAAACCCGGTCGCCTCTTGAGGCGACCGGGCCTGGGTGTGCTCCGGCGGCGTCGATCCGGGTGAGGGCCGACAGTCCGACGGCGAGCGGTACGTCGAAGACGTCGAACACTCGTCCCGTGGGCAGAATCACACCGGCCTCAGGCTCGGCCTGCCACCACCGGGTGAGCTGCGCGGGGTCCGTCGTGGCCTGGAGCGACCAGGCGGGAGAGAGCGGATGCGCGCCCGGGTCCGGACAGCCGAGCCGGTCACAGGAGCAGGCGCGCGGACCGTTCCGAAGCGGATAGGCGCCGGGCACCACCGGCCAGCCCAGGGCCGCGTATTCGAGCACAGCCCCGATGCGCGTCGGCCGTGGCCGCTTTTTGGTACGCCGAGCCAGTGGTACCCCCACCATTGGTGTCTCCCGTCAAGTCCCTCGCGCGCCTGAGGAGGTCCCGGATCAGGGCGGCGAAAGCACACGCGGGACACACCAGCACTTGTTATCGCACTCTAACGCACAGGCCACAGCAGTTAACGGGAAACCCCTGGGTTAGAGCCGCCGCGCCACTTCGGTGGCCCAGTACGTCAGGATCAGGTCGGCCCCGGCGCGCTTGATCGCGACCAGCGACTCCATGATCATCCGCTCGCGATCCACCCAGCCGTTGGCCGCGGCGGCCTCGATCATGGCGTACTCGCCGCTCACCTGATAGGCGGCCACCGGCACGTCCACCTCGTCCCGGAACCGGGCGATGATGTCCAGGTAGGCCAGCGCCGGCTTGACCATGACGGCGTCGGCGCCCTCGGCGAGGTCGAGCCGGACCTCGCGCAGCGCCTCCTCCAGCGGCCCCGCGGGGTCCTGCTGGTGGGAGCTGCGGTCGCCGAACTGCGGCGCGCACTCGGCGGCGTCACGGAACGGCCCGTAGAAGGCGGAGGCGTACTTGGCGGTATAGGCCAAGATCGGGATGTTTCCGTGACCGGCGCCGTCCAGCGCCGCGCGGATCGCCCCTACCTGGCCGTCCATCATCCCGCTCGGCGCCACCATCTGCGACCCGGCCTCGGCCTGGGCCACCGCGATCGACGCGTACCGCTCCAGCGTGGCGTCGTTGTCCACGTCACCGGACGGCGTGAGGATCCCGCAGTGCCCGTTGTCGGTGAACTCGTCGAGGCACGTGTCGGCCATCACCACGATGGTGTCGCCGACCTCGGCGTTCACGTCGCGCAGCGCCACCTGCAGGATGCCGTCGGGGTCGTCGGCGGCGGAGCCCCGGGCGTCCTTCACCGCGGGGATGCCGAACAAAATCAGCCCGCCCACGCCCGCCTCCGCCGCCTCGTGGGCGGCCTTGCGCAGCGAGTCGCGGGTGTGCTGCACGACACCCGGCATGGAGGCCACCGGCTGCGGCTCGGTGATGCCCTCCTTGACGAACACGGGCAGGATCAGATCGGCGGCGTGCAGCCGGGTGCCCGCCACCATCCGCCGCAACGCGGGGCTGCGGCGCAGCCGCCGCGGCCGGGCGACCGGGTATCGCGCGCTCATCTGGGTCTCCTTCTCGCGCCCCTGCGGTTCTGCGAGGGCTTGCGCGGGGTGTCGCCCGCGGCCAACGCCGCCTGGCGCTGCTTGGATCCGTACTCGGCCAGCGCGGCGGCCAAGGCGGACGCGGAAGGTTTGTCGGACATGACGTCGACCCGGAGCCCGAATTCCTCGGCGGTCTTGGCCGTCTGCGGCCCGATGACCGCGATCACGGTGACGTTGTGCGGCTTGCCCGCGATGCCGACCAGGTTGCGCACGGTGGACGACGAGGTGAAGAGCACGGCGTCGAACCCGCCGCCCTTGATCGCCTCGCGGATGGGCGCGGGCGGCGGGGCGGCCCGCACGGTGCGGTACGCGGTGACGTCGTCGCACTCCCAGCCCAGCTCGGTGAGCCCGGCCACCAGCGTGTCGGTCGAGATGTCGGCCCGCGGCAGCAGCACCCGGTTGATCGGGTCGAGCATCGAGTCGTACGGCGGCCACTCGGCCACCAGCCCCTCGGACGACTGCTCGCCCGACGGCAGCAGGTCCGGCTTGACCCCGAACTCCACCAGGGCCCGCGCGGTCGCGTCCCCCACGGCCGCCACCTTGAGCCCGGCGAAGGCGCGGGCGTCGAGGCCGTACTCCTCGAACTTCTCGCGTACGGCCTTGACCGCGTTGGCGCTGGTGAAGGCCACCCACTCGTAGCGGCCCGTGACCAGGCCCTTGATCGCGCGGTCCATCTGCTGCGGCGTGCGGGGCGGCTCGACCGAGATGGTCGGCACCTCCTCGGGCACCGCACCGTAGGCGACGAGCTGCTCGGACAGGCTGCGCGACTGCTCCTTGGTACGGGGCACCAGCACCCGCCAGCCGAACAGCGGCTTGGTCTCGAACCACGACATCTTGTCCCGCAGACCGACGGCCTCCCCGACCACGATCAGCGCGGGCTCGGTGAACCCGGCGTGCTTGAGGTCGGCCTGGAGGCGGCCGAGCGAGGACACGACGGTGTACTGCTCGGTGGTGGTGCCGCCGCTGCTGACCGCGACGGGCGTGGTGTCGGGCTTGCCACCGGAGATGAGGGCCTTGCCGATGGCCACGGCGTCGTTGATGCCGTGGTAGATGACCAGGGTGCCGCGGCAGGCGGCGTGCTGGGCCCAATCCTGCTCCTGCGCGGCGTCCACGATCCGGAACTCGGGCACGGCCGTCGCCGGCGGGATGCCCGCGTAGGTGAGCACCGCGGTCGCGGGCGGCACGCCGGGCACGATCTCGAAGTCCACCTCCGCCGCGGCGCAGGCGGCGACCTCCTCGGTGATCGAGGAGAACAGCATGGGGTCGCCCGCGCACAAGCGCACCACGACCTGCCCGCCCTTGGCGCGCTTGACGACCTCGTCCCTGATGTGGTTGTCCTTGACGTCGTCGTCCTCGACGACCTGGACGCCTTCGCGGCAGTGCCGCAGCAGCGGGCGGTGCTCTTCCTCGCCGAGCACCACGGCGTCGGCCTTGGCGAGCAGCTCGGCGGCGCGGAGCGTGAGCAGATTGGGATCACCGGGACCCGCGCCCACGAACGCGACGAAACCCGAGGTTGGACTATCGGAGCTCAATGGGAATGCTCCCCCATCAATCTGTCGGCCCCTTCGGCGATCATCTCGGCCGCGAGGAGGCGGCCGAGGTTAGCAGCCTCCGAAGGAGAGCCGGCGGCGGACTTGCGGACCGCCTCACGGCCGTCGACGGCGACGACCGTGGCGGTCAAGTTCAGAGTGTGCCCGTCATCGACCGCGAACGCACCCACTGGAGCCGCGCAGCCGGCCTCCAGGGCGGACAGCACCTCACGCTCGGCGATCACCGCGGAGCGGGTGCGCGGGTCGTCGAGCACGCTGAGGAACTCGATCAGGTCAGGGCGGTCGGAGCGGCATTCGACGGCGAGCGCGCCCTGGCCGGGCGCGGGCAGCACTTCCTCGATCTCGAAGATCTGCGCGACGTCCGCGCTGCGGCCGATCCTGGCCAGGCCGGCCGAGGCCAGCACGACCGCGTCCAGCTCACCGGAGGTCACCTTGCCGATGCGCGTGTCGGCGTTGCCGCGGATCGGGACGTACTCGAGGTCGGGGCGGAGCGCGCTGAGCATGGCGATCCTGCGCGGCGAGCCGGTGCCGACCCGGGCGCCGGGCGCGAGGTCGGCGAACTTGTGCGGCCCGACCAGCGCGTCGCGGTGGTCGTGCCGGGCCGGGATCGCCGCCAGCGTGAAACGCGGGTCCTGCTTGGTGGGCAGGTCCTTGAGCGAGTGCACGGCGAAGTCGATCTCGTCTTCGAGGAGCTTGTCGCGCAGCGCGGTGACGAACACGCCCGTGCCGCCGAGCTGGGCCAGGTGGGCCTTGGTGACATCACCGAAGGTCGTGACGCCGACCAGCTCGATCGAGCGCCCCGTGCGCTCGGTGTAGGCGTCCGCCACCATCTGCGACTGTGTGGTGGCCATCAGGCTCCTGCGGGTCCCCAACCTCACAGCTCCACCTCCCTCACGGCCTCGGGCATCTTCGGATCCAGATTGAACAACTCACGCAGCGCTTCCGCATAATGATCGCCTCCTGGGCAGGTGGCGAGCTGCTTGACACGCACAGTCGGCTCGTGGAGCAGTTTGTCCACGACCCGCTGCACGGTCATGGCGACCTCGTCCCTGGCCCGCTCGTCGAGGTCGGGCACCCGCATGAGCAGGCGGCCCAGCTCGGACTCGACGACGCTCGCGGCCTTGCCGCGCAACGCGACCACGGTCGGGGTGACCTTGGCCGCCCGCTCGGCGTCGAGGTACGTGCGCAGCTCGTCCGCGACGAGGGCGCGTACGGACGGGACGGCATCGCCCTCCCGCGAGCCGATGCCGGACTCCTGGATCGTCTCCAGGTCGACCAGCGTGACGCCGGGCACCTCGCGGACGGCGGGGTCGATGTCGTGCGGCAGCGCCAGGTCCAGCAGGAACGCCGGCCGGCTCAGCATGCCGGGCGTGATGATGTGGCGGCCCGCGCCCGTGCACGTGATCACGATGTCGGCCTCGGCCAGCTCGCGCGGCACGGCGGAGAACTCCACCGCCCGCCCGCCGACGTTCTCGGCCAGCCGGGCCCCGCGCTCGTACGTGCGGTTGGCCACCACGATGTCGGTCACGCCCGCGCGCGCGAGCGTGACGGCGGCCAGCGAGCTCATGGAGCCCGCGCCGACCACCAGCGCCCGCCGCCCGGCCAGGTCGCCCGCCAGCGTGAGCCCCGCGGTGACGAGGGAGGCGCCGGCCTGGTCGATGCCGGTGTCGGTGTGCGCCCGCTTGCCCACCCGCAGCGCCTGCTGGACCAGGTCGTTGAGGGTGGCGCCCACGGTGCCGTGGCGCTGGGCCAGCTTGAGCGCCTGGCGGACCTGACCGAGGATCTGGCCCTCGCCGACGACCATGGAGTCGAGGCCGCACACGACGGAGAACAGGTGCTCGACCGCCTGCTCCTCGTAATGCACGTACAGGTGCGGCGTCAGCTCGTCGACCGGGACGCCCGCGTGCCGGCCCAGCAGGCCGGTGAGGGCGGTGACGGCGGCGTGGAAGCGGTCGACGGTGACGTAGACCTCGACCCGGTTGCAGGTCGAGACCACCATGGCCTCCGCCACGCACGGATCCTCCTGCACGTCGTGCAGGAGCTTGACGAGCGCGTCACCCGTGATCGAGATGCGCTCGAGAAGGGCCACCGGAGCGGTCCGGTGGCTGAGTCCGATCGCCAGAACACTCATTGACTGTCCACCGCCATGAGTGGCCCCCCAGCCTTGCGCTGCTCGTGGAACGCGAGAATCTGCAGTTCGATTGACAGATCGACCTTACGGACATCGACACTATCCGGGACGGAGAGCACAACCGGCGCGAAGTTCAGGATGCTGGTGACGCCTACGGCGATCACGCGATCGCAGACTTCCTGCGCCGCCTCCGCCGGTGTCGCCAGCACCACGATCGAGACTCCGCGCCGTTTGATGACGGCTTCCAGTTCGTCGATGTGCTCTACATTCAACCCCGCGATGGTGTCGCCCACGACTTCGGGGTCGGCGTCGAGCAGCGCCGCCACACGGAAGCCCCTGGAGGCGAAACCGCCGTAGTTGGCCAGCGCGCGGCCGAGGTTACCGACTCCGACGATCGCGACCGCCCAGTCCTGCGTCAGTCCGAGCTCGCGGGAGATCTGGTAGACGAGGTACTCCACCTCATAGCCTACGCCCCGAGTGCCGTACGAACCGAGATGCGACAAATCCTTGCGGAGCTTGGCAGAGTTGACCCCTGCGGCCACGGCCAGATCCTCGGAGCTGACGGTGGCGACGCCCCGCTCGGCCATCCCGTGCAACGCCCGCAGGTACAGCGGGAGCCGGGCGACTGTCGCCTCGGGGATACCGCGGTCACGGGGTTGGGACGGGCTCTTCACGTGCCGGAGCTCCAGGGGACGGGCGGCTTGGGGACCGCGTGAGTGGGGTCGAACCGTCTTTCAGGTTAATCCCTTTGTGAACCGATGCACAAAGTAACCGGAGTACGGTGGCCGTATGCACCGCATCACGTTGATCGGCAAGCCCGGCTGTCACTTGTGTGACGACGCGCGCGAGGTCATCGCCAGGGTGGCCGGCGAGCTTGACATGCCCTGGGAGGAGCTCAGCATCGAGACCTCCGAGGAGCTCAGGGAGAAGTACTGGGAGATGATCCCGGTGACGCTGATCGACGGCGTGCAGCACGACTTCTGGCGGGTCGACGAGGGTCGCCTGCGTGCCGCGCTCACCGCATAGGGCCTCAGAACATCGCCGTCGGCAGGGGCAGCACCTTCGCGGCGTTGACGTTGAGCTCGATGACGTTGGTGGCCAGCACCATGGACTGCCGCTCGTTGAGGAACCTCTCGACGTGCGGCTGGCGCTGGTGGTCGCGGTAGGCCACCTCGTCGCGGTAGAGCTCGTAGACGATGCGCTGCAGGGGCGCCGACTTGACGGCGTGGCAGATGTACACGAGTGTGTCGGGCTCGCCACGGCGTACGGCCTCCACCGTCGCCTCGGCGAGCCGGTCGAACGCCTCCCCCGCACCATCCATGATCGTGAACACGGTCAGCAGGCCGTAGATGTTCGGCGACGGCTTGCTGGAGCCGGGCTGCTGCTGCGGTTGGGGTTGGGGC
>NZ_VCKY01000373.1 GCF_005889735.1 Nonomuraea turkmeniaca
AGATGTGTATAAGAGATAGGCTCCACACCCCGCTACGACGTCGGCAAACCATCAAACGCGGCCGCACCCTCGCAGCACTACAACAATCCAGAGGATAAACAACAAGCTCAGGGACGCCAGGTCTCTCGCCAGTCGATGTGTAGCTCATGGGGCAAGGCGAGGGCGCCGAGGAGGCGCCAAGTATTGAGCGCTTGGGCGGTGCCGCCCGGCAGGACCGTCGACATCACCGCCGACCGCCGCTTCAAGATCGCCGAGAAGGCCCTGGCGTTCCTTCGCCTGCTCGTCGATCTGGGCTACATCGGCCTGCACCCGGATGTGATCATCGGCTACCGGCGCAGACGCGGCGAGAAGACGCTGCCCGAGGGCCGCAAGGCCGCCAACCGCTTCCCAGGCCGGCCTGCGCTGCATCGGCGAACGCGCCAACGCCCAGCTCAAATGCTGGCGGGTACTGACCTGCGACTGCCGTGGACGACCCGGTCAACTCACCACGGTCGAAGGCTGTACAGGCCCTGCAGTACCTGATCCGAGAACCTTGCGGCACCGCCCTGATCAATACCGCATCGTGACCCGTGCCGACCCGACCACGACCTGCCCAGAGCGGGAACGACCCGGTTGTCAATCCCAGCTCACCAGCAGAAATGAGGTTGACACGCTCAGCGTGAGGCGAGGCTGCTAGTGTACGCCCGTTCACTCGGGAACCTGGAGCGCTCCGCCATGAAGTACACCGTCTCGATCGAGATCGCCCTGCCGCGGGAGAGGGTGGTGCAGTTGCTCGCCGACCCGGCACACCTGCCGAAGTGGCTGCGGGGCCTGGTGCTGCACGAGCCGCTGAGTGGAGTGCACGGGCAGGTCGGCACCAAGTCGCGGGTCGTGATGCAGACGGGGCAGCAGAAGATCGAGTGCACCGAGACCATCACGCGCCGGGAACCGGCAGACCTGCGCGGGATCCCGAAAGGGAGTGTCGTTCACTTCGACCGCGAGATCGTCGGCGAGGGCATGTGGAGCGCCGTGCGCGACCGGCTGACCGAAGCCGGTCCGGAGGCGACGCTCTGGGTGAGCGAGAGCGAGTACCGGTTCAGCGGCTTGCTGATGCGGCTGGTGGGGCTCCTGATGCCCGGCGCCTTCCGCAAGCAGTCGCAAAAGCACATGCAGGACTTCAAGGCGTTCGCCGAGCAGGGAAAGGACGTCCGCGAAGCGAAGGGCTGATCTGCTTGCGGACAGCGGCGTCGACAACGTTGCGACGTGGTAGCCGCCGACTCACTACGGTCGTCAAGGCCGTACAGGCCCTGCAGTACCTGATTCGAGACCCTTTCGGCACCGCCCTGATCGATACCGCATCGTGAGCCGTGCCGACCCGACAGTTGATTCTCCTCCCGCGGCAACGGATGCGACGCTGTGCCGGGAGTGCGTCCGCAAGGCGCGGCAGCGGGCAGCTCAGCAGCCGTGCCCACGCTGCCGCGCAGCCGTGCCCACGCTGCCGCGCAGCCGTGCCCACGCTGCCGCCGCCCGGGCTATCTGCGTGACACCGGCTGGTGCGGGACCTGCTCACGTCCTCGCCAGCCGAAGAACCCGCCGCGCGTCTGCGACACATGCGGGCAGTTGCGCCCGCATGTCGGGGAACGGCCTGTGCTCGGCTTGCTGGCAGCGGCGCCCCGAACGCCCCTGGCTCAGCACGTCTGCGCGCGCGGCAAGCAGGACTGGGCCTTGGTCGACGGGCACGACATCGAAACGTTCCTGGCCGCTCAGCCCAAGAACCGGCCCCGGCGGCTGCAGATCGCCCGGCAGTTCTTCCGCTTCGCCAAGAGCCACAAGATGGTCCTGGTCGATCCCACCAGCAAACTGTCGGCGAAGGCGCCTCATCCGGGGCGGTCAGCACACCCGCTCAATGATCTGCGCCCGCCCGCCGTCCATGCCGGGACCTCACCGTCGCGCACGCGAGTACGGAACAAACGCACCGTAGCGCAGAGGACTGCTGACAATCCGGTGCTTCACAGTCCTCTGCACAGAGCCGCGAATGCCCAGGACGTCCGTGCACGCAACTTCAGAAAGTGACAATGGGTTTCTGGACGATCGTTTCTGCGGAAACGTGATCACGACACGGCCCACCGACACCCGTCCCGCAAACGACCAATTCGAGGAGGCGTGAGCGCAGGTATCGAGTCCGTCCCTGGAGTTCCGCTCGCGCCGGTTGGGGGAGCACTCTGGACGCATGTCGAAGAGGATGCCAGGGGCGGAACGCGCGCTCGGGGCGCGATCGTGGCGCAGCGTGGCGGTCGCCGCGGTCGCGGTGTTGGCGGTCTCGCTGGCGGCGGGGCTGGCTTGGTTCTTCGCCGATCCGCTGCACCTGCCTGCAGGCGTGCTGGCGGCCCTGGATCAACGGGCCAGCGTGGTCAGCATGATCACTGGCATGACGGTCGGCGTGGCTGGCCTGGTGGTCGCTGTACTGGCGCTGCGCGCCCAGACACGCGCTGACCGCACCCCGCCGGTTGCCATCGCCACACCCGAAGCGTCGGCCGAGCCAACACCGCCTCAAGCCTCGGCTGGGGGCGAGCGGTCGATCGCCGTCGGCGGCGACAACACGGGCATCGTCTCGACCGGCGACGGCACGCGAAACGTACAGATGCGGGCGCAGGCCTCCGGTCAGGGCCGGGTGTATCAGGCCGGCGGTGACCAGACCATCAACCACGTCAACTCCCCGGTGGCGCGCCGGCCGTTGCCCGATGCGAGCAGCGTGCGGGCACTGCACGGGGTATCCGGTTTGCCGCGTCGCCCAACCCTGGCCTTCGTCGGTCGCGACACGGCCATGGCGGCCGTCCGCGGGGCACTCTCAAGCGGGGCGAGCCCTGGTGTGATCAGCCAGGCTCTGTTTGGACTGGGTGGCGTCGGCAAAAGCGAATTGGCCCTCCAGTACGCGCATAGATACCGCAGTGAGTATCGGCCCGTCTGGTGGATTGACTCCGATAGCCCGGCACAGATCCAGGCCGGGCTCGCCTCCTTGGCGCGAGCTCTCACTGCCGGCACCGACTCGGTGGCCGCCGAGCAGGCCACCGTCGAGGAGGCCGCTGCCTGGGCGCTGAGCTGGTTAAGCATGCGCCCTGACTGGCTGATCGTCTTCGACAACGTCGAAGAGGCCGCTGACATCGAGCCGTACCTGGCCCGCCTGGCCCACGGCCACCTGCTGATCACAACCCGCCGCGACATCGGCTGGCAGCACCTCGGCATCCAGCCCCTACGGCTGGAGCTGCTGACCCGCTCCGCGTCGGCCGCCCTGCTGGCCGAGCTGATCGGTCCACCAGACGCCGCCGACACCGCGGCGCTAAAGGAACTGGCCGAGCAGCTAGGGGATCTGCCGTTGGCGCTGACGCAGGCTGGCGCCTATGTCGCCCGCACCCCTGGGATGTCGCTGCACAAGTACCTGGACCTGCTGAAGAAGACCCCTGTGCGGATGCTCTCGACAGCCCCGGCCGCGGGGGATGCTGGGCGGGTTGTGGCCAAGGTGTGGATGCTCAGCCATGCCCGCATCCAGGCCATTAACCCGCTGGCCGCGCACCTGCTGAACGTGCTGGCCTGCTTCGCCCCCGACCACTTGCCCTGCACCGTTCTGACCGGAGTCGAAAACGCCGACGAGCTCCAGGTGAACGACGCGCTGGCGCTGTTGGCCTCCTACAGCCTGATCACCGTCACCATGGCTCCCCGGCAAGGCCAAGACGGCCAAGCCGAGGACCTGATCAGCGTGCACCGGCTCGTCCAAGCCGTCACCTTGCACCAGCTCACCCCGGCCCAGCTCCACGACGTCCGCCGCAACGCCGCCGGCCTGCTGCTGGCCGCCCTTCCCGACGAAGCCGACAAGCCGGCCAACTGGCCCGTCTACCGAGCGCTCCTGCCGCATGCCCGGATCGTCCTGCCCCTCGACTCGCCTGGCTGGAAACGGCTACTCCGCTACCTCGGCGCCAGCGGTGACTACCGGAACGCCGTCCACCTCGGGCAACAGGTCCTCACCCACACGACGAACACGTTGGGCCCCGAGCACCCCGACATCCTGACCGCCCGGCATGACCTCGCCGTCTGGAAAGGGGACGCGGGGGACCCGATCACCGCCCGTGACCAGCTCGCCGCCCTCGTCCCGGATTGTGAGCGGGTGCTCGGCCCCGACCACCGCGACACGCTGGCCACCCGGCATGACCTCGCCTACTGGACGGGCTATGCGGGGGACGAGGCCGCCGCCCGCGACCAACTCGCCCTCCTGCTCCCGATCCGCGAGCGAGTGCTCGGCGCCGAGCATCGCGACACGCTGAGCACTCGGAATCAGCTCGCCCGCTGGACGGGGAGAGCGGGGCACGCGGCCGCCGCCCGCGACCAGCTCGCCGCCCTGGTCCCCATCTGTGAGCGGGTGCTGGGCGCTGATGACCGGGACACGCTGACCGCCCGACACGACCTGGCCATCTGGACGGGTTATGCGGGGGACACAGTCGCAGCGCGCCACCAGCTTGCGGCCTTGCTCGCCCCGCACGAGCGGGTGTTCGGCGCCGAGCATCCCTACACCCTGATCTGCCGGAACCAGCTCGCCCGCTGGACAGGAGAGACGGGGGATGCGGTCGCCGCCCGCGACCAGCTCGCCGCCCTCGTCCCCGTCTGCGAGCGGGTGGTCGGCGCGGACCACCGGAACACGCTGATCGCCCGGCACGACCTGGCCATCTGGACGGGGGAGGCAGGAGAACCGGCCGCCGCCCGTGACCAACTCGCCGCGCTGCTTCACGTGTGTAAGCGCGTGCTGGGGACCACCGATCCGGTGACTCGAGCCGTCTGGAGAGACCTTGTAGCAGCCACTCGGACTGCTCGACGATCCGTCTGGTGGTGCTGGAGGCGTACATAGCCAGGACACGGTCGGCGTGCTAATTGATCTTGAAAGTCCAGCCGTGGGCGAGGATGCCCATGATTCGCCGGGTGGCGCGGTCGCTGCGGGCGGTGTCCCACACCCCCACTGCAATGATCTGAACCCGTCCGCCGTCCATGCCAAGACCACACCGCCGCGCACACGAGTACGGAACAACGTGCACGGCAGCGCAGAGAACTACGGACAACGGGTGCTTCACAGTCCTCTGCATAGATCCCCGAAACCCAGGACATCCGTGCACACGGCTTCGGAAACTGACAACGTGTTTCGGGACGACGATCGTTCCCGCAGAAACGCGATCACATGGCGGCCGCCGCCAGCCGTCCCGCAAACGACCATTCCGCACGGTCGTGATGAGAGGAAACGCCTTCGCTACTTTCGGTCCCGCTCGCGCTGGTTCAAGAGCACTCTGGAGGCATGTCGAAGACGACGCCCGAGGCGGGACGAGCGGCGGGTTCGGGGCTGTGGCGCGGCACGGCGATCATCGCGCTCGTGGTGCTGGCGGCATCCCTCGTGGCGGGGCTGCTGTGGTTCTTCGCCGATCCGCTGGACCTGCCCCCGGAACTGCTGGCCACCCTGGATCAACGGGCCAGCGTGATCGGCATGTTCGCCGGCATGCTGCTGGGTGCGGCCGGGTTCGTGGTCGCGGTGGTGGCGTTGCGCGCGCAGACGCGCGCCGACCGCACCCCGGCCGGCATTACCCCGCCCGAGACGGCGGCCGCTGAGCAGGAGGCCCTTCAGGTGTCGGCCGAAGGCGAGCGGTCGGTCGCCATTGGCGGCGACAACACTGGCATCATCTCCACCGGGGACGGCGCGCGGAACGTGCAGATGCGGGCGCAGGCCTCCGGTCAGGGCCGGGTGTATCAGGCCGGCGGCGACCAGACCATCAACGAGCCATGACCACCCCCTCGGCCGACCTGCCGGATCTACCAGATGTCCGGATGGACGGCGCCGCTCGCGACCAGGGCCGGTTGTACCAGGCAGCTCGCGACCAGACCATCAACCAGATCACCCAGCAGGGTCCGCGGCGGCCGCTGCCCGAGGCCAGCACCGTGAAGGTCCCCGTCGGGCTGGCCGGGTTGCCGCGCCGTCCGGCCGCGGCCTTCGTCGGCCGCGATACGGCCCTGACCGCACTACGTCAGGCGCTGCAGGAGGAGACCGGGCCCGGGGTGATCAGTCAGGCCGTGCTCGGGCTGGGCGGCGTCGGCAAGAGTGAACTGGCGCTGCAGTACGCGCACCGCCACCGGCAGGAGTACCGGCTGGTGTGGTGGATCGACGCCGACGGCCCGGAGCAGATCCGCGCCGGGCTGGCCGCCCTGACCCGGGCGCTGGCCTGCGGCATTGACTCGGTGGCCGCCGAGCAGGCCACCATTGAAGAGGCGGCCGCCTGGGTGCTGAGCTGGCTGGCCGCCCATCCCGGCTGGCTGGTCATCTTCGACAACGTCGACGAGGTCGCCCACGTCGAGCCGTACCTGGGCCGGCTGGCCCACGGCCACGTCCTGATCACCACCCGGCGCGACATCGGCTGGCGCCACCTGCGCATCAACCCCCTCCGCCTGGAGTTGCTGTCGCGCCCGGCCGCCATCGCCCTGCTGGCGGATCTGATCGGCCCGCCCGATGCCGCCAACGCCGACGCATTGGAGGAACTGGCCGAACATTGGGGGGATCTGCCGCTGGCGCTGACCCAGGCCGGCGCTTACATCGTCCGCACCCCCCGCACGACCCTGACGGCCGGCGGCGACGCCGAGCGGGTGGTGACCAAGGTGCTGACACTCAGCCACGCTCGCATCCACGCCGTCAACCCGCTGGCCGACCACGTACTCAACCTGCTGGCCTGCTACGCCCCCGACCACCTGCCCTGCACCGTCCTGGACCGCCTGCCCCACGCCGACCAACCGCAGATCGACGAGGCGCTGGCGCTGCTGGTCTCCTACAACCTGATCACCCTCACCCCCAGCCCGGCCGACCCCGCCACCGGTCCACCCGAAGACC
>NZ_VCKY01000374.1 GCF_005889735.1 Nonomuraea turkmeniaca
CTGACCCGGTGGCATGGAGTGGCCGGGGTGTGTGCCCTGGCCGGGTGGCACGGGGTGGCTGGGGTGCATGCCCTGGTCGGGTGGCATGGCGTGGCGAGGGGGCCCACTCTGCCCCTGCGACGGCAGCCCCTGCCCGGCCCCCGGGTGCATGTGCTGGCCGGCTTCGGGAGGCGTGCCCCACCCCGCTTCAGGCGGTACGCCCTGCCCGGATCCGGGCGGCATGCCGTGGCCGCGCGGCATACCCGGGTCGCCGGGCGGCGCCGCATGGCTGCGGCGGGGCGGCATCTCCTGGGCTCGCGGCATCTCCTGGCCCGGCGGGAACCCTTGTCCCGGCGGCATTCCCGGTCCCGGCGGAACACCGCGACCGGCGGGCGGCATGCCCGGGCCCGATGCCATGCCGGGACCTGGATGCGTGCCCCGGCCTGGATGCGCGCCCTGGCCTGGATGCGTGCCCTGGCCTGGGGGCGTGCCCTGGCCCGGATGCGTGCCCGGGGCCGAGGGCATCGGGCCCCGGTGCATGCCGGGCCCGGGAGGCAGGCCCTGGCCGGGTGGCTGCGCATGGCTGGACGGCGGCGGCGGCGCGTCCCGGCCGTCCAGCACGTCCTGCCCCTCCGGCAGGTCCTGATCCTGCCTTGGGTCCTTCCTGGGCGCGAACCAGTCACGTTCGTTCGTGCTCATGCTGCGATCACTTCTTAACGGTCGAGTAGACGTCCTGAGGCGAGGCCGCGAGCTTGCGCGCGGCCTCCTCGTCCAGTCCGAGATCGACCTCGACCTCCGGCTGGTAGGGCTCCTGCAGCCCCGCCTGCGGCGGCAACCTGAACACCACCCGCGCGCCCGGCAGCGCCGATGCGGGAACCTCGAAGAAGAACCGCCCGCTGACCCAGATGTCCGGCTGCACCCACGTGTTCGCCAGCGTGTCGGTCGTGTCCACCCGGTCGGTGGCGTCGAACTTCTTGTCGTCGGCGGTCACCAGCACCGGATGGCCCAGGTGATAGGGCTTGAGACTGGACTTGGCAGAAGCGTTGACGATGAGGAAGAGATTGTCCGTCCCGATCGTCCCGTCATCGTCCTGGATCGACTTCGCGGCCGCGAACGAATCGAGCCGCACGGTGTACCGCCGGGCATCGACGGTCTCGCCCTTGGCGCCCGTGTACGTGAGCGGAGCGCTGAGCTCGCCGTCCGACAGGTCCAGAGTCTGCATCGCCATGGCACCACCCACCAGCAGCAGCCCGGCGGCGGCACTGAGCACCCGGGAGGCGCTGCCGCTGCGGCGCGAGGCCCGCCTGCTCTGGCGCGTGGGAGCGACCGCGGATCGTGACTCGGTGGCGGTCATGCGCCGGCACCTCCCTTGACGGACAGCGTCACGCGTGCTTTGACCTCGGGCATGCGCTTGTCTCCTACTTCCTTGCTGACCATCCCCCATTGGGGAGTGTCGCTGAGGAAGTCCGGTTCGAACTCGAACGCGGCCACGTCGAGGGTGATCTTCTCGGGCGGGTTCTCGTTGTCCTTGAGCCGGTAGCGGAGGATGACCTGGGTGGGCACGTCAGGCTGGAGCTGCCTGGTCTCCCCGCCTTTGCTCAGGCCGAAGGCGAACGGACCGGCCTCCTCGGTGAAGGCCGGCGTGATCTTGACCAGCGAGCCGGCGAAGCTCGTCGCTGTGAACGCCTGCTCGATCTTCTTCGGTGGCAACCCGACAGGGGCTGTCTCGTCGCCCTTGTTGGTGACCTCGAAGACGAGCTCGACGAACCGCTTGTCCTGGTCGAAATCGAACTTGCCCTCCTCCACCTTCACCCGCGACTCGACGAACTTGGTGGAGTACCTGCCTTGGTCGAGCACCGAACCCGGGCCCAAGGCATCGGGCTCTTCAGGAGCCTCGCCGAGACCGCCCAGGAGTGCGGTGATGCCGATGCCCGTGAGTGCCACCATTGCCATTGCGGGCACCACTACCGGGCGTCGTGGCTTGTCAGTGCCGCCGGAGGGTTCCGTCATGGGTAAGGATGGTAGTAGGTATCGCTTGTCCCATCTGCCGCAATGCTCCCATCGGACTGGTCGAAATTGCCGATAACCCTGCCGCTTTGGGGCTTGAAGCTCATACGCTGTCACGGAGCGGAAAGAGCTGGCCCCTACACCTAACGACATATCGCTGGCCGGAGGGTCACGTGGCGGACGTGCATCCCGATCATGCCCAGCTGCAGGCGGACCGCATCTACCTGGGCTGGCAGTACATTCTGCTGCACGCCGACCCGGGACCTCCGCCCAAACGCCCCTCCCCGGCCGAGGAAGAGGCGGTCGCCGCCGAGCCCGACCCCGCCGAGATCGAGCTGATGCGGCGCGAGCGGCTCCAGGAGGACCTGCTCAACCGGCCGGTACGCGTCGTCCGGCTGTTCATGCTCGTGGTGAGCGCGCTGATCCTGGCCGTGGCCGTCGCCGGTTACCTCGCGTGGCCGTTCGCGCTCGTGGCGCTCGTCGCGGCCGGAGGTGTGGCCGGCATCTGCAGTTACGCGTTGCTGCAGGGCGATCGGGCGGTGAAGTACCGGGTGCTGGAGCAGCAGGCCAGGGATCAGCGCCAGCGGCAGGAACGTGACAAGGAGTTGTTCCACGCCCAGGAGGAGCACGCCCAGCGCTACCGCGAGTGGCAGGAGTCCAAGGACCGCTACGACCGGCAGCTCACGTGGTACGCGGTGGCCGTACCGCACGAGATCGACCGCATTGACGTGGCCGGCGGCACGTTGCCCGGCTGGTCGGCGCTGGTCACCCTGCTCGGGGCCACGCGGCTCTACAGCGGCGGGCACCTGACCGTGCTGGACCTGTCCGAGGGCGCGATCGCGAAGGACCTGATCGAGCTGGCCCGCAAGGGTGGCGACGACCCGCTGGTCTGGGTGCTGCCGGTCGACTTACCCCGGCTGGACCTGGGCGCCACGCTGAAGCCGGAGGCGTTCGCGGACGTGCTGGCGCACGTGGTGAGCGTGAGCGAGGAGCACCGCACGACCCGTGACCTCAGCTTCGACAACGCCATCCTGGAGCGGGTGCTGGAGGTGCTCGGCGACAACGCCACGATCAGCCAGGTCACGGCCGCGCTGCGCGCGCTCGCGCAGGTGGGCGACCCGCGGGACGACCTGCGGTTCGGGCTGATCACCGCGACCCAGTTGGAACGCATCGGCACGTTGTTCGGGCGCGGGGTGAGCGACCGGGTGGTGATCGAGCGGGCCTGGGCGCTGGAGTCCCAGCTGCGCAAGCTGGAGACGCTCGGCACGGAGGCCGTACGCCTGCCGCCCGCCCGGCTGCGCGTGGTGAGCATGGACCGGCAGGCGGGCGTGTTCGGCAACCGCGTGCTCGGCACGTACGTGGCCACCGCGCTCACTCACATCCTGCGCCAGTCCCCGGCCTCGGACCGGCCCTGGTACCACACGATCATCGTGGCGGGCGCGGACAAGCTCAGGGGCGACGTGCTCGACCGCCTGATGGACGCCTGCGAGACCTCGCGTACCGGACTTGTCCTGACTTATCGGTCGCTCACCCCCACTGTCCGGGAACGCCTCGGCAGGGGCCACGCGGCGGTGGCGTTCATGCGGCTGGGCAACGCCGAGGACGCGCGGGTCGCCAGCGAGCACGTCGGCACCGAGCACCGGCTGGAGCTGGCCCAGCTCACCGAGACGATCAGCGACTCGCTGCCGGGGCTCGACGGCGGCTACACCTCGACGATCTCGCAGGTGGACGACGTCAGGGAGGAGCGGGAGGAGAGCACCGCCGATCTCGCCGGGGACATCACGGAGTCCACCGAGTGGGGCAGGACCGCGGACAAGATCGCGGAGAAGGAACGGGTGCTGCAGCGTTCGCGTGAGTTCCTCGTCGAGCCGCACCAGCTCCAGCAGCTGCCCACGACCTCGGTGATCGTCACGGACGCCACGGCCCACGGCCGGCGCGTCCGCCTCGCCGACGCGAACCCCGCCATCCTCACCTTCCCCAAGACCACACTCGGCGAATTGGAGGACGTACGCGAGGCCATGCTGGCACTCGACCCCCAGGCGCAGGAGGGCGACGGGGAGCCGCCGCCCAACCTGGGGCCACCACCGCCACGCCTGGACTGGCGAAAGGGCAGGCAATGAGATGGTCAATGTCAAGGTGACGAGCTGACGGCTGGCGGAGTTTGACAAAGAAACCGTCTGTGGGGGACTGAAGAATGCAGCCGAGCGTCTCGCTGAGTGGGCCCTGGTATCGGATCCAGTCCATTGCCGCGCCCTCGCGAAGCTCGTCGGCGGAATGGGATTTCGTCACCGTGCTGCCCGCGGTGTTGTCGGCGGCCCAGCGTGACCGGCCGTTCGTCATCGGGTGGCTGTCGCGGGGTTCCGGTGCGCCGCTCGAGCTCATCACCAACGCGGGGCCGTTGTCGCCGCCGCGCCAGCCGCGCCGGGCCACCGACACGCCCGGCCACCCGAGCGGGCCGCAGCCGCTGCTGTTCCCCGGCGGGGCTCGGGGGGTGCAGCTGTCGGACGAATACCTGGCCGACCTGGCGGACCTGGTGTGGACCCCGTGCCCGGGGCGCCAGGCGCCGCCGCTGGGCAGCAGGGAGAGGGTGGACCCGGACGAGCTGACGCGGCCGACGCTCTTCGAGTCGACGCTGGTCACGCTCATGTCCCGGCCGTTCGCGTGGCTGGTGGTGGCCGAGCCGACGGACCTGCTGGACGCCGAGGTGGCGCACCTGCGTACCCAGCTCAACGTGCTCAGGCAGTACGGCGACGCCTCCGAGCGCTCTCGGTTCGACGCCGAGCGGGCCGAGCGGCGGATGCAGGAGCTGGACGCGTTCAGGGAGGCCGGACTCTGGAACGTGCGGGTGCTGGCCGGCGGAGCCACCGCCGACGAGCTGCGGCAGATCGCGCCCGTGCTGGTCGGGTCGGTCGAGATGAGCCACCACCCGTACCGGCTGCGGAGCTCGCACGGCGCGGTCTACGCGCTGTCGGAGGCCCTCGCGATCACCATGCAGGACCCGGCCGACGGCGCCGCCGCCCCGTTCGCCGCCACCGCGGGAGCGCTCGCCGCGCTGGCCGGGCTGCCCAGGCGGGAGGTGCCCGGCGTGCGCGTGCTCGACTCGGGGTTCTTCGACGTGACCTCCGAGGCCGACGGAGGCGAGCTGGAGCTGGGGGAGATCCTGGACGGGCAGGACCGGGGCGTCGGGTCGTTCCGGGTGCCGCTGGCCACGCTCAACAGGCACGCCTTCGTGACGGGAGCGACCGGCTCCGGCAAGTCGCAGACCGTGCGTCACCTGCTGGAGCAGCTCAGCAGGGCGCGCATCCCGTGGCTGGCCATCGAGCCGGCCAAGTCCGAGTACGCCGCCATGGCCGGCCGCGTCGAGGAGTTCCGGAGCGGCGAACAGGGTCCGAGAGCGGCAGCCTGCGTAACCAGCGAGGACCCGTCGCGAGCGCGACCATCAGGCACAGTCACCATCATCAACCCGTCCGCGCCGGACGGCGTGCCGTTCAGCATCAACCCGCTCGAACCCGAGCCCGGCTATCCGGTCCAGGCCCACATCGACATGGTGAGGGCGCTGTTCATGGCCGCCTTCGACGCCGAGGAGCCGTTCCCGCAGATCATGTCGCTGGCCCTGCAGCGTGTCTACGAGGCCACCGGCTGGGACGTCGTCACCGGCGGCGCGGTACCCGGCTCCAACGTCCCGCCCACCATCCCCACCCTCGAACAACTCCAGCAGCATGCCATGGACGTGATCAAGGAGATCGGGTACGGCCGCGAGGTCCAGGCCGACGTCGAAGGCTTCATCTCGCTCCGGCTCCGGTCGTTGCGGGTCGGCTCGGCCGGGCGCTTCTTCGAGGGCGGCCACCCCGCCGACATCGGCGGCCTCCTCGAACGTGACGTCGTGCTGGCCATCGAGGACGTGGCCAACGACGAGGACAAGGCGTTCCTCATGGGCACGCTGATCATCAGGATCGTCGAGCACCTGCGGATGCGGGCGCGTACCGAGAAGTCCCACGAGCTGCGCCACGTCATCGTGATCGAGGAGGCGCACCGGCTGCTGCGCGACCGCGGCCAGGGGCGGGCCTCCACGCACGCCGTGGAGCTGCTGGCCGGGCTGCTGGCGGAGGTCAGGGCGTACGGCGAGGGCATCGTGGTGGCCGAGCAGATCCCCACCAAGCTCGTCTCCGACGTCGTCAAGAACACCGCGCTCAAGGTCGTGCACCGGTTGCCGGCCGAGGACGACAGGAAGCTCGTCGGCGCGGCCATGAACCTGAGCGACGAACAGTCCCGGCACGTGGTGTCGCTGCAGCCGGGCTCGGCCGCGGTCTTCGCCGACGGGATGGACCGGCCGCTGCGGGTACGCGTACCGCTCGGCGAGTCCAGGGAGAAGGTCCTCCCCGGCCCGCCGCCGCCCATCCGGGGCCGCAGGTCGGCGGCGTGCGGCGCGCAGTGCCGCACCGGGCAGGCGTGCACGCTCGTGGAGCTGCGGGAGGCGGACGTGCTGGCCGAGGCTCCCGACTGGGCGTGGCTGCGCATCTGGTGCGACACCGTCATCCTGGCCTACGTCAGCAACCGGCCGCTGCCCGGCGTGCCGCGTGCCCTGGCCGCCGCCTGGTCCGACCTGCCGGCGCGGCGGCGCGAATGCCTGCTGGCGACCCTGATCGAACGGGCGGTGCAGCGGCGCGCCTGGTCGCTGCGCAGCTGGTTCGATCCCGCGCTGCTCACGGAGAAGGCGGCGGAGTCGGCCACGCGCCTGCTCTCCGGCCTCGACGGCGGCGGCGAGCGTCCGGGGCCGTCGTGGGTCATCCCGCAGGTGCGGTGGCTGCACGAGGTGGACAGGCTCTTCCCGTATGGCCGGCCCGCCCCGAACCTGCGTGAC
>NZ_VCKY01000375.1 GCF_005889735.1 Nonomuraea turkmeniaca
GACTACGGGGCGGGGGGAGGCGGCGGGGGCGTCGGCGCGCCGTCGTCGTACGGCAACGCCCCGGCGCCCAAGGCGCAGGTCGTCGACTGGATCAAGCAGGCGCTCACGATCATCAAGTCGCCCGAGATGGCCGCGATCATGCGGCAGCGGGGTCTGGACGTGAACGACCTGGACCCGAACGACCCCAATGACATCCAGCGCATCTGGACGGTCATCTACCACGAGTCCGGCGGCAACCCCAATGCCATCAACAACTGGGACATCAACGCCAAGAACGGCGTGCCGTCCCAGGGGCTGATGCAGACCATCCCGCCCACCTTCAACGCGCACGCCCTGCCCGGTTACGGCCAGATCCGGGAGCCGGTGGACAACATCATCGCCGGCGTGCTGTACACCTACAGCCGCTACGGCAACCTCGCCGGCCACCCGGGCATCTCCTCTCTGGAGAGCGGCGGCGGCTACCGGCCCTACTGATTTCGGGAATACCAGGTTACGCAAATGTGAATTGTATTCGCATGTTGTTGCCTGCCTGGGTAAATGCCCATTTTGGGGGCTTACCCCGGTGATACAAAGATCGGGTGTCGACCCCATCTCCGCCGAGCTCCCCGACGCCCGATCCCAGCGTGTCCAGCGAGACGCCGTCACCCGAGCCGACTCCGTCGACGTCACCGTCCCCGTCGGACACCCCGACACCGAGCCCGTCGGACACCCCCACGCCGTCCCCGTCGGACACCCCCACGCCGAGCCCGTCCGACAGCACCACGCCGAGTCCGTCGGGGACTCCGACGTCCAGCCCGTCGGTGGTCAGCCCGTGCCCGCACTCCCCGCCATGTCCGCCGCCCGTGTGCCTGCCGGAGTCGCTGCGCCCAAGCGCGACGAGCAGCAGCCCTAGCGATCCTGCGGACACATCCAGGGAGAGCGGCGACTCCGGCGGATCATCAGACCTCCCGGGATACGAGTCCAACGCCGGCTCCATTGATTTGTTTGCCGAGGCCCTGATCAACTCGGCCACGAACATAGGTCTCCTCAGAGACCAAGTCCCCCGCCTCGAGAACTGGAGCGCCCCACTTACCGGCGTCCCCCTTATCGCCCAAATGTTCGTTGCCCGTTACAACGACGCCTCCGATAGTTGGGGCGAAGCCGCGGGCATCCTGCGTGACGCCCTTGAAGCCAACAGCGGCAAGATCACCAGAGCTGCGCAGAACTACCGGGACGCGGAAATCGCCAGCGGAAATAACTGAGAAGGATCCGCATGTCGACCCCATCAAACCTGCCGCCGAGCCTGATCCTGCCCGGTTCGGGTCCGGCCCCGCAGAGCACTCAGCCGGCTTTCGTGGCCCGGCCTAGTGGCCTCCTTGTGCCCAGCGGCACCACGCCGACCCCTGCCGCCCCTGCCGCCCCCGCCAATTCCGGCTTCTTCCAGCGTTTGATCGCCGCCCTACGCCGGGGGCGGGTGCAAATCGAATCGTCGTTCGTAGGGACCGTGCTCATGGCCAGCGTGGTAGCCGTGGATGTGGCGGCCGTTGCCAACCTGGGTGACCCGGAGCTGTTCTACGAAAAGCGAGACGCCTGGATGGCTACGAAGGACTCAGTGGAGACCAGCAGGAGCGAAGTGTGGAATAGCTGGACCGACAATATCGCGACGAACTGGTCGGGCGACGCCGCCTCCATCGTCGAGACGAACATCAGGTTCAAGACCAACGGCCTGTTCGGGGCACTCGGCGATGTGGGCTGGGAGATGAGCAGCGCCATGAACAAGCAGGCCAAGGAGGTGCTCGAGTACGACTTTTCGGTCCTGTCCATCGTGCTCGCCTCTGGGCCGGTCTTCCAAAAACTATGGGCGATGAGGTCGCATCCCGTCGGATTGGTCATGCTGCTCACCCAGGGCGGCATCTACGTAGGCCTGCTCGCCAACCTCATCACGCAGTTCGCCGACCTTCTCGTCGCCAACGACAGCGCTCTCTACGAAGTGAAGGGGAAGCTCAACAACATGAGAGCCACGTTCTATGAGGACGGCGACCCGAATAAGGGAATTCTTAATTTCAACCTCTCGGCCAACATCTCGGACCCCGACCTGACGGAGAATCTCTGGGTTCCGATGGGGGAAAACTGATGAAAGAGATCGAAGCTTTCGCTGAAGGCAGGGAAGGCGATCTTGCCGGCCTGCTGCGCGAGATCAACGAGTGGACCGGCACGCTGGCCGGCAGGATGAACGACCTGGCCCAGGAGCGGCTGGAGGGCACGGACGCCGGCGGCGTCGTACGCGCCCGGGTCTCCGGCGCCGGCCGCCTGCTCGGGCTGGCCATCGACTCGCGGGGCCTGCGCGGCCTCGACAATGTCCAGCTCGCCGAGGCCGTCAAGGAGGCGATCGGCGCGGCCCACACCGCCATGGGCGACCGGTTGACGGAGCTGATGGCCGACCTGCCAGGCGCGGACGCGTCCGCGCAGGCCGCGGGCGACCCGCTGGCGCCCCACATCGCGCGCGTGCTGCGGGAGGGATGAGCCATGCGCGAGATGGAAGAGGCGATGGCGCGCCTGGAGGAGATCGTGGCGTCCGCCAGGCGGGCCGAGGAGGCTGCGGCCGAGTGGAGCGCGCGCCAGTTCGTCGGCCGCGCCGACGAAGGCCGCATCGTGGCCACGACGAACGCGCTCGGCGTCCTGGTCGAGCTGGAGATCCACCCGCTGAGCAGGAAGCGGCTCGACGCCCGCCGCCTCGCCGACGAGATCACGGCCGCCGTCGTCAAGGCGGAGGAGGCCGCGGCGGCCGCCAAGGACGGGCTGATGAACGGCTTGCGTCCCTGACCGCGAGACCGTGAACGAAACCCCCTCCGGGAACGCCCGGAGGGGGTTTACGCGGTGCGGATCAGCCGCAGTTGGCCCAGTCCGAACCGGTGTTGGCGTACCCGACGCCGCCCGAGAAGCGCACGCACTTCCCATTGGCGGGCAGCTTGACGGGTCCGGCGTAGAACTCGTAGTCGCCGGCAGCCGTGACGCTGGGACCACCCTGAACTTCGAGCGTGGCGCTCACTCTGCTCCGCTTGCCCACGTCCGTGGTCTTCATGGTGACCACGCAGTTCTCGCCGGTGCGGGCGTTGTAGAGCTGGAAGACCTCGCCGCCGGGGAGGGCCTTGCTGCGCTGTATGGAGAAGCCCACTCCGCAGACCTGGGCCGGCGAGTACGGGTTGTGTGTCACCGGCGGTGGGCTGCTCGTGGTGGGCCTGGGCGCGGTCGTGACCTTCGTCGGCGAGGGCGCCGAAACCGTCGGCCTGGTGGCCGAGGCCGTCGGCTTCACAGTGATCGTCGGCTTCACGGTGATCGTCGGCTTCACGGTGACCGTCGGCTTCGTGGTGACCGTCGGCTTCGTGGTGACCGTCGGCTTCGCGGTGACCGTCACCGTCGGCGGAGGCGTCACGGTGACCGTGACGGTCGGCGCGGGAGTCTGGACCGAAGACGGCGTCGGGGTCTGCGTCACCGTGACCGTGGGCGCGGGCGTGGCCGACGTGGGCGCGGCCGACGCCGTCGGCTGCGTGACCGGCTGGGTGTTGAGCGGCGTGGGTGTCGGTACGGTGCTGAGCTCAGGCGGCGTGGGCGTCTGCGACGCCCAATCCGTCGGCAGCACCATCGGGCCCACGTCGTCGGGGTCGGCCTCCGAGGGGTCCGCCCACGGCACGGTCACCTCGGGCTGGCCCTGCCCGGACGGGTCCTGCCCCGGCTGCTGCGGCTGGCCCTGCTGCGCGAACTCCTTCCCGGGCTCGGCCTCCGCCGCCGGCGTGCCCACGGCCGCGGCCACAGGCTCGAAGCGCTGCGTCGAGGCGTACCGGTTGGCCCCCCACAGTCCCATGACGGACAGCAGCACCAGCGCGCTCACCGCGGCGACGAGCCCCAGAGGGAACCTGCGAGGGGGGCGGGAGGGCACCGTCTCCCCGGGAACGGTCGCCTGCCGCTCCGACTGCGGCGGCTCCCATATGGGGCCGGGCGGCGGCGGCACGGGCACGCCCTCCATCGGCGGGGGACCGCCGTGGACGGGTTCCTGCGGCACGGGCGGCGGCCCCCACGTCTGCGGCTCCGGCAGCGTGGGCGGTCCGGCCTGCGGCGGCATCCCGGACATGGGCGCCCCCTGCACGGGCACGCCTGGGACGGCCACGCCCTGGATGGGCACGCCCTGAAGGGGCGCTCCAGGGACGGGCACACCCTGCACGGGCACGCCCTCGATCGGCGCGCCCGGCTGGTGCGGCTGCTTCTGCGCCAAGGCGCCGGCGCCGCCCCGCTTGTCCCCGAGGAGCCGCAACAACGCGATGTACGTGGTCGGGCGCGGCGTGACGTCCTTGGCGAGCGCGGACAGCACCACTTGGCGCAGCGGCTCGCCCAGGTTCCCCACCTCGGGCTGCCCGTTCAGCACCGCCTCGGCGTCCTGGCCGAACGGCGGCTTCCCGGTCGCGGCGAACACCACCGTCGCGGCCCAGGCGAAGATGTCAGCGTACGGCCCGTACCCCAGCCCCTTGAGCTGCTCTGGAGCGCGGTACCCCGCCTCACCCACGGGGTCGCCGAGGTCGACGTCCGTCACCCGGGGGCCGTCGGCACCGATGATCACGTTGTGCGGGGTGAGCCCGCGGTGCGTGATGCCGGCCAAGTGCACCGCGGTCAGCGCGGTCAGCACGCCCACCGCCACCCGCTCGAGCGCGTCGGCGTCGAGCGGGCCGTCCTCGGCCACGATCTCGGCGAGGCTCCGCCCCTCAACGTGCTCGCGCACGACGTAGGGCCGGTCGCCGTGCTTGCCGGCGTCCAAGGTCCTGGCGACGTACGAACTGGAGACGCGCTGCACCCCGGTGAGCCGAGCGATGTCGTCGCCGCCCTGTTCCGGGGCGGCGGGCAATAACTTGACCACTCTCAGGGGCGCGTCCTCGGACTCCTTGCCGAGATAGGCCGTACCACGTGGCCCATCCGTCAGTCGTCCCGAGATGACGTACGCGCCCAGCTTCTCGGGATCACCCGGCCGCAGGGGGTGCATCTCTGTCCCTTCAGTAAATCCATGATCTCAAGGGGACATTTAACCAAATACGCCACATTGGCATCAGTAGTTTGACGAGCGAATCAACAATTCACCGAACTGCAACCCTCAGGACGGCCGGCCCGCCCGCCAGCCTCGGCGCCGGCCCAGCGGAATGAGCAGCGCGAGCGCGCCCGCCACCGCGATCGTCATCATCGCGCCGGCTCCGACCGCCATCGAGATACCGATGGCGGTCTCGTCGCGGGGCGGGACCTTGGCGATGGCATCGGCCGGCAGCGCGGCGGGCGGTGGCTCGGCCACCACGGGCGCGTTGGCGGCCTCGTAGGGCAGCACAGCCGTGACCGCGAGCACCGGGTTCACCATGCCCGCTCCGGTGCCCGCGCCGGCGGTGCCGTCGGCGGTGGCGATGATGCGGCGGCGTACCTGCTCCTGGGTGAGCTTGGGAAAGCGGGCCCGCACGAGGGCGGCGGTGCCCGCCACGTACGGCGCGGCGAAGCTGGTGCCCTGCAGGCCGCGCATGTAGGCGCGGCCCGGCCAGGGAGCGGTGATGTCCGTACCGGGACCGAGCACGCCGACCGGGGTGGTGGCGTTGGACGAGTCGGCGCGGCGGCCGTCGGGAGTGGCCGCCCCCACGGCCAGCACACCCTCGTACGCCGCGGGATAGGCGGGCACGTCCTGGTCGTCGGGTCCGGTGACGTTCCCGGCTGCCGCGACCACGACGATGTCCTGATCGAGCGCCCGCTGGACGGCGGCTCTCAGCCCGGGGTGGTCGGAGGCGCGCACGGAGACGTTGATCACCTTGGCCTTGGCCGCGACCGCGTCGTTGATGCCACCGATCAGCTTGTTGATGTCGCCCTCGGTCTTGTTGCTCTGCTTGACCATCACGATTCGGGCGTCGGGCGCGACACCGTGGAAGGGGACTCCAGCCAGGTGGCGGGCGCCGATGATGCCCGAGACGGCGGTCCCGTGGCCCACGCAGTCGCGGTGGCCGGTGTGCGTCTCGTCGATGATCTTGGAGATCTGGACCTGCGGGTGGTAATCGGCCCCGCTGTCGACGACCGCGACCGTCACGCCCGCGCCCTTGCTCAGCCGCCAGGCGTTCTTGATGTCGAGCCGCTTCTGCGCCCACGGCTCGCTGGCGGGCAGCTTCAGCGTGCCCTTCTTCGGGTTGCACTCCTCGGGCGCGGCCGCCGCGGGGGCCCCGAGGATGTGCAGCGCGATCAGGCTCGCAAAAAGGGCGCGACCAATCATGACGGGATAGCGTAGACGGTACCTAGCCGCAGTTGGCCCACCCCGCACTCGTGCTCCCTGAGCCCGCGCTGCCGGCGTAGCGGACGCACTTGCCCTTGGCGGGCAGTTTGACCGGGCCCGCGTAGTACTCGAAGTTCCCGGAGTCGGTCTTGCCGCCACCGCCCTGCACCTCCAGCGTCGCGCTCACCGGTGTGGACTTGCCGACGTCCGGGCCCGATTTGAGGGTGACCACGCAGTTCTGGCTCGTGCTGTTGTTCCACAGCTGGTACGTGGTGCCGCCGGTGAACGAGCTCGACCGCTGGACGACGAAACCGCCACCGCATACCTGGGTCGCGGTGTAGGGGTTCTTCTTCACGGGCGGCGGGGTCGTCCTGGTCGGGGTCGGCTTCGCAGCCGTCCTGGTCGGGGTCGGCTTCGCAGCCGTCCTGGTCGGGGTCGGCTTCGCAGCCGTCCTGGTCGGGGTCGGCTTCGCAGCCGTCTTCGTCGGGGTCGGGGTCGTCTTCGTCGGGGTGGGCTTCGGC
>NZ_VCKY01000376.1 GCF_005889735.1 Nonomuraea turkmeniaca
TCGCCTGCGTACGGCTGGCGGTATGGGAGAATTTCAACTTACGAGGTGTCCTTTGCAGCGGGCGATGGAAGCGTAGAGAACTCCCATCCTCCCAGTTCAGGGGACACCTCACTTCATTTCGCTAACCCCGCTTCGGACTTCACGCCGTGGATAGAGGCTCAGGACACCTTCCCGCCGGGCCGCGACGGTGTCACTGAGCCTTTTGGCCTGCCAGTAGGAGTGGAACGGCGAACCGGGTTTGGTGTCACATCTGGTGACGCTGTGCGGGATGATGATCGGCGGCGGCCACGTCGTGATCTCTGGCGGGGGTCATTGACCAGCTGATACCTCTACGGGAGAGGTGCCTGATGGCCGTGCCGGCGATGACGGCGGAGCAGCGTGCGAAGGAGTCGGAGGACCAGCGCCCGCACCCCGGCGATCCGACACCGGCCATGGAGCGGGCCTGGCTGGCCCGCGTCGTGGCCGCTCAGGCCGCAGGCAGGGCACGCCGCGGCGAGACGTAACGGCGGACGATCAAGAACGGCGCTCGTTTGTGTACACAACCGGCATGACGCTCCGGGCCGCGGACACTGGGCTGGAGCGCCAAGGCACTGCGCCGGTGCCGGCCTGGACGCTGGATCTCCTGCAGGCCTCCGGTGAGGCCGGCCAGCGCATCTCCCCGGCCGCGTGGCGGTTGTACGCGCTGGTACTAGCCAGTCACGGTGAGGCTGGCCAGCCGCTGGAGACCTCCGTCGGCCACCTCGGCGGCATGGTGGGCGCCTCGGCGGACACCGGCCGACGCAGGCTCCGGGAACTGGAACGCGCGGGCCTGGCCGAGGTCACCCAGCGCCGCGGCGGTCGTCTGCTCGTGCGCCCCGTGCTGGACCCGGACGAGGCCGGCACGGTAGCTGTCACACATGCCACACAAGGCCGTCAACAAGAAAAGCCTCATCGGCCCTGCTGAGGGCTGCTGTGGCATAGGACCGTCTCTACGCTTTGAGGGGATTGACAGTCTCATTGATTAACCGGGGGCCGTTTCCCGGATCACCAAGGGTTAAAGATAAAGCTAGACCCGCTTGGTTTGGTACGAGGCGCTCATCGCATTGGGATAGCTGCTGGGGCACCACGCATTACTTGTATGGCCGTCGCTCGGCTCCCAGGGGCCGTAGACGTTGGTTCGCTTGCTGAGATCGTTCATGCACACCAAGATGACTCGAACCCAGCCGTAGCCTGACAAGCAGTATGCGTAGCCCGAGTCTCGACTGAGATCGACTTGGGCCTCGCAGTTGCCCGGCGGGGGCGGATCGGCGAGAGCGGCGCCGGTCAGAGCGGGGCTTGCCAGCGCAGCCAGGACTGCGGCGGTCATGGCGAAAGTTCGAAGGGTACGCATCCGTTTCTCCGTTCGTGGATAACGAGGGGTGTTCCTGAAGCACTGTTTTAGCGAACCCATGGGTTGTCCAGCGAGGGACAGAGCGGCTGGACAAACAACGTGCAGTCCGGCTGAGGCGTGTGACCTGCGCCAGGATCAATTCTGAGGTGTTGTCCAGAGCTGGTGATCAGTTTCTGGCCAGCCGGCCGACGCGCCGGACGTTCACCGCGGCCTACAAGGCGCGGATCTTGGCGGCCTTCGACGCCCTGCTCGAGGGCAGCCCCGAGCGCGGCGCCCTGATGCGCGGGGAAAAGGCTGTATCACTCGCACATCGAACACTGGAGAAAGCAGCAGGAGAACGGGACGCTGGCCTCCTCGACAGGTAAACCGAAGAAGGACGCGGAATCTGAGGAACCGGCCCGGCTGCCGGCTGCGGGCCGAGAACAAGAAACTCAAGGCTGAGGACGCGCCCAGGGAGGTGGTGTTTGAGAAGGTCACCCATAGTCGGTGACTAATAGGAAGCAATCGCCTCAATAGTCACTTTATCATCGTTTGTCTTGTTTTCGGAATCAACTGAATCCGCTTTCTTGCGACACTCGGCAAGGGCCTCCAGCTCCATGTACCGGCGCGAACGTATTCGAGCGTGTGCGGAGGCGATTGATCAGCAATGGGCCGTTGCGATGGGACGTCGTTGTGCGGCGTGGGCGGGTGGGCTCTATATGGAATTGCCGCCAAGGCGGCCGTGGACGCCGGCTTCTCCGACGAGCATGCCGCTGGGAGCGCGCAGCACCGCCGCTCCGCGGGCGCGGCGCAGGGTCCCGGCGTCCGGAGTGGGTAAGCGCCATGGAAGCGGGCGGCCCTCCGGCAACAATGGCCTCAACTCTCATTGGTCCCGTAGAGCTCACGATGCCAGAGGTCGGCGCAGATGCGTTCGATGCCGGTGGTCAGGTGGCGGCGGTAAGTGGTGAAGGGCAGGCCAAGGCGTGTGGCGGCAGCCTCCTGGGTGGGCACGCCGCGCAGGTAGGTGGCGTCGAGGGCGCGGCGGAGCTTGCTCGCGCGCGGGTCCTGGCCCAGGTTTTCAATGCTCTGTTCGAGGAGCCGGCGCAGGGCCTGGGCGGGGTCGGCGTGGCCGACGACGAGCCTGCTGCGGACGAGGGGATTGGCGGCCAGCTCGGAGGCCCGTGATAGGTGCCGCAGGGCTTTGCGGACAGCGTCGGTGAACTCCGCCTGCGACAGCACGCTAAGTTCAGGCTCCCGTCCGGGGGAGGGGTTCGTTGGCAGGTCGGCCGAGAGCAACCGGTCGAGCCACACCTGGGCGGGCAAGGCCCGCCAGTCGTGGGCGAACAGGGTGTACTCGCGGTCTCCCAGCCAGATGTGCTCATCCACTTCGTACGGGCTGTCACGCCGATAGTAGCCGCATCTGGGGTCATCGACGGGCAGGCCCATGAACGACCAGGCCATGCGCTCGGACCGCAGCGAGTGGCCCACGCCGCGCCACTCCATCACCGATGACAGGCCCTGGTTCGGCTCGCGCACCCAGATTCGCCCGACACCCAGGTGCTCACCCTGCCGCAGCGGGGCGACCGCGCGGGCGTAGGCCCAGGCGGCGGCGACGATCGGGTCCGCGGCTGCCTCCTCGTCATCAGGCCGTTCCAGGCGAGGCCAGGTGCAGACACCGACCAGCTCACCGGTTGATATGTGCCGATAAAGGTGGAAAGCCTCCGGTTGCCGGGGAGCCCAGAAGGCGACAGCGGCTGCCGACTCCTCGCAGTCGACCTCGGCGACCATGCCCACCACGGTCTCGATGTCCTCGGGCCGGAAGGCGTCTTCATATACATTGTCCTCCTGACGCCAAAAGTCCCGCCCTGACGGAGATCTGCGGTGGCGGCGTAGATAGAACATCGAGCCGACGACTCGCAGCACGTCGGTGTCGGCTACGGTGCGGATCTGGGCCATGAGATGGGTGTTGACGCGCTGCTGCAATTCGGTGTGGCGCTGCAGGTCGCGCCAGCTCAGATCCGCCTCGAGGATCTCGCGTACGACATCGTGCGGGTACAGCCCCAGCGGGCCGGACTCCATGAAGGGCAGCCGCCGCAACCACGCGAACAGGGCTGCCGCGTCGTCGTCGGGCAGGACCGCGCGCAACAACTCCTCTGTGGTGACGTAGGTGTGTGCGCACACCTCCAGCGCGTGCCGGTGCGCCAGGCTCGGCACCTCACCGACCAACTGATCGATCAGAGTGGCGACCACATCCCTGGTCGGCGTCCAACGGGAACTCGCTCCCCCGTCCTTGATCGCCACCGCAGCGCCCAGCGACAGGGCCAGCGGATGCCCGCCGGCGAAACCCAGCAGCGGCTCACGCACCTCCTCGGCCACGCCACGGGCTTCCAGCAGCGCCGCCGCGTCTACGGGATCCAGGTCACGCAGCGGCATGACCTGCAGCGTGTCCGACCAGGCCGGATCGGCCTGCCACACCAGGTCTGGAGGAAAACGCCCGGCCACCACGACCAGCGCACCGACCGGGATGCGGGGCAGGAACCGCTCGCGCAACCAGCCTTCCAGACTCTGGATGTGCTCGAAAGTGTCGACGAGCAGCACCGCGCGCTCATCGCCGAACACCGAGTCGGCGGCGGACTCGAAGGCCGCCGGCGACGGGCCCAGCGTGCGCCCGTCCAGCATCGTCACGGGCCGCCCGGCCGCCGACGCCTCCTGCGCGAACCGCCGCAGCAAGGCCGACTTCCCGACACCGCCCGCACCGTGCACGAACAGCACCCGGCCACCGGTACGCAGCGCCGTCTCGAAGGCGGCGAACTCCTCCTCCCGCCCGACAAAGGACCGCTCCCTCGCCGCAAGCAGACGCCGCCCCAGCGGCTCAGAACTCTGGCGCTTCCCCACAGACATATCGGTTATCGTAACGTTCCGTCCGAGGCCGCTGGCGGGATCTTCCTTCCGCTGTTTCAGCGTTCAAGCGGCTTTGTACCGACGACTGCTGCCACACCCGTCATGATCAGCACAGACACCATCAGATCATGAACCGGAGCCACCAAACTGGGTTAACCAGCAGAGTCGTAGAGAGCGTCGAACTTGCGCACGTAGGTTGATCTGAGGTTGTCTCGGTCGACCTAGCCTCGGCGATTCGTGCGCCCAGCAGAACGGAGGTGAAGCCGTGACGTAGCGGCTGATCGTCTGTTTGTAAGCTCGTCGTCGCTTGCCGGTGGGAGTCCGGTCCGGGTAGCTGCCAGGAGGCCCGGTAGCAGGCTGGCGGCTTCGTCTGGAAACGGGCGGGGTCGAAGCCCAGCGTCAGAGGCCCTTTCATGGGGGAGCAACGATGCGGTCCGTAGCATGAAGCGAAGCCTGCGGCGTCGTTAGAGGTCCCGGCCGCGAGGTCGGGAACCAGGGAGAGCCGAGCCCCCGAATCCAGGGCGAAGGCCATGGACGCGGTGAAGAGCCTGGAAGCGCAGCCGTCAAGGACTCCCCGGCGTATGGGGCGCGGAACGTATCGACAGTGGCGGCGGGAACTGGGGAGGCCCTCCCCGGCCCGGCAACCTGCGGACATGGGTGTGTTGCCGGAGCGTGGCGTCCTATAACCGGTCAACGCTGGGAAATGGAGTGCCGGCCGGGTGGGCGTCGGAGGCGGCCGTAGTACTGCTGGAGCCGACCGGACAACACAACCGGCGGTGAGGGAAGGGCCGCTGCTTCGTCGATGCGCAGTGACTGTTGAGGAGGGGCCCGGTGAGTGCCGGTCTGGCTAGTTCCGCCGCGTCGGGATCGCGGGAACCACGGGTTCCGCGTGATCCGGTCCGAGCCTTGCAGCATGCGCTGTACCGGGCGGCCGAGGCTGATCCCGGGCGTCGATTCCACGCGCTGTATGACAAGGTCTGCCGCAGAGATGTGCTGCAGCGCGGGTGGGTCGCGGTGCGCGCCAACAACGGCGCACCGGGTATCGACAAGACCACCCTGGCCGAGGTCGAGGAGTACGGGGTTGCCCGGCTGCTCGATGAGTTGGCCGACGAGTTGCGGGAGGGACGGTATCGGCCGCTCCCGGCGCGGCGGGTGTTGATCCCTAAGCCGGGCACGGCCGAGCAGAGGCCGTTGTCGATTCCCGCGGTTCGGGACCGCATCGTGCAGGCCGCATTGAAGATCGTGTTCGAACCGGTCTTCGAGGCGGACATGCTGGGCTGCTCGTTCGGGTTCCGTCCGAAGCGCTCGGCGCACGACGCCTTGCAGGTGCTCATCGATGAGTGTTATCGGGGGCGCCGGTGGGTGGTGGAGACGGACATCGCCGACTGCTTTTCGGCGATTCCGCATCAGGAGTTGATACGAGCGGTCGAGGAACGCATCTGTGACCAGTCCGTTCTCAAGCTCCTGCGCGCGATCTTGCGTGCTGGGGTGATGGAGGAGGGGCAGGTGCGTCGGCCGGTCACCGGAACTGCGCAGGGCGGGGTGATTTCACCCGTCTTGTGCAACGTCTACCTGCACCGACTCGATCGGGCGTGGGATGAGGCTGATGGGGTTCTGGTGCGCTATGCCGACGATGTGACGGTGATGTGCTGGTCTCGCAGTCAGGCTGAGCGCGCGCTCGCGCGGCTGACGGCGCTGCTGGCCGAGCTCGGCTTGAAGCCGAAGGCGGCCAAGACCCGGATCGTGCACCTGGAGGTCGGTGGGGAAGGGCTGGATTTTCTCGGCTTTCACCATCGGCTGGTGCGCAGTTCGGGCCGGGACGGCAAGCGGCCTGTCACCTTCCTCGCTCGCTGGCCCGCCGACCGGGCCATGCAGCACGCTCGTGATCGGATTCGTCAGCTGACGCTCCGGTCCAGGTTGCTGCTGCGCCCGGAGGTGATCGTGGAGGACATCAACCGGTTCCTGCGCGGCTGGGCCGCCTATTTCCGGTTCGGTAACTCCTCCCGGCACTTCAACAAGATCAGGAGTTATGCGCGGATGCGGATGGCGCTCGTGCTTCGCAAACGCCATCGCCGCTCGCGGGGGTTCGGCTGGTCGGTTGTGGCCTTCCAGTCCCCGGACCAGCTCGGCCTGGTCACGTTGTCGGGAATCGTCGTCCCGCCCAGGCCCTTCCGGGACTGGCGGGGGATGCCGAATGCCAGGCGGTGAACGACGTCGGTGAGCCGTGTGCCGGAGAACGGCATGCACGGTTCGACGGGCGGGGGCTGGAAACGGGGTAACGAACCTGGCCACGGTCACTGGGGTGGCACAACCGACCGGGAAATCGGCGGAATGAAGGCCTCAGGCCCTACCGCCAGGAGACGCCACCGCGCCAGCCCCCGACCCTACACGGCGGCTGAGGAGAGTTCCGACCAAGTGATCGATTAGACAGCAAAGAGTGCCCCTGATCTGGAAGATTACGGATTGTCGAGATCAACAACCTTCCAGAGCGAGGAGCACTCTTCGCGTGCAGAC
>NZ_VCKY01000377.1 GCF_005889735.1 Nonomuraea turkmeniaca
CGCCAACCCCGACCCCCACAGCCCGCACGATCCCACTCCCCGGCACCTCCATCCGCATGGAGGAGACCGACGGCGACCCCATCAAGCTCGCCTCCTACACCGTCGACCGCGGCAAGCGCCTCTACGTGCGTAAACACGCCACCGACACCTTCTCCGCGGACTCCCGCTACTTCGAGTACGCCCTGGACTCCCAGACCAATCTGGCTCTCGGCACCGACGCCGACTACAGCACCGACCTCTTCGCCACCGTGTCGATCGTCGACCACGTCACCGGCGCCAAGCGGACCGTCAAGGTGAGCAGGAAGCCGGTCTTCCCCACCACGCCCCGCTGGTCGCCCGACGGCAGGCACGGCCTGGTCACCCTCTACAAGGACGTCAACGGCAACGCCGTCGAGTACGGGTACGGCATCATCGACGTCGCCGCCGAGCAGGGACGCGCGTACGAGATCAAGGAGACGGGCGCGGGGGAGTGGCGCTTCTTCTGGGACGCGGGCAGCCGGGCGGTCGGCACGTGGGTGGGCGGCCGGATGACGTTCTACGATCTGAACGGCAAGCTGCTGCGTACGCTGCCGAACGTGGGGTCGCCGGTGTGGGTCGAAGGCGACGACATCTCCCCGTCGGGCACCCGCTTCCTGGCTCACTGCACGCCGGAGGGCACCGCGCTCTGCGCTCGCACCACCTCCGGCGACGACCCCCAGCCGATCACCATCCCGTTCACCAGCAACCGCCTCATCGGCTGGTGGGACGACGACCACCTGGCGGTGTGGCGCACCAAGGGAGCCGGGCATGAGGCCGTGGTGATCGACATGTCCGGGCAGGTCACCCGCGTGCTGGCGACCGCGCCCGTCAAGGCCGAGTTCGACAGGATGGGTTTCCGATTCACCCGCACCGCCTCATGAGCTTCGTCTCACCGGGCAGGAAGCCTAGGATCAAGGGCGAAACCCATCCAAGGGGGTTGGCGTGGACATCACCGTCATCGGCGAGGGCAGCGTCCTGGCCGGGCCCGACATCCTGCGCCTGCACGCGGGCGTCGAGGTACGCAGGGCGTCCGCCGCGGAGTCCTTCACCGCCGTCCGTGCCGCCGCCGCCCGCCTCGCCGACGCGCTGAGCCAGGTGGGGATCGCCGCGGAGGACGTACGGACGGTGGAGCTGTCGCTGGGACCCGAGTACGAGACGTACCCGAAAGTGGCCGCCTACCGTGCGGCCCAGGGGGTGGAGGTCGTCATTCGCGACCTCACCCAGGCCGACCGCGTGATCGACACCGTCGCCGGGGTCGGCGAGGAGGCCAGGCTCAACGGCGTGGCCTTCGAGCTGTCGGACCCCGCCGACCAGCTCAAGGACGCCAGAACCCGGGCGTTCCGCGACGCCGCCGCCAAGGCCGCCCACTACGCCGAGCTGGCCGGCCGGCCCCTGGGCGGGGTCGTCTCGGTGAGCGAGGACGTCAGGGGCGGTCCCCAGCCGCTGCGGACCATGGCCGTCGCGGCAGCCGACGCCGGCGCCTCGATCAGCCCAGGCCGTCAGACCCTCACGGTCACCGTCCAGGTCGGCTATGACTTCGCCTAGCGGCTGACCTGGCCCGTCTCCCTCAGGAAGGCGCTCACCGCCGACCGGAATCCCCGCGGGGTCGTCGGTGGACCCTGGAGCGCCGCGCACCGCGCCCGCGGCTCCGGAGTGCCCCAGTGGCGCTTGTCGTGGGCGTTGATGGTGGCGTTGCATTCGAAGCTCACGCCGAACCACGGAGACCCAGCGGTGCGCGACCGCGACATCCGCCAGCGGCCCGGCCACGTCGTCCAGGGTGTCCCACGAGCCCGGTCCTCCTTGGCAGAGGATCACCGGGCATTCTCCCCGGCCGCCACGGGCCACCCACAGCCGCACGCCGATGACCGGCGCGGCCCGCCGCGCCCACGTCGTCAGCGCCTCCAAGGGCTCGCGGATGTCCTCGATCAGGTCGCCCACGTGGTCGGCCTTCAGGCATGGAAGCCATATCGCCGGCCCGCACACCTGGCGGAGGTGCACGGAGTTGGGCCGGGATATGGGGATAAATCGGGTTAGGGGAGGGCGAGCATGCGGTCCAGGGCGACCTTGGCCCAGTACGTCGTGTCCTCGTCCACCGTGATCTGGTTGACCACGTCTCCCAGCACCAGCGACTCCAGTGCCCACACCAAATGGGGGAGGTCGATCCGGTTCATCGTCGAGCAGTAGCAGACCGTCCGGTCCAGGAACGAGACGTTCTTGTCGGGGAACATCTGGCCCAGGCGCTTCACCAGGTTCAGTTCCGTGCCCACCGCCCAGCTCGAGCCCGCCGGGGCCGCCTCCAGCTTCTTGATGATGTATTCGGTCGAGCCCACGTGGTCGGCCTTGAGCACGACCTCGTGGCGGCATTCCGGGTGCACGAGGACGTTCACGCCGGGGATGCGGGCGCGTACGTCGTCCACCGATTCGGCCGTGAAGCGGCCGTGGACCGAGCAGTGGCCGCGCCAGAGGATCATCCTGGCACGCTCCAGCTGCTCCCGGGTGAGGCCGCCGTTCGGGCGGTGCGGGTTCCACACCACGCAGTCGTCCAGGGACATGCCCATCTCCAGCACCGCCGTGTTGCGGCCCAGATGCTGGTCGGGCAGGAACAACACCTTCTCGCCCTGCTCGAACGCCCAGTCCAGGGCCCGGCGGGCGTTGGAGGAGGTGCAGACGGCGCCGCCGTTGCGGCCGCAGAAGGCCTTGATGTCGGCGCTGGAGTTCATGTATGTGACCGGAATCACCTGATCGGCCACCCCGGCGTCCTCCAGAGCCTCCCAGCACTCCTCGACCTGGTCGAACGTGGCCATGTCGGCCATCGAGCACCCGGCCGCCAAGTCCGGAAGAATGACCTTCTGTGATTCGTTCGTCAAGATGTCGGCGGACTCGGCCATGAAGTGCACGCCGCAGAAGACGATGTACTCCGCCTCGGGCCGCGCCGCCGCCTGCTGGGCGAGCTTGAACGAGTCGCCCGTCACGTCGGCGAACTGGATGACCTCGTCGCGCTGGTAGTGGTGTCCGAGTACGAACAGGCGGTCGCCCAGCGCCTCCTTCGCCTTGCGGGCACGTTCCACCAGGCCGGGGTCGGACGCCTGGGGCAGCTCGCCCGGGCAGTCGACCCCCTTCTCGCTGTGCGGATCGGCGCCCCGGCCGAGGACGAAGAGCGGCAGCGCAGTCTGGGTGGTCATGGCCACACCCCCTTATCGTCGAATTGACGATACTCATCATGACACACGGGCGACCGTGCTTTATTCCGGGGGTCTTGGTCCGGGACGGCCCCGGGAATGTGTGGCATCGGCCAGGTGTTGGTAGCGTCATTAGTAGGACGTCGAAACCAGACAGCCGGGTTAGGGAGTCAGCAGATGACGGTTGAGAGCAGCGAGACCACGACGCAGGGCCTGGTCCTGACTGACGCGGCCGCCGCCAAGGTCAAGAGCCTGCTGGAGCAGCAGGGTGAAGAGGGTCTGCAGCTGCGGGTCGCCGTGCAGCCGGGCGGTTGTTCCGGCCTGCGCTACCAGCTCTTCTTCGACGACCGGTCGATGGACGGCGACGTTGTGTCGGACTTCGACGGCGTCGGTGTGGTCACCGACCGGATGAGCGCTCCTTACCTGATGGGCGCCACCATCGACTTCGTCGACACCATCGAGAAGCAGGGCTTCACCATCGACAACCCCAACGCCACCGGCTCGTGCGCCTGTGGTGACTCGTTCAACTAGTCGTAGGTCGGTCGCCGGGTCCCGCTCGCCTTTGTGCGCGCGGGACCTTGCCGTATTCTCGTGGGGCTCATTGGCCTGCTGACAACGAGGAAGAAGAATCCCGTGCGCATCGCCGTCACCGGCTCCATCGCGACAGACCACCTGATGACCTTCCCAGGAAGCTTCGGCGATCAGCTCATCGCCGAGCAGCTCGACCGGGTGTCACTCTCGTTCCTGGTCGATGACCTTCAGATCCGGCGCGGCGGGTGCGCCGCGAACATCGCGTTCGGCATGGGCTGCCTCGGCCTGAAGCCGATTCTGGTGGGAGCCGTCGGCAACGACTTCGCCGACTACCGGTCATGGCTGGAGCGTCACGGTGTCGACTGCGGCTCCGTGCACATCTCCGAGACCCAGCACACCGCGCGTTTCCTGTGCACCACCGACGAGCACCACAACCAGATCGCCTCCTTCTACACGGGAGCGATGGCCGAGGCGCGGCTCATCGAGCTGCGGCCTGTCGCCGACCGGGTCGGCGGTCTCGACCTGGTGCTCATCAGCCCCAACGACCCCGACGCGATGTTGCGGCACACCGACGAGTGCCGCCAGCGCGGCATCCCGTTCGCCGCGGACATCTCCCAGCAGCTGGCGCGCATGGAGGACGAGCAGATCCGCCAGCTCGTCGACGGGGCCGCCTATCTCTTCTCCAACGACTACGAGAAGGGGCTCATCGAGCAGAAGACCGGCTGGTCGGACGAGGAGATCCTGGACCGGGTCGGGGTGCGGATCACCACGCTCGGGCCCAAGGGCGCCGTCATCGACCGCAAGGGCGAGCCGTCCATTCAGGTGGCGCCTGCTCCTGAGCGGGGCAAGGCCGACCCCACCGGCGTCGGTGACGCCTTCCGCGCCGGGTTCATGTCCGGGCTGGCCTGGGGGCTGCCGCTGGAGCGGTGCGGGCAGATCGGCAACCTCACCGCCACGCACGTGCTGGAGCGGGTCGGCGGGCAGGAGTACGAGCTCGGGCAGCAGAGTTTCCTCGAGCGTTTCACCGCGGCCTATGGGGCGGAGGCCGCAGCGGAGATCGCCGAGCACGTCCGCTGCTACCACCCCTGAGCACCCCTTGACGACGTTCGCTGCTCGTCCTTGAGCAGCGTGCCTCGGAGCGCCCCGTCTCCGGCCGGCGAATTCCAGGGGTTGTCGCAACACAGTGGTCGCTTACCAATCTCCAGGAGAATAGCGGCGCCTGGCGGAGGATCCCGCCAGGCGTCCGCACAGGTAGGAACAGATCGATCTGATCATCGTCGGAGTCGCTTCGGCGTGCCCTCGGCTCGCTGCGCCCTCTGCGCGCAATCGGCTCATGAGATTCTGATATCGCGCATGATGGCGACATGTCGCATCTTTCGCTGTTAAGGGAGAGCAAGAGCCGCCATATCGCTGTCTACGCGTTCCTGCTGGTGGTAACCGCTAGCGCGTCCGCGGTGCTGGTCGCCCCTAACCTCCAGCTGGGGAATGACTTGGTGACTGACCCGCAGTGGCCGGGACAGTACGTCGCGGAGTGGCATCGCGAGGCTGTCTTGGCCGCTACTACTGGTAGCGCGGTCGGGCATGTGTGCGCGCTGCTCGCCGGTCTGTTGGTCGCGCGGTGGGGCATGCATAAGGCGCGTCGGGCCGGCCTTATCACAGCACTGCTTGTCGGTTCGGGGCTGGGGGCGACCGAGTTGGCGGTGGCGTCATGGACGGCGACGCCTCTCCTGCGTGATCTGTCGGGATTCCCCGGGACGGGGGACCCGCTGGAAGACTGGATCATCGACCCGAGCCTCCAGAACCACATCCCCGTCTTGGTCGCCATGGCGTTGACCTTCGCCGTGTTCCTGGTGGCCGCGGGTGCCGGGTTCTGGGTGGCCCACCGGGCGATGTTGCTCAGATTCGTCCTGGTGACTGATTTCAGGCGCGAAAAGTGGCTCCACCTTGGCGTGAGTTCTGGCCCCACTTGGCGATCTTGGGGCGTTTGATCTGGCGTGAGTTTTGGCCCCACCTCAGCTGATCAGAAGGTGCGGGTTTGTCGTCCCGCTGAGAGTCCCTGTCAGTGCCGATCATTAGGATGCGCTGATCGTCTGAGGGTAGGGATCGGGGCAGCGGTGGCTGGTGATGAAGTTTGGCGCGTAATGCGTGATGACGTTCTCGTTGGCGAGATCACTGTCGAAGAAGCCGACATGCCTTGGCTCCATGGCCGATTCGCTGCGGGTCCGGCTTTCCTCCCGTTGGCTCCGTTGTTCGAACGAGAGCTCGCGCTGATCGAAACGATCGCTGAGGACTACGAGGAGTGGGAGCGGGTGTATGACCAGATCGCCCGTGCGGTGCGTCTGGTGGCTCCTCATGGGCCGGTGCCCGAGTTCCTGCTTCATATCCAAGGCGATCAGGCCTGATTCCGGTGGAGCGATGAACCCTTCGCCGAGCCATAAAGCTGGTGGCGCATCTCGCCGTTCCAGCCGACTGCGTTTCGGAGGCGGTGTCTTCAAGTCGTCGATGGGTGTGACGAGCGGGGTAGGGAGCCAGGGCCCCGGCAAAGTCGCGACTGGTGTCCGGGTTGAGGTGATTGGTGCAGACGCGCCCTTGCTGGAGGTAGCAGGGCGGGCATGACCGGTTCGGAAGATCATCGAGGTTCCTACACCCGTTGATCATCTTCCGAAGTGAGTCATGCCCGCGTCGCCATCATCCCTGATCGCCTCGTTGTCGCACCTGTCGGCGTACGGGGCCATGTGCAGAGTCAGGTACAGGTAAAGGGGCTCTGTCGCTGATCTTGTGACGTGGAACGGTTCAGTAGTTGATCGTGTCCGAAGTGTGTCGAAGAGCTTCTCCCGCACCTGGCCGGGATCGTCGTCGAGAACGTCGAACACGCGGTGGACATGGT